>JAPLCN010000198.1 GCA_026392215.1 Actinomycetota bacterium | reverse complement strand
GTATCAGGATATTCACTTGTAATTTTGTTTTCCCTGATGTTAAGTCCCTTTATTACCCCAGGGTATTCATCTTTTTCATTTACCTCTGTATCCGGGACGGGAGAGTTCTTAAAAGATATTTTTAACGGCAGGTACTTAAAGTAAAACAATACTTTAGAGCCAACGCCTCCGATTTTAACATTTTCTTTTTCTTTTTCGTTTAATACATTTACAAGGCTTAAAAGCCATTCACGCTCAACAGCACAATCATTGTTTATAAAAGCAATATAGTCTCCTTTGGCCAGTTTTGCCCCGGCATTGTTGCCTCCTGCAAAACCAAGGTTTTTATCAGACGATAAGATTTCAACAAAGGGATAATTATTTCTTACAAAAGCAGCGGAACCATCTTTTGAACCGTTGTCAACCATAATTATCTGAAGCTTTTCCTGCGGATAATTAAGATTTGCAATTGAATCAAACAAAGTTTTTAAAAAAAATCTTCCGTTAAAATTTACTGTTATAATTGATACATTAGGCAATGAAGTATCTCTCAATTAAAACCTTTCAAAAGAAGAGCAATTATTATTTGGATTTGGCTTTAAAATAAAGCCATAAATAAAATACCTTTAATATTACTACAGCAAATTAAAGCTTTCTTGCCAGATAATACCTGTTTGATATCTTAAGCCCTAGAATTGTATCAATATTTTCAAAATCCCTGCAAAGAAGATCAATTTTGCTGTCAACGTCAATTTCTTTGCCGGATTCTATCTTAATCTTTTCAAGAATATCTTTTAATTCCTTGATATCATAGCCTAAATTCCTGATTTCTGATTCAAGCTGCTTGAAAACATTAAAATAAATCAATATGAGCCTTTCCCTGTTTTTTCTGTTAAGTTCGTTAATTTCAGAATTTATCTGAAGATGTATATTATTATTGATGGATTTCATTACATCATTAAAACTCTTGCGGATATTTTCAAAGTATAAGCTTGTAAGCAGGTAAATATATTTTTTTAACTTGCCTTTGACAGATTTATCTATGTTGAGTTCATCAGAATTTAAGATGTCAAACTTGCTCAGTAGCTTTAACTCCCTGAAGTTATCCCGCTTGAACTTAATATCAAATAATTCAAACAATTCGTTCTTGCCATATATTTCTCCGATTTCCGAATAAGCTTTTGCAAGTTTTGAATCACTATCATATTTCTCATAAACGCCTTTTTCTATAATTTCAAAACCAATATTTTTCAGGATATATTCAACAGTGAAATTATCAATGGTGCCAGAGTCGTCAAAAGCCTTGCCGCTTAAATTAACAAGCTGGCTTAGCCCTTTCCTTTCAGGTATTGAAAAGAATAAAACCCCGTCGTTTTTAAGTCTCATATTTAAAACACTTATGAAATCATAAAAGAATTTCGAAGTAATGCCATGAAAAGCATTATTTATTATTGCAACATCAAAATTTGTCCTTTTCATTGTCGCATTTTTTAAATTTGCAAGAACTTCCTGATCGTATTGGTCTTTCTTCTTATTGTTTGTAGCTTCGCTTATTTCAATAAAAAATATTTTGCCAAGCTCATTTTCATCTATATATTGGGTGTCTCTGAATTTATTGTCAGTAATAAACAACGCGTTTGTAATGCCTTCCATGTTTTCCTTGACAACACTTATCATCTTCCTGTTCTGCAGGTTCAAAATTTCCATCATTTTTTTCTTATCGGAAGCATAGTCAGCCTGGATACAATATTCTATCAGCGGTCTTGCTGCATTGCCCCATTTAAACTTTGGAGCAATTTTTGAGAGGTTTCTCTTGTATATTTCCCTCAAGCTCTTATTGGAAAGAATACTTTCCATAACCCTTGCAAGATTCTGTGCATTTTCATACTTTACAACTTCACCTATATTTTCTTCCTTGACAAGTTTGGCAATTGAATCGCCTTCTGTTGTAACAATCGGCAGTCTTGCCCAGATATAATCCATTACACGTGTCCTGTATGAAAACTCGGTTTCTATCCTTTTCTGATGGATTGATAATCCAAGATCAGATTCAAGAAGGAAGTTCTGCCTTAATTCGTAAGGCGTCCATTCATTGAAAAATACATATTCATCAAGCAGACCCAGCTCCTTGCTTAAATTGATTGCTTCAATGCATTTCTGCATTTCGGGAAGTTTTGGATCCGGATGCTTTATTCCTATAAATACCATTTTGATGTCAGTCCTGTTCCGTGCAAGCTCCCACATTGCCTTTATTGCTGTTAATGGATCAAGCCAGTTCCAGATCCCTCCGCCCCATAAAACAATTTTATCTTCCGGCTTTATCTTTGGAAAAGCTGTCCTTATCATCTCCTTGTTGTGCTCGGGAATATCAGAAGGAACACCAAAAGGGACAACGTCAATTAAGTTTCTGAAAGAATTGTCATCATCATAGTTATAAGGGTTGACCCTCCCAAGTGCTGTCAGCATTCCAATCCAGTAATCTCTTTGTTTCTCGCTTGCACAGATAAAGAAATCACCGATTGAAAGCTGCATGTTCAGTAAATTTAAATTATTTTTATCAATCCTTACCCTCTCAGCAAGGTTGTCATTTCGATACATTTCAAGGCTTTCAAGGTTAAAGGGATTGTATAAATCAACTATTATCTTGCCTTTGAAGTTTCTAAGGAACGGGAAATAATAAAGCAGGTGCCCCTGTATTAAAATGATTTCCGCTATTTCTGCGCCTTTTTGAAGAGTTTTGAAATTTCCAGGTTCATAAATCAGTGTTTTAAATCCCGTAGTATCAATATCAATCTTACTGGGGGAAGCCAAAGTAACATTACAATAATTAGCAAGAATTTTTGACAGTTCATAAAATCTTATTCCGGGGCCGGCCATGTTTTGCCCGATAAAGTCATGACTTATAAGTAGAAGGTTTTTTCTTCCATTAGCGTCTTCGGAAATTTCTTCTCTTTCCATAAAAGCTCCTGTTTTCTTTTTAAAAGTTACTATTTTAAATTTATCTTAAAATTTTTTAATTTATGATACTCAAACTTTAATAATAAATTAAATTTAAACTAATTTAAATAAGCCCAACTAATTTTGTCAATGCAAAATATGTTTGCCTGTTTTTTGGCAAATTGGCAATATCCTGTTTACATCTTAGCAGGAGTCAGCCGGTTTTTTCGTAAATCTTTCTTAATCTGGCAATTTTTATAAAATTTTTGATTTTTATTATCAGATAATACGGGCAAAAAAGCCAGTTGGTTAAATATGCCTTTGCAAGCGCCGGACCCTGGTTTTTGGCAGCTCCGGACTTTAGCCAGCAAATTTCACTTTTAAAAAATATTTTTAAAATACCGGTAAAATTTGAATTGATTATTGCACATCTGATCCTGTTTTTGTGGTAAAAATAATAAAAATCTGCAGAAAATTTTCCCGAAGAAGCTCCTTCAAAATGTCTGGCAAAAGCTAAGGGATTGACCAGAATGTTTAAGCCCAGCTTTTTTACTTTCAGGCAATAATCAAGCTCCTCAAAATACGCAGGTCTGTATCCGGTGTCAAAACCGCCCAGATTTTTAAACAAAGACATTTGCGTTGCAAAAAGGGCTCCGGTGACATAATCTGCGCTTATAAAATTTACTTTCTCCCTTAAATTAACCCTATCACTGCCTGTAATTTTATTTATATCTATACTGCCTGCATTTTTAATATGACTTGTTATAAAATTGAATTCAACCTTGCCGCCAAGATGGGAAATTTCATTTGTGCTGTAATCTAAAATCATGCCTCCTGCAACACCTGTAGTTTTCTGAGGATTTTTACTATCATGATTAAAAGTGTAAATTAAGTTGACCAGTGTATCTTCATCCAGGATCATATCCGGATTTAAAAGTATAAGGTATTTACAACCTTCAGGCAACAATTTATTTTTTTTGGAAAAATAATAAGAAACTCCGTAATTTACTGCTCCTGAAAATCCGATGTTTTTTTTCATCTGGATTAATTTAAAATTTGATGAGGAAATTCTGCTTTCCGCGTTTTTATACTGCTTTATCCTGCTTACTGTTAAATCGGAGGAGTTATTATCAATAATAAGCAGAAAATAATTTTTAAAATTCTGGCTTGCTATCGAAAAAAGGCATTTTTCTACAAAATTTTCACTGTTATATGTTACAACAACAATTAAAGCTGTCTTTTCCATTTATATTTTATGATTAAATATCATAACTTATTAAAATTTCCATACTTAAGTTCCCTGATTTCTATATAAAGTTAAGTTTATTTTACACTATTTGTAATAACAAAACCCGCAATCTATCTGCTGTTTTTGCCTACCTTTAATTTTCTTTTTGCAGCTTTAATATAACCATATAATTTATGTATAAGGTTTTTTTTAACAAGAGTTTCAAGCTCCAGGATTCTTTCATCCTTATTTTTTATCATTTCCTTCTGGTTTTCAACAATTGTATTGCAGCTTTTAAGAGCTTCCTCCTTTTCAAAAAAAATCTTTTTCTCCTTAAACTTGTCAGGGGCAAAATACGGGTGTTCTGCCCATTTTAAAATACTTTCAGCGGTTTTATTAAAGTTAAAATGATGTCTGCCATAATTTCTGCCTTTTTCTGCAGTCTTTTTAACTTCATCTTTGTGCTGTGACAAATAAACCAGTTTGTCTGCCAGATCTTTATAGTCATGCGCTTTAAAAGTATACCCGGATTTAACACTATCAATTATTTCAGTAAGCTCGCACACATTTGAAGATAAAACGCACAACCCTGCACGCATCCAGTCAAGGATCCTGTTTTTGCTCCCCAGCCTTACCTCGTAAATATCCTTATCAATATTGATGCCGATATCAGCTTCAAAATAATAATTTGGGACATCTCTGCCATTTATCCAGCCATTCATTGTAAAACTGCTTTTAAATGGACCGCTATTTATAAGCTCCAGAAAGTGAGGATAAGTCTTAGTGTCCTGCTCCGGAATTTCACCTCCGGTTGAGACAAATTTGATTTTCGGATTTTTCTCCATGGCAATTATCAGTCCCCTGTAAAGAGTGTCAACATCAGTCCATGTATTATAACCGCCTGTCCACAAAACAACGAAATCATCATCTGAAATATTGTTTACGGCTCTTAACACATTTTTCTCATGAACAAAATCCTCATCCGGCATGCCGCAGGGTACAAGTCTTGCAAAATCATAGCCCGAAGTATGCATGTTCAGCCTGCCAGCTGCTCCAAGCTCCCCGGCTAAAGCATATGACTGCCTTTGGGAAACACAGGAAAATATATCAGCTGATGTTAATATGTTAAACTCGCTGTTCCAGTAATGAAAAAGGCAGTTGTCAGATGCGTCCATAAAAGCCCTTGCCTGAGCTTCAGCCATTACATGCCCGAACAAGTCAGCCCAGAAAGGAACCTGTTTTTCTTCCGGAAGGCTGCTTAATATTTTTGAAGCAACATATGAAGGATAAAAAGTGCACCCTGCAATGCAGTCAGGATTGAATTCTCTATATATTTTTGCCAGAATTGAAATATTCTCAAAATCTTTTGGAGTAAGTATATTGTAAATAAATTTATTGCCTTTAATAACCTGCTCTTTGTTAAATGCTGATTTAAAATCTTTTTCATAGGCAGACGGTACGGCGTAATCTGCAAGGCATATTTCATGGCCCTTTTCAAGTAAAGGAAGGACAAACTGCCATGTCCTTATTCCGGTGCCGTAAGCTTTCTTCCCGTTTTCAAAAGGCAGGGGGCTCATGCCAAGGATTAAAATTTTACTCACGTAAGGATCCTTAAATAATTATTATTGATTGCCTTAAATTCCTATTTATTATATATTTACCAGAAAACAAATTGCAAATTTTGTAAATTTTGTTTTATGTCTTTTCACTTTATTTGAATTCTTATTGAAAAATTCAGAATACTAAATATCATTATAAACATTATTAAGTCATTAAGATAAATAAACTTTTTTTAAGGATTACATTAAAACACTAAATATAAAAATTAAATAATGCGGACAACAACAATTATAGTAATAATATTATTCTTATTTGCTTCAGTATTTCTTGTAATGTTTGCTGTAAAGTTAAAATCATCCGGGACGAAAACAGAAATTAATTTAGAAACCGGTTCATCTGTTAGAGTTTCAGAAAACTCAACTTCAACAGCAACTGGTGCAGAGTCAACTGAAAACACTGACCAGGCTAACACAACAACTGGAGCAGAGTCAACTGAAAGCACTGCCCAGAATAACACTTCAACTTCCCTGACAGAAGAAGTTAAAAGCTCTCAAATTGAGAAAATAGAAGTTTATCTTGATGGGACAAGGGATGGCGGTGGCATACTTCTTGGAGAAGCAAAATATGGGCTGCTCTCACCTGAAACAGCAGCATTATATGGTGATAAATTTGCAAATTCGGGATACAGTTTAAGCTGGACAAATACAGCATATAATTTTACTCCCGGTTCAGTACACAGCATTTATGTTTATGCTTTCATTCCAAAATACGGATGGGATTATTTAAGGCAGCAAGTCATAATCCCTGGTGAAAGGACTATGTCTCCCAATATCAAATTTATTATTGATACTCCGGCAAATGGCAGCACTATAAGCACAGATACAAATATTGGAGGCTGGGCAGTCAACACTGCAGTCCCTGACAGCCCTGGAATTTCAGGCATTGAATTTTTTGCAGACGGGCCAAAAGGATTCGGAAAACAGCTGGGAGCTGCTTCGCTTGGAGCCTCCAGGCCTGATGTTGCCCAGGCTATAAATAACGATGCTTATACAAATTCCGGCTTTAATTATCTGCTAAAGGTAAGCTCTTTTGAGCCGGGAACAGACCATACAATATATGCTTATGCAAATTCAACAACAGGAGAGTCGCAGGATCTTGTCATGGATATTAAAGCTGCCGGCCAGAAAAAAGCAGAAAACTCAATAATTTCTGCAGAAAGTAATTTTGCTGCAGAAATAAGCAAAGGTACTGTTGAAATAAAAGGATGGGCAGTTGGAAAGGACCTGTTTAAGGAAAATATTGCAGCTGGGCCTAAAAAAGATTTTTCCGTTAAAAAGATTGTGTTTACCTCATTAAAAAGCGGTAACGAAGATATATTTACAATCAATATTGACGGCTCAGGGCTGACTCAATTAACAGATAACCCGACAAATGACATGTACCCGCAGGTTTCACCGGATGGGAAAAAAATATTGTACACTTCAGATATCAACGGAACCTGGCAGATAATGATAATGAACTTTGACGGCACTGATAAAAAGGAGCTCACCAACGGCAGGTACAGAAGCGGTTATCCGACAATGTCTTTTGACGGAAAATATATCTTTTATGAAGTATATTTGGACAACAACTGGGAGTTATTTAAGATAAATTCAGATGGCAGTAGTCCTGTAAGGCTGACCTTTAATCCCGCCGGAGATGACTGGCATCCTGTTGCTCATCCGTTTGAATTTAAAATCCTTTTTGAATCAGGAGCAGTTGGCTCTGAAGATATTTATTTTATGGATATTAATGGCTCAAACATAACTAAAATTTCTGATTACAGCATAAGAAAAAGAACTCCGTGCATTTCAAAAGACGGTAAGTATATTGCTTTTGCAGGTTTTGATCAAAATACATCCTCAATTTATGTAATGAATTCTGACGGCGGGGACGTCAAAAGGTTAACAAATAACCAGGGCTCTGATACTCATCCGTCAATTTCCCCTGATAACGGCCTTATTGCGTTTGACAGCGATTTTTCCGGGAACTCTGAAATTTATATGATGAATTTTGATGGCTCCGGTCTGGTTAAACTTACCGATATCCCCGGTGATGATTGGGGGCCGGTATTTCTGTACCAGGAATAAAAAAACGAATATGGTAGGTTTTGGATATAAAACTTTCATTCAAGATTAACTTAAGATAAATTTAAAAGCAGATAATATTAATATATAGTAAAAATTGTTATAGCAGTCACCTTGTTCTGATTAAATAAATTGCCGTTTTTATCTGACTTCCCAGTTATTTGTAATCCGCAGCTGTCTGTTTCGTTTAAATCTTAATTTTACGTTTGTTCCGGCAATAAAGCCTGTCAGCAGTGCCCAGATATAGTCCCTGGAAAAAATATAAAATACAAGCTCCGCTAATTTTTTGTTTGCGCTAAAAAATCTTACAATAATAAAATTGGTAATCTGACCACCGGAAAGCATAAGCATTATAACAGGAATTATTGAAAGAAGAATAAATGCCTTATAATCAAAAGTGCTTTTAATTCCATCAAAGTCTCTGATAAGAGATATTACAAGCCCAGCGGAAAAACCGACAGCAATCAGGAAAAATATCTTTATCAGGCTTATCACAGCAGGAGGCACTATTAAAGCTGGTGAATTCTCCAGAATATAATCAAAGTAAGAATAAATTATGAAATATAGTGCTACATTTATTATAGAAAATATTATTAGGAACTTTTTCAATTGCCGCTTCTTTAAATGTTTAATTGATAATTATTTGCTGATAAATTATTATCAATTATTTTAAAATGTTATTATACACCAGTTTAAAAATTTTTTTAAAAAACTGTGCAGGCGTTTCAATTTAACAGCTTAAGTCATGTTTTTAATTTCTTTTTATCCGCTGCTAAATTTATTTTTACAAATTTTTATAACTGCTATTGCAGCCCTAACAAGCCTGCATATTCATTTGCCCCGATGTCATTTGTAAAAGGCACTCTCGGCAGGTTGTATAAATTAACATGGCTTACATCAAGAACTCCGCCGCTATACCTGATAGCTCCTGCATAACCAAGCTGCGGAAGAAGCGCTATCAACTCACCTGTAACACTGTCATGCGGCCATGCAAGGAATATACAGGGTCTTTTAAGATGAGCTTCGATATCTGCTTTTGAAGCAGCCATTTCGTTTTTCGCTGCTTCCAGGCTTATTTGATCCAAAGAACTATGAGTCACTCCATGAGAGCCGAACTCAATCCCGTAATTTGCCATAGCAGCAACTTCCGGCCATATAAGCATCGGTCTTGTAACTACTGATTTTTCATTTTTATCAAAATCATTAAGCCTTCTTTCAGCTTCTGAATTCCCAATATATCCGTCTATTAAAAATACAGTCATCTTATAACCATATTTTTTCAGGATTGGAAAGGCGTTTGTATAAACGCTTTGATAACCGTCATCACTGGTAAGGATTATCGGCTTTTCAGGGAGCGCTTTGCCTAATGCAAAATAATTTCTTAAATCTGCAAGAGTAATAGTCTGATATCCCAATGTTTTTAAAGTTCCGCAAAGATAATCAAAATTTTCGTTGCTTGTTTCCCACCTTCCTGCTGCAAAAGGTTCTATTCCATGCAGTGCAACAATCGGAATGCTTGTGCCTGTAAATGGCCTGGAGTAATAAATTTTTATGGAATTTGAATTAATAGTTCTGCATTATCTGCCTTTATTGCCATTTGAATTGCGCTGACTATATCTTTTGATATATTTTCAGTAACCTGAAGCTGCGTACTTACAGAAACCGAAGCTCCTGGTTTTATTTCATCAAACTGCCATTTGGTTTCACCCAAGTAAGCTTTAAAAACATTTGATAAAACAAGATTTGCAGAAACATTGTTTGCAGCAATATCTCCATTATTTGTTATTTGCGCACTTACGTTTAATAACTCCCCTGCATAAGTATCGCCGCCGTTGCTGTCTGTCAGAGATACTTTCGACTTACCAAAATCAGGAAATAATTTTAAAATGGCTTTAGTTCCTGCTTCCTTTTTTATCTCCTCATTTCCATAATTTATTGTAAGGTCCGGAGAAAAAATATGATTATTCTCTACATTTGAATCGTTGCAGAAAATTTTAATGTTTTATTTCCCAGTGCTATAATTTCAGGAACAGTTATATTAATTTCGCCATTCTCAATTATAATTCCTTCGGAAGGTTCTGAAATTATCAGACCTTCAAGCCCTTTTACTTTTATCTTTACATTTTCAGCATCCATCGTTCCTCTGTTAAAAACAAAGACAAAGAAATTTAGAACATCATCTTTCTTTAATTCAATTTGCCCGCTTTCACTTTCAATATTTTCCTGTGTGGAAATCTTTATGAATGAATTATTAAAATCTGGGTTTGAGGATACAATAATTTTTTCCTTCATGTCTGAAATATCTTTGGAAAGATTTGCGTTAAGGTTAAGAAATCTACTTTCTTTAAAGTAGTCAAATTTTACCTTCGGGCTTTCAATGAACAATCCATTAATAAGCGGTGTCTGCGCCTGAAGGCTTATTTTTATCTGTCCTCCGCTCCCGCCATCAAGAGTACCGATATTAAAAATTATTTCATTTTCTGCCTTGTTAAAAACATATTTATATTGGGTTTGGGTATCGTCTGTAAATTTAAGATGCTCGGGTACTTTTAATGTAATCTTAAAATATGAAACCTGCAACATACCGTTATTCTTAAAATTTATCTCAAATCCGACTTTTTTGCCTGGAATTACTTTTATTTCACCATTCTGTACCTGTTCATTTGCCAATTTGACATTATTGGTACCCTCATCGCCAAAACTATCCTCATAATAAATTCCGGATTGATATCCGAATTCTTTGACACCATTAGAATATCTGATGCCTGCATAAGATCCCCCACCCAAAACTAAGAGCACAATCAATATGATAATTAAATTCTTTACCCATTTTTTCACTGCAATCCCGGCCTATCTGTCCTGTTTTTAAGGCAACTTTTTTATATTAATTTTTTGAAATAAAACCGATAATTTTCGCCCGTCATTACTGATATTTAACTCCTTTGGTGTAGTACTGTATTTATATTTGAAAACAAGGTCATTAATACCCGACTTTAATAACTGCTTTGAAACCATAAATTCAAATCCGCTGAATTCATTTGTCTGGGAAAATTCAAATTCGGATACTTTATTTCCGTTTATGAGTACTTCAACTTTCTGCCTTTCTTTTTTATTATCAAGCGGACGCGCTGCCACATTAAATTCATAATTGGAATTTACATCATCAATATTTAAAAACATTATGGAAGTATCGCCTGTCGCCCAGGTGCCTACTCCTTTTTCGACTTTGGAAAATCCATAAATATAATATTTACCGGCTGCATCATTTCTGAAGTCAAAATCAACTTCTTCCTTTCCCTGCAGTTTAATTATATTTTCATCTGCAGGGTTGAAAACTTTATCAAGCATTACTCTTTGCCCTGAGGAAATTTTTGGGAAATAATACAGCCTTGAAGCATCATCTCTGGCCGTAAGAACCTGGTTTTCTTTATAGTTATCCAAAAGCTTCCTGATTGAAGGGTCTACATGTTCTTTTGTAAACAAAGATTGGTTAGTTAAGATCCATATATTTTTATTTGTATTTTCATTTAATATATTCACAAAAGCCATAAGGCTTCTTATAACTTCAATACCATAAGTATCATCAATGACCTTACTGCCTTCATTATGATATGGCGCCCATGAAACAAGATTGCCCGTCCAGAGCCAGTAATCTACTTTACCTGTATATGGCGGAGAATTATATATGTCTACAGTTATAACAATATCATCAGCCTGCATATGCTCTGCCACATATTTACCTCCTGTAGCTGCATCCCAGTGCACATTCCAGGAATTGGAAATGGAATACATTACATCAACCTTTTCGTTATGCTTTTTGTAAGCAATAGCCCAGGATTCTTTTGGGTTTATTCCGTTGACAAGCAAAGCGGCTGCTATTACAAAAACAATAGTAATAGATATGCCGGAAGCTTTCACTGATCTTTTTCTTATGATTTTCATTATCAATCTGCCTGCCAATAAAGAAGCCAGGTAAATTACATAAGAAAATCCCAGAATAAACAGTGGCATTAAAAAATATATGTAGCGCTGCTGGCTATACATCCTGCCAAGCGATAAAAAAACTGCGATGATTATAAATGTTAGATAAATCATAAACATGTTAAAGGGCCATCTGACTGGTCCCCAATTAACAATGTTTTCATTTAAGTATAAATCTGCGGTGTTTGATTTTTTTCTTATTGAAAGAAAAACCGCAAATATAATAAAAATAAGAATTCCGGCCATGAAAACATAATACATCTTAGGAAACATGATATTTATAATCTTAAAATAAAATGGATCAGGAAGCTTCAGGTATGCCTTTACCAAAGCCCTGATTCCGGTTCCCTGAGTATAAAAACTTCTGCCGACCTTCCAGAAAAATACCTGATTTATAATTTGAAGTGCATCAAGGAAAATTACAAGCAGCATGGGAATGATTATTTCCTTTTTAAAGAAATTTCCGCCTTTATAAAAAATAAGGACAATAAACAGAAAGATTAGAGTTATACCGACTCCATGAACAAGGGGAGTTAAAACCATAAATATTGCAGCCAGAACCCTGAAAGGTTTTCTGTCTTTTACAAATCCAAGATAAAAAAACAAAAAAGATAGTATAAAGAAAAACTGATAATCAGAATAATACCTTGCTTCCCTTGAAAACTGGACGTACCAGGTGGAAAAAGCAACTATTGAGCCGCCAAGAAATCCGACATATTTATTTGCAAGTTCCTTGCCAATAAAATATGTTGCAATAATTGTCCCCACACCCGAAAGTACGCTTACAATCCTGAAAGAAAATTCTTTTACTCCGAATATAAGAACAGGAAGCGCTTTTAAATAATAATCAAATATCCCGTGCCATAAAATATTTCCTGAAGGAAGTTTCGGAAACCCGTACTTTAAAATACTCATGGTTCCAACAAAAGTATGGCCGTCATCTCCCCAGAAAGAAAGATAGCCCAAATTTCTGAACCTGAAAATAAAACCGGCAACACAGATAATTATGAGGAATACAAATGTAAGAATATTGCTGATATCCTTAAAATAATTTTTAACTTTAATCATTGTTAAAAACACCATATTTTAAAATTGTAAAATTTTTAATATTTTCTCATATTTCAGCTATTATTCAATATAAATTGAACTATCTTTAATTGATTAATCTCAAGCTGCTAAATATATAAAAGATAATTATTTAATGTATAATATGTTCTATTAAAAAATTAATTTTGATATCGGTTGTTTATTCCAGATAATGTACTGGCTTAAAGCTTGATAAAATTAATATTTAATAAATAATTTAGGCATAAAATTTTATCTTAAAGCTGTTTTTTTGTAAAACTTTAAGACTTAAAGGAGGGTCGGCATAACCGTAATGGAAAAAACCAATAATGATGATACAAATAATCTGAATTCAAAAAATACAGAAAAAATAACAAAAGACTATAAGATAATCGGAGATGAATTAAGGACAAAGCAACTGACAGGAAGAGGATCAAAATTTGGTAAATACTCTGAATTTATTGTAGGAAAAAAAGGATTTGCGGCATTTTTAAAGTATGAATTTCTGACCTGTACCTTTTCTGACTGCCCTGGTGCATTGGGTATATTTTTAAGAGGCATCTTTTATAGGTTTTTATTTAAAAAAGTTGGAAAAGGCGTAAGTTTTGGAAGAAATATCACTATCAGGCATCCAAACAAAATAGTAATAGGCAATAATGTTGTAATTGATGACAACTGCGTGCTTGATGCTAAAGGAACAGAAAATAAAGGTATTGAGATAAAAGATGGCGTATTTATCGGACGTAATACTATACTAAGCTGCAAAGATGGCAATATTACCTTAGAAGAAAATACCAATATCGGATTTAACTGTGAACTTTGCAGCGCAAACGACTTAAATATCGGGAAAAATACTTTGATTGCCGCTTATGTTTATTTTGTGGCAGGAGATCATACATTTAACGTTACAGACAAACCTGTTATTGAGCAGATAGGAAGAAGCCAGGGAATAAATGTAGGTGAAAACTGCTGGTTTGGTGTGAAAGCTACTGTTTTTGACGGTGTCAATATCGGAAATGACGTGATAATCGGGGCTTCTGCTGTTGTAAATATAGACATACCCTCATTTTCCATAGCGGTAGGAATCCCCGCAAAGGTTATAAAAAGCAGACTATAAGAATTCTATACAATTTTAAAATTAATATTTAAACTTACAAATTCTTAAAGAATTAAAAATGAAAAAAATTAAATACCTGTTAAGACTTTTTTTAATATATTTTACTTATATCTTTAAGAAACAAAAAGTAAGTTACCTTCCGATAAGGCTTTGGGTGGAAACATCATCCAGGTGCAACTTAAAATGCAGACTTTGCGTCAACAAGGATATGCCTATCAATATGAAGGGAGACATGGATTTTAAGCTTTATAAAAAAATTATTGATGAAGTTAAGGATTACATATTTGATGTCAATCTTTTTCACAGAGGAGAACCTCTGATTCATCCTCAAATTGTTGAAATGATTAAGTACGCCAGTAAAAATAACATAAAAACCCGGATTCATACAAACGGGGTACTTCTTACTCCGGAGCTTTCAATAAAACTAATTACTTCAGGCTTAAACCTGATTTCGTTTTCGTTTGACGGTTATACTAGGACAACTTATGAAAAAAACAGGATTGGTGCTACTTTTGAAAATACCTTGAGTAATATTATTCATTTTTTAA
>JAPLCN010000177.1 GCA_026392215.1 Actinomycetota bacterium | reverse complement strand
GGATTAAAATAAGAAATTGCAATTCATTTTAAAGAAATATAGAAAAGATAATTATATAAGGTTAAATTAATAAGTTGGCTGGGGAGAGAGGATTCGAACCAGAGATAATATACTAATTGCTGAATGTATAAATGTACTGAATTCCCCCACTTTTTGGCGTAGAGTCTGGAGTTGCTAACTTTTTGGTGCAGAGCCTAATTTTCAAAAGTGGTGCCCGAGGCCGGAATCGAACCGGCACGAGGCCAAGCCTCAACGGATTTTAAGTCCGTTGCGTCTACCTATTCCGCCACCCGGGCATTTTCAAAAAGCATAAATAAAGATTTAAAAAAACAGTTTTTGCATCTGGCAAAAAACTAAAAGAATAATATCAAAAATTAACTAAACTGTAAATAATTCCATCCAAAATATCATTTTCACTTACAATAATTCTATCTTTTTTAAAGAAATAAAGCGTTTCTATCACAATAGCAATCCCGCCAATAATAACATCTGCCCTTTTAGGATCAAGTCCGGCTACTTTTTTTCTTTCATTTAAAGTAAGTTTGCACAAATTTTTAAAAATCATCTTTATTTTTTCAAGTTCAAGCGGAAGATAATTCAATTTTTCCATTTTATACTTTTTCAGGTTTATTGACATGGCTGCAAGCGATGAAACCGTCCCTGCCAGACCAAGAATAATAAATTCTTCATTCTTATAAAAACCGGAAAACTCTTCCTTCATTTTTTCTTTAATAGCCTCGCGCAAAAGCATTATCTCCTGTTTGGCAGGGGGATCAGACCTTAAAAAATCTTCAGTTTCTCTTACACATCCGATATCTACACTCTTAACTCCTGATATATTAAAATCACTATCTCCAAAAATAAACTCGCTGCTTCCGCCTCCAATATCTACAACAAGCAATTTTGGGGGGATTTCAAATTTACCGGCTGAAATTAAACTTTTAACCGCCCCGTTAAAACTAAAATTTGCTTCTTCAATTCCGCTTATTATATCTAATTTTATTCCTGTCTCTTTAAATGTTTTATCTATAAAAACACTGCTGTTTGAAGCGCGCCTTAATGCGCTTGTCCCGACAGCCTTATATTTTTTAACCTTGAATTTATCAATTAATAACTTATATTTTTTTAAGGTTTCAATTGTGAGGCTTGAATTCTCATCTGAAATATTGCCGGTATCTCTTACTCCCTTGCCAAGCCGGGTAATTTCCATTTCTCTTGCTAATGTTTTAAATATTCCATTATTAAGGGTGGTTATTAACAACCTTGTTGAATTGGTACCAACATCTATTGAGGCTAAATTCATAATATTTTTGATTTTAAATAGAAAATAAAAAAAATAATGTAGTCCGGATTAATTATTTGGCTTATAAATTTCTTTATAATAAAGGATTTTTAAATTTTCCCTTCTTTTCAGCTTATCAATTTCGTTGACCTTATAAACAATCTTATCGTCAGGAGCTGCAATATTAAATTGCTTTAATGCTTCCTGTTTTATGATCTCATCATTATACAGGCTTTTTTCTACGGCAAGAAGCTCAATATCTTCTTTTCTGGTTACATTTAACTTGTTTTCAAGCGAGGAAATCTGATTTCTTTTACTTATCATCATAACGATAGGATTAATTGACACAATTATGCTGATAATTATGAAAAGAATAAAAACAACGCTGGTTATATTTAATTTGGTTTTTCGGGAAATACTGCTTATAACTTGTGTATTTCTACTCATAGCTATATTATTGCGACGATTTTTGTTATTTATAAAATACTATATTGCTACGTTTCTTTTACTTTTAACTAAATGACTATTTATATAAATGTATTATATATTAAATTGTATAAATGTAAAGAATAATTAATTGCTGATTTTTTTTGTAAAAAAAATTATTTGCCTTCTTTTTCTTTTACTTCATCCCAAAGCTTATCTTTTTCTTTAAGCGGAAGGCTTTTAAAATCCAGATTTCTTGAAACAGCCAGCTTTTCGATTTCATTAAATCTTCTGATAAATTTATTACAGGTTTGCTTTAAACACTCCTCGCTGTCTATATCAAGGTACCTTGATAAATTAACAACACTAAACAATATATCTCCTAATTCATCCTTGATTTGAACCAGATTTTCTTCTGGTTCATCATTTTCTTTATTTTTTTTTGATGCTTTGCTGCTTTTTTTCAGCTCACTTGTTAATTCATCTATTTCTTCCCTGATTTTATCTAAAACGCTCCCGGGTTCTTCCCAGTCAAATCCCATCCTTGATGCTCTGGTCTGGATTTCGTAAGCATAGTGCAGTGAAGGAAGGATTTTCGGAATATCATTAAAAATTGACTCTGTCTTTTTAGGATTCTTTTTTCTTTCTGTTTTTTTTATCTCTTCCCAGCTGGTTAAAATTTCAGCAGAACTGCTAAAATTCTTATCACCAAAAACATGAGGGTGCCTTCTGTACAGTTTCCTTATTATCTCCCTTATAACATCAGATAAATTAAATTCATTTTTTTCAATGGCAATTTGAGAATGAAAAATCACCTGAAGAAGCAGGTCGCCTAATTCTTCCTTCAGGCTCTGGTAATCTTTATTTTCAATTGCTTCAACTGCTTCGTAAGCTTCCTCAACCATATTTTTTTTAATTGAATCATGATCCTGCTCCCTATCCCAGATGCAGCCATCCGGAGACCTTAGATGCGCGAGCGTCTCTACAAGCAGACCAAAAAGCTCATTTTGATCATTATTTTTTTCTAATGCTTCTATATCTATTTTCATAATATTTTAATAAAAATATATCATTGCCTATTTTATAACATTTTTTCATTTAAACTTAATACAAGCCATGATTTATAATATCATGGCTTGTATATTTAAAATTTAATTTAAACTTTTTAATTTAAAAAATATTTTTATTTGGAACTTGGTGTAACAAGCTGATCCTGTGTCGTTGAGCTTTGGCTGCCAGTGGTTCCGGTGCCTGCTGTTGTCTGGGTATCTGAACCTGTTGTTGGACTGGTGCTTTGGGTAGTTGTTGTTGCAGCAGCCTTGTTTGCTTCTTCAATAACTTTGCTGTATTTAATTATTGCAGCATCTTTAAGGGATACCAGAAACTTATTAAACTTATCATTCTTTAAATTGCCATCAAGAGATTGTTTAATAGAATCTTTTACCTCATCAAATGTTTTTATTCTTTCGTCTTTTTTATCGGTTACCTTAATTAAATGAAATCCATATGGTGTTTCTACGACATCGCTTATTTGCCCTGCAGCTAAAGTAAAGGCAACATTTTCAAACTCTGCCACCAGCTGGCCTTTTGAAAAATAACCTATATCTCCGCCAAGAGTATTTGAATTGGCATCTTCAGAATATTTATTAGCCATGTTATCAAATCTTTGCTGTATCCTGGTCTCCAAATTGAACTAATATATGGCTGATTTTTATCTGTGCAGGCTCCAGGAAAAGTGTACTTTTGTTGTCATCATAATATTTCTGAACATCTGCAGCAGCAACAGCAATCCCGGCGGTTATTTTATCATATACCTTATTTGCCAGGAGCTGGTTTTTAAGCTGTGTTTTTAACAAATCTTCGCTTATGGCGTTATCTTTAAGATATTTATCAAATTCTTCCTTTGTTTTAAAAGAAGTGGTTTGTATTTTGCTGTATTCATCAGTGAATTCTTTCTCTGTATACGAAATCTTATTTTCACCTGCATATTTTTCAATCAGCTTATTTAAAATAATATAATCAATAACCTGAGCTTCTGCACTTAATAAATCTTTTTTGTTTTCAGCCTTAAAAAGATCGGGATTCTGTATTTTAGCTGAACTTAAGTATTTATCAATTTCCGCCTGATTAATCTTGTATCCGTTAATGCTTGCAAGAGAGGCTGTGCAGGCAGTCAGCGTTATAGCCAATATCGAAATTAAAATAATAATAAATAATAAAAAACCTTTCCTTTTCAACTTAATTCTTCTCCTGTCTTAAAAATAAAATTACTGATATTTTATAAAAAATAAACTAATTAATATAGTGAATCCGGCTTTAAATTATGGTAATTATATCATTAATAATGCTTGAAATAATATCCATTTTTATGTTAGCGCTTAAAGTGTTTATTATAATCGATTTATCCTTAAAATTATAAGCAATATTTTTATTTTTTTGGTTAATCCTGAATGCTTTCTCACTTGATATAACAACAGGCTTTATTGTAATCCCTTTGTTTTTAACGTAATTTATTTTTTCTATATTTTTTGATTTTAAAAGAAGCTTTATTTTTGCAATATTTATAAGGTTTTCAAGAACTACAGGAATATCGCCGAATTTTTCCAGAATTTTGTCCTGTAATTTTCTGATGTTTTCAATATTTGCGGCATTTGCAAGGTTCTTGTAAATATTTATCCTTTCGCTTTCATTTTTAATAAAAGTTTTGGGAATATAAGCACTAACCGGAAGCTCAATCTGGACACTGAAATCTTCCTGCGGCTCATTTCCTTTTAACCTTTCAATTTCCTCCCTGATTATCTCGCAATACAAATCAAAACCTATGCTGTTCATATGACCATGCTGGTTTGCTCCAAGCAGTTCGCCTGCGCCTCTGATTTCCAAATCCTTCATGGCAATATTATATCCTGAACCCAGCTCGGTATATTCGTCAATAACTTTCAGCCTTTCAAGAGCATTAAGTGTTAAATTATCCCTATCGGTATAAAAAAAATAAGCATAAGCTCTTTCAGATGATCGGCCAACTCTGCCTCTAAGCTGATATAATTGTGAAAGCCCGAATCTTTGGGCATTTTCAACAATTAATGTGTTTACATTGGCAATATCCATCCCTGATTCTATTATTGTTGTTGTAAGTAAAACGTTATGCTTCTTACTGACAAAATCTTCCATTATTTTTTCTATTTCTTTGCCTTCCATCCGCCCATGTGTTATCGCTATGCTTGCCTGCGGAATGAGCTTCTTTAATTCAAAACATAAATGTTCAATGCCAATTATCCTGTTTGAAACATAATAAACCTGGCCTCCTCTTTCTATTTCTCTTACTATTGCCATTTTTATTATCATACTGTTTTTCCTGCCGACAAAAGTTTTAATCGGGTGCCTGTTTTCAGGATGGGTTTCAATTAAAACAATATCTCTTATGCCGGTAAGGGACATATAAAGAGTTCTTGGAATAGGTGTTGCTGTTAAAGTTAAGACATCAACTTCTTTCCTTATAAGCTTCAATTTTTCTTTTGCGTTTACTCCAAATCTTTGCTCCTCATCTATTATCAGAAGCCCTATATCTTTTGGTTTTATATCGTCCTGAAGAATTCTATGTGTGCCGATAAGCATATCAACTTTACCTTCGCAGAAATTTTTTACAATTTCTTTTTGTTTTGATTTTGTTTTAAATCTGCTTAAAACTTCCACCGTTACAGGATAATTATTAAATCTTTCTTTAAAGTTGTTGTAATGCTGGTCAGCCAGAATTGTTGTAGGAACAAGCATAAGAACCTGCTTCCCGCTTTCCATTGCCTTAAATGCCGCCCTGATTGCAACTTCTGTTTTGCCAAATCCGACATCACCGCAAAGAAGTATGTCCATCGGTTTAGGCTCTTCCATTCTTGACTTGACATATTCTATTGCCTTCAGCTGGTCCTCTGTTTCGTTAAATGGAAATAAATCTTCAATTTCTTTTTGCCATGGGCTGTCCGGTGGAAATGCATATCCTTCTGCTTTTTCTCTTTCGGCATAAAGTTTTGCCAGATTAACCGCCAGGACTTTAACTGATTGTCTGACTTTGGTTTTTAAGCTGTCCCACTGTTTTGAATTAAGTGAGGTTACTGCCGGCTCACTGTCCCCGATATATTTATGAACTCTTTCAGCCTGCCATGTCGGAACATACAACTTATCTTTGCCTGCATATTCAATTAAAAAATAATCTTTTTTTATGCCCCCGATATTTTCTGAAACAACATCTATATATCTTCCGATTCCATGAGCCTTATGGACAACATAATCTCCAGGTTTAAATTCAGAAAATCCCTTTGAAAATATTTTTAAGCTTGTTTTACTCCTGGCATCCAGCTGCTCGTATATATCAAGCTCGCCATAAATTGAAAAATCTTCGGTCTCATATCCTCTATACAGCTTTGAATTTAATAGGCTTACAACCTTACTCTTTATTACTGAAAGCTCATTATCTGCATCATTTTTAAGTAAATGAAACGGAAGGCTTGTTTCACTTAACAGCTCCTGAATTTTTTTAATCCTTTCATTATTATCAAGCGAAATTAAGATTTTTTTATTTTTGCTAATATCGCTTTTAAGGTTTTGAGTGAAAGCGCCCGGGTTGCCGAAATTCTGTTTTTGAATCTTTATTTCGTTAAATTCAAAATCATTTTCATCAGTTAATCCTTTCCTTGATGAAAATAAATTAAACTTTAAATCAACAATTTCATTTTCCAGAAAGTCTCTTTCAGGTATATATTTTTTTATAAAATCCTCGTCCTCACTAATTAAATTATCTTTTCCGAACGCAATGGACTTTTCAATGATATCTATGTCACTTTTCAATTTGAGATAAACTTCCAGGGGGTCGCAAATGATGATTCCAAACTTATCAATTTTTTCTTTTAATAAACTTATAAGTGAAATATATTCTTCTCTGCTGTTTTCACTGGTTTTACTTTTTAAAATCTCTTTTTTCTCTGATACTTTCCAGGGATTAAAGTTTGGAGTTAAAACCACTTCATTTACTTCAGATATGGATTCCTGGCTTAAAATATCGTAATAATTAATGTGCTCCAGGCTTTCATCAAAAAAATCAAGCCTTATGGGATTTGATGCAGATATATCAAAAAAATCTATTACATCTCCTCTAATACTGAATTCTCCTTTATCGTAAACCCTGTGGACTCTTTCATAACCAAGACTTATAAGGCTTTCTGTCAATTTATCCCTGTTATATTGCTTGTCTTTAAAAAATGAAAAGTCTGAAAGGCTCTTTGTTAAATTCCGGGGCATTAAATTAACAAGTGAAGAAATGCTGGCAATAATTGTAAAAGGTTTTTCATTTTTATTATATAAATTGATTTTTTTCAGTATGTCCAGCCTGTCTGCCAGATACTGGTTGTTTATTGGTTTGTTCCTGAAAAATATGCCTTCTCCCAGGTATGGATAATTAAAATAATTTCTTTTATTTCCAATGCATCCAATATCTTCCATCAGTTCAAAGTCTTTATCAAAGGTAGAGGTAATTACAATAAAAGGAATCTTATATAAATCAGATACCCCTTCTATGATGAAAGGCCATATATTTTCACAGGCATAGATGTTTGTTTTAGGGCTTTCGGAGAACTTCTGCCAGTTTTTTTCTTTTAAAAAATTATTTAAAAACATAAAATCACTCGAAGCTGTAAGAATTTTTTAAACATGAAGACAAGTTAAATATAATAAGCGTTGACAGAAACAAAACCCTAAATTATTTTAATTATTCTAATTTTAATTGCATTTTCATGATCTTAGTTATACTTATTCATGCAATAATCTATATCAAAACTTATATAATCTTTTATGGCATCTATGGCAGCTGCCAGTAATAAATCAAGTTCTTTTTGTTCTGCTTTGCTGAAGTTTTTAAGGACATAATTCGCTACAGCTTTTATCCCGGGAGGTCTTCCTACCCCAAATCTTAACCTGTCAGACTTAACATCAGCGTTTAAATGTGCAATTGAAAGAAGCCCTTTATGGCCGGCGCTTCCGCCATTTTTCTTGAACTTTATCTTTCCGAATTCTATATCAATATCATCATGGACAATAAGAAGCCTGTCTATTTCATTTTTATAGAATTTTCTAGCCTGTAAAACAGCAGAGCCGCTTTCATTCATAAAAGTAAGCGGCTGCATAAATAAAATTGATTTTTCTGCAAAGGATGCGAAAGCTATTTTTGATTTAAATTTTCTTTTTCTATCCTTTACCCCGAGATTTCCAAGTAATTTATCAAGTAAAATAAAGCCTGCATTATGTCTCGTTAAATAATATTCTTTGCCAGGATTTCCAAGTCCAGCAATTAAAATCATATTTACTTTTCTTCTTCTTTTGCTTCAGTTTTCTCTTTCTTTATTACCACAGGTTCAGCTTCTGTAGTTTCAGCAACAGC
>JAPLCN010000008.1 GCA_026392215.1 Actinomycetota bacterium | reverse complement strand
CAGCATAAAAAGACTGCAAAAGACAAAAATTTGATAATGTCTGATCCGGACCATTATTCTTCACATGATTTTGGTTTTGATGTTATACCTGCTATGCTAAAAAGGAGAAGAAAGATATTTATCTATAATTTTAATGATAATTTTATACCAGGTGATAATAAGTCTGAAAAAAAGATTAAAGAGGCAATAATCAAAAAAGTGCATGGCAAATAGACCATGCAGAAGATGGTCTTTGAAAACTAAATATTTAATTACAACTTACCTAACCAATATCAATCCTAAGCTACAGAGTAGCCATGTCTTTTGGCGAGCATGATAGCCTGTTCTACAGTAATACTTCGGGTTTGAGGCAATACTTCAGCCTTTTTGTAGAGCTCGGGGTTATATGGCTCATCTTTATTAAGGATATGATATATGGCAGTAAGAAGCATTCGTGCAATAGCTATAATAGCACGCTTATGCCCACGCCGCCTTCTGATGGACAAGTAGCGGCCTTTAATTTCAGGGTGCTTATCACTTCTAACAACAGCATTAGCACATTGTACTAAAAGCGGTTTGATATAGACACCGGCACGGGATATTCTAACCGAATGTTTTTTGCCTGCACTCTCGTCGTTTTGTGGAGTTAGCCCTGCCCAGGAGCATAAGTGTTTTGCTGTGGCAAACACAGACATATCAGCACCGATTTCTGAAATTATAGCGATAACAGAAAAAGGATTTTTGATACCTGGCACAGTTGACACTAAAGAACATTGCCTTTCGTAAGGCTCTGACAGCGAGAGGATCAGGGATTCAAGATCGGCCTTGCACTTATTTACCTCGCTAAAGTGGCATAGAATGATATTCATTTTTTGTCGTTGCTCTTCTGTTATCATTCCGTCTAAGGCAAGACGGATACTGTCTGCCTTGTGGCGCATGGACCCGTGAAGAAGAGGAACAAAATCGAAATCCTTATCATCAGGATTTTCAAGCAGGTAGTCAATGATTTTCATTGAACTTCTGCCGAAAGTATCAGATACGACATTAGCAAGTTGGATATTTGATACAGTAAGACAATTTTGAATCCGGTTCTTCTCGCTGGAGGCAAAGTTTGTCAGCTTAAAACGGTAGCGCATCAAATCACGCAATTGACGAATGCGAAATGGCGGCATAAAGCTAGCGGCAACAAGGTCGTGCTTGAAAAGATCCGCAATCCATCTGGCGTCCTTTTTATCGGTCTTCTTGCCGCGAATCGCCTTTACGTACTTTGGGTGAGCCAGTGTGATTTTACAGGTGGCTTCCAGAATATTATATACAGGTATCTCCAGAATATTATATACAGGTATCCAGTACTTGCCGGTAGATTCCATACAGACATCTTCGCAGGAATTGGAGTAAAGCCATCCGGAGAGTTTTCTTAAGCCACTCGTAAATGTAGAAAAGCGGCTGGACCTATAGGTGGTAACACCCCTGTCATCGGTAGAGGCAATGCAGGCAACAATAAACTTTTTGTGGACATCAATTCCACAGCAGATGGGATATATGATTTTTAACATTAAACCTCCCTTCTTAAAAAAATATTGGGATTGGCAGGCATTAACTGAATTGTCCAGCTATAAACGAGTATTGTTTATACAAAGATAAGTCTACGTGCTCTTATGTCACACTTATTTGTGCTTGAATAGACAATCTACACATATAAAAATGCGGTCTGCTCCCAAAGAAGCAGCGCACTCACCTCCACGTGGTTTGTAGTTGCCTGCAATCCCAATAGTATAGTTATAGAATAAAATAGGCTTAAGGACAACGGTTTTTCATTCCGTTTTGTGCCTTGAGTGAAGCGAAAGGAATGGTTATAAAAATGAATAAAAATTGATGATGTTTCTTATTACAACCTGATATATCTTTTAAGAATTTTTAGTTTATTACCATCTTATTTTAATTCAATCTCAATTTAATATAAATTATATAAACATCCAAATATAGTTCATCTCGATTAACCGTGGTCGTCCATGCAGATATATGAATTAAAGATTAATATTGATGCCAATTGGAATAAAGATAGTAGAATAATATAATAAAATGTATAAATGTTTTTACCAATTATTTATTAGATAAAGGAGCAACATGTATATTCCAAGCAAAGATGAATTTTTAAAAGGCATTAGAGAATATAGGAAATATGAAAAGCGTGATTCCATGTATAAAGTTGCCACTTTTTTAGTTTTACATTATTGGGGTAAATTTGCTGATATGGCAGATGCGTTAGGTGTAATATTACTTACTTGGAATCAATCATTTTATAGGTATGGCCCTCTTGATTTTGATAAACTGGAATTGTTT
>JAPLCN010000001.1 GCA_026392215.1 Actinomycetota bacterium | reverse complement strand
CAGGCAATTTCCTCTCTTGGAATGTCATTAAATGTTCTTTCCATTTTTATCCTTCTTTTTTACACCTTTTTAATAATTTACATTAAGGCTTATTTGATAATTATTTCCGGTTCAATTTTAACTTCTGCTTTAATAGACTCTGCAACAAGACTGTACTTTCTTGCAGATTTTAATGCACTTTTTATTCTTTCCTTTGTCGTATCTTTTGCATTTATTTTGATTTTAAGCAAAATCTCGCTAAAGATTGAAGTTTTATCCATATTTTCCAGAACTTTGCCCGTAGCTTCAATTTTTACAGAGATCAGGTTGATCTTAAAACGCTCGCACGCCCATATGAACATCATGAAGTAGCACGTATTTACTGCTGCCATAAATGAATCTTCAGGTGTTAAGACATCTGCAATACCATGCATGGAAGGCGGTGCTGAAAAATCCAGCTCAACTCCGTTTTCCATCTTAATATGGCCTTTATGTTCACCGAGCCATTCAGTACTGTTTTTATAAATATATATTGCCATAATAAAATACATCCTTTAATTTAAAATTATTTATTATTTTCTTTTAAAATTTCATCAACCTTTAAAGAAATTGCATCAGCAACTTCTGATACTATTTTTTTCTCACTGTCATTTAGATTGCTCTTATTTTTTACTTCATCGCTGTCTTTAATAAAATCCCTGACATTAATTGAACAGGCCACTTTACCTGAATATTTTTCCGTTGCCTTTTTGGCACAAAGCTTTTCACATCCATCTACAGTTATTGTTGGGTGGTTTTTTGCAAACATCCTGTCGCCTTCACCACCTGCTATAAAAAGGGGTAAACATATTGTAGTAGTGTCAAATGGTCTTTTCTTCAGCAGTACTTCTAGTGTAGCTAACCTTGATATTGTTCCTTCAGGAAGATCTTCTCCACTACATGAAACTATACCTACCTTTTTAATTTTTTTAATTTCATCTTCATTAAATTCACTTAAATTTTTAATTTCTCTCATATTGTTTGCAACTCCGATTTTGATTTGATTTTCTCATTATTACTTTCTTTATTATCATTTTTGACTAACTCGTCAATATCCTTAATAATTACATCTGAAATTGTTTCAGATAAAGCTCTGCCACCTTCACCAATATCTATAAGACCGGCTGGTTTCTTATCAGGATTGGATGCAGCAAATTTTAAAATCATGTAGCTTTTATCAACGGTTTTACCACTTACTTCTATATTTTTCCTTGCACAATGTTTTGCGCATCCATCCAAAGTAATGCAGTAATTATTTTTTATTCTTTCCATTGCATCACTATCGCCCGAAGTTAGTAAAGCAAGACACATAGTATCACTGTCGTCCGGTCTTTTACTAATAGCTTCATATACTGTATTTCGGGAAACAGTTCCGATAGGTTTTCCAATGCCGCTGCATGGTATTAAATATACTTTTTTCCTTTTCATTACTCTTTTCCCAGCTTTCTGCCTTCTTCTTCTACCTGTTGTTTCATGTAGTCAAAATATTTGCTGCTATCCATTAAATTTAACTTGTCGCTTTCAAAATTTTTAAGTTCTACCTTCAGCAGCCAGCCTTCACCATAAGGATCAGAATTAATTAATTCAGGTGTTTCAGTAACTTGCTTATTATGTTCTGTTATTGTCCCGGTAACAGGTGATATCAATTCAATTGAAGTCTTCATGGTTTCAATATCACCCATGGGCTCACCCTGCACAATATTTACCCCAATCCCGTATAGCGCAACACTTGCAACATCCCCGATTAATGTCTGAAATAAGTCTGAAACTCCCATGGTGGCTATATTCCCCCCAACTTCTATCCAGCATCCGTCTTTGTGATAATAAATTCCATTTTTTACTTTAAAAATAAACTTATCATAAATATATTCTTTATAGCTCATTTTGATCTCCCGAGGTTAAATTATTAATATTACATTTATATATTTAGATATATTAATGTATTATAAGGATATGATATTAAATAGTCAACAAATATTTTTTAGCTTTGTTGCAGCACCTTAGCAGATTTGAATATGCTCAGGTATTATAATAATTGCTTATGCAATTTATTTTATGCTTTCCAAAAAAGAAAAGGAAAAAATATACATTTTGGCTGAAAAAAATATTGGTGCAAAATAATTTAAGGAGCTCATGCTGAAAATTTTGTGATTTGATTCAATAGTTTAAACAAATCAAATTATATCATTTTTCAGTTAATTATCTGCAGATATATATTGACAGATAACTATATGTAAATATAATTTAATAAAATGTTGTTTAATTTATAAACATACTATTGTTTTAGAACATATATTTTTTATAAAGAACACTATTTTAAAAGAAAGGTTACAAATGGCTCAGGAAGAATCAGTTATAAAAAAATTACCCGTTCT
>JAPLCN010000184.1 GCA_026392215.1 Actinomycetota bacterium | reverse complement strand
TTTTATTTTTATTTTTAAAGATATATATTATATTTTATAATTATTATTTCCAATAATTATTTAACACCGATTTCCACAGTCAGTTTAACCGTCATTAACTAAGCTGTCCAGATAATTCTCAGCGGCTTGTTTTTAAGCCAGGGAACCACTATTTCTTTGTTAAGTTTTTCAACACCCAAAAGAAGAGGCGTGGTTGCCCTCTTTCTTATTTTTACGGTAAATTTACTGCCGTCATATTCAATCTGGCCCGGCGTGTTTATAAAACTTTTAAAGATAGTCTTAGCCCGGCATTTCTCAAATCTCTTAAGGTCTTTGGCAAACAGCTGATAAATAGTATCAGCAATAACCGTATAAAGCAGGTCAAAATGAATGCGTATCATAATAGGAGACGAGAGACTGTTCATGTTAAAGAAGTCCACCAGTTCAGAAAACTTGTTTTCAATATGCCATCTTTTTGCATAGATTATAAGTATATCCTGTATATCCATATCGAAGTTATTTGTAATTATGAAGGTAGGCTCTGCCCTTCCATGATCTTTTATAATTATCTGCCTTAAAGGTTTTTGTTTGTCTACAAGTATGGTTTTATCCTCAAAGACACTCACATGAGTATGCTTTCTTTTGGGGATTGGAAGATAGATTTTTTTCCAGCTCTTTTCAGGAAGCTTTGCGGCTTTATCAATTATGTTTTTACCCTTCCTTCTTAAGGTAATAAAATTTATTCCGGCCCTGTCAATATCATAGAGTATGTCGTATCGGGTAAGCTTAGAGTCAAAAACCAGTGTTGTGCCTACAACACCTTTGAGATCTAAGCACCAGTTAAGAAATTTTTTAATCTCTAAAGAAGACTCCTCTCTTTTAATATCTGCATTGACATACATAAGTGCGTTGCTTGCCCCGTCCTGGGCAAAGAATGTGTTTGCTCCTTTAAGGGCTTTCCCACGGGTTCCGCACCATACATTTTCCATCTCTGATTTACTGCCAAAATGAGGAATTGAGTGAAAATCCAGATTAATGGTATCACCCTCATATAGATAAGGATAGGTATCGATAAGTTTGACAATAATCCTTTTTTGAAACTCCATAAGCTCGGCAGCATCTGTTCTGCAGGAATATGAACATATGTAGCTGGGTTTGGGAAGGACATTTAGCCCGGCAAATATACCAAAACCTATATCGGCATCATAATTAGCTATATTGGCAAGCCTTTCATTGCCGATTAGTTTTAATAGCAGCATAGAAAGAGAAGCCTGGACTTTTGAGATATCTGATGATTGGGCCATATTGCACTGACTTACTATATCAATGATGCCGCTCTCTATTATATATGGAAGAAACATATATATTCCCGCTACCTGGCAATCTGCCCTAAAAGGCTTTAGTTTTTCAAAATCCAGATCGGTAGAGCGGGAAGCTATAACCACACCTTTTTTATTAACCCCGCGCTGCCTGTCTGTTCTTCGGCATAGTTTGTCAAATCCTGCATCTTTTAATATCCGCTCTACGGTCCTTATGCTTACCGAAATACCGTCCTTGATTAGCTCCCGGCTTATTTCTTCTGAAGCTAGCCTCTTTTCTCTTCTAAGTCTTATTATGAGCTCAACTGTATTTTCTGAAGTATGCCTTGTTTTTGGGCCGGTTTTTACATCAGGAAACAGTTGATGCTTTCCGCTAAGCAGCCGACTGATAAGTGTTCTAAGGGATTGGGGGCTGTATCCAAAATGATCAGATATCTCTTCTATTGAACTCTGAGCGAAGGCGACAGCCCTGAGCGCTTCATACTGCTTCTGCCTGGGTTTTAGGTCTTTAGTGAAATAATCTTTAATTTTCATATCTAAATTATGACGTTTATATTATTGATTATATAACATATATAGTTATATTGTCAAGTACTTTATGCTATTATTTAACCTAATATAGCCTAAATTTAGCCACTAGGTAGCATATTTTAACAGTAGTAATATTTATTATATACGTCATATTATAATTTAAGCGTCATATTTTTGCTTTAATTCTGCGTATTGCAAGCCGCTAATGCATCGGTAGTGCTGAATATTTGCGGTAATTGAACGAAGTTAACTTCTGGCGGTTAAACTGACTGTGAAAATCGGTGTAAAATAGATATTGTCATATTTGGTTATTTTTAATATATTAACAAGATAAAAAATTTAAAAGATTTCCAAACCTTTATCCTGGGCTTAAAATAGTCATCGGGGACGTTCTTAATTGACTCAACATGATTTTTAAGTCGTGCTATGAGCCTGTCCGAGGACAAATATTTTTAATTTAGAACCACAATATACCATGTCTAACAGCAGACTGCTATAATGTATGCGGCATGTAAAAAACTTAGATTCTTATTCTCGGACAAGCTTCTGGGTTTAATAAAATAAATAGATAAATGGGCCTGATTAAATAATTAAAATGAATATGAATGTATTAAAAGTAAATAAAGTTCAGGACATGCAAGAAGCCCGGGACATATATAAGGGGCACTTTGATATTGAGGATAATATAACCAAATCTGTGGAAGACATCGTAAAAGATGTAAAGCAGAATGGTGAAGAGGCAGCAATAAAATATACAAATGTTTTTGATAAGGTGTCATTTAAGAATATAAAAGATGCAAAGCTTTCCTCTGATGAAATAAATGACGCAAATATCAAATTATTTCATGAACAGCAGTTGGCGCACGAGCCAAAAACATGGTTTATTGAGCCTGAAGCAGGAAGAAAATTAGGCCAGATATCTTCAGTTCTGGAAAGAGTTTGTGTATATATCCCCGGTGGAAGATACGTTTATCCGTCTTCGGTATTGATGACTGTAATCCCTGCTCAAGTTGCTGGTGTCAAAGAAATTGTTGTTTGCACCCCACCCTTAAAAGATGGCAAGCTTAATAATCTGCTTTTATATTTATTTAAATTTCTAAAAATCAGCGAAGTTTATAAAATTGGCGGTGCACAGGCAATATCATTGATGGCGTTCGGAGGCAGTAAAGTAAAAAAAGTTGCAAAAATTGTCGGCCCTGGAAACATATATGTTACAGCAGCAAAAAAAATGGTTTATGGTTCTGTTGGAATTGACAGCCTTGCAGGTCCAAGTGAGATTGTAATAATTGCTGATAAGTCTTCCAATCCTTATTACATTGCTGCTGATTTATTATCGCAGGCAGAACATGACCCTGATGCAAAAAGCATTCTGCTGACTAATGATATTGATACTGCAAACGACACAATAATAAACATATATGAAGAAATTGAGTTTTTAAAAGCAGAATACGGCAGCAGGATGAATACTGATATAGTCCTTGAATCATTAAAGAACAACTGCAAAATAATTTACAGTAAAGATATAAATTTAATAATTGAGATATCAAATGAAATTGCACCGGAGCATCTGGAAATAATGACCGAAAATCCGGAAGATACTCTTGGTAAAATTAAAAACGGAGGTTCCATTTTTCTTGGAAATTATACTCCTGTTGCTGTTGGTGATTATATTGGCGGGACAAACCATGTTATTCCCACTAACGGAACAGCAGCATTTTCTTCACCGCTTGGAGTTTATGATTTCTTTAAAAAAAGCGGAGTAACCTGCTATAGCTTTGAGGCATTGGATAAGGAAAGAAAATTTATTGAGGATCTGGCTGATACAGAAAATCTGTTAGCCCACAAAAATTCTGTAAAAGTAAGGTTTAAACCCTGACTCTTAAGGTGATGTTTTTAAGATGCCAACTGATTTATTTCAAATCAGAATAAAAACAATTTTTCAATATTAATATTAAAAGTATGGTAAATATAAAGATAAAACCCTGGATTGCAAGCCTGCCTGAATACATACCAGGCGGGACAATTGAAGACATCAGGGAAAAATATAAATTAAAACAAGTATATAAACTTGCCTCAAATGAAAATGTTTTCGGACCTTCTCCAAAAGTAATTGAATATTTTAAAAAAGGACTTTTCGATATAAATTATTATCCTGACAGCTATTGCAGGCAGCTAAGAAAAAAACTAAGTCTGAAATTAGGGGTAACCGGAGAATCAATTATTTTTGGCAACGGAACTGATCAGATAATTGAGATGGTTTGTGATGCAATACTTGAAAAAGGAAAAAATGTTGTAATTCCTGATCCGACTTTTTTAACATATGAAAAATCTGCATTGAAAAACAGAGCTGAAGTTATAAAAGTGCCTCTTGCTGATTACAGGCAGGATATAAAATCAATTGCCGGAAAAATAAATAAAGATACTGCAATCGTTTTTTTAACCAGCCCGCATAATCCGAGTGGGACAATATTATTAAAGGAAGAAATTGAATATGCATTAGAAAATATCAGCAAAGACATATTGATTGTTCTGGATGAGGCTTATGTGGAATTTATGCCTCAAGAGGATAAGATAGATTCCATTGGATATTTAAGAAAGCATGATAATTTACTTGTAATGAGGACTTTTTCAAAAATATATGGGATAGCAGGACTAAGAATTGGCTACGGGATAGGGAACAAGGAAGTAATCTCAAATATTACAAAGCTGATGCAGCCTTTTGTTGTAAATTCAATTGCCCAGATTGCAGCAATCATATCCCTGGAAGATGACGAAAATATTAACAATAATATTCAAATAATAATTAAAGAACGGGAGAAGTTCTGCAAAAAGCTTAGAAACGAAGGCATTGCTTTTGTAAAATCATATTCAAATTTTATTTTGATTAAGGCCGGAAGCAAAAGCCTTGAAATAGTAGAGGAGCTGCTGAAAAATGGCTTCATTGTTAGAGGGGGAGAATTCCTTGGTTTTCCGGGATACATTCGAGTTTCGATATCCCTGCCTGAAATCAATGAAAAATTTACTGATTTGTTCATTAGTTTATATAAAAAATATAATTCTTAGTTTATTAAGATATTAAACAAAAATAAATTGGCAGAAACTGTTTAGCAACTTACATTTAGCACAAAAAAAATAAAATTAGCAATCCTTAAAAAAATATTTAAGAAAGAGGAATTAAAAGATGGAAACTGTTCTTAACGGAAAAAATTATGAAGTAAAATTCGGGCAAAGTCTTCCTACTGTGTTTATTGCTGAAAGGATCAACCCGACTGGAAGAAAATCTTTGGCAGAAGAGTTAAAGCAAGGCAAACTGAACATTGTTGAAAGAGATGCTATTGAGCAGACTAATGCCGGTGCTCATATCATTGATATAAATGTTGGCGCTGTCGGAGTTGATGAGGTTGATTTGCTTCCAAAAGCTGTAAAAAAGGTAATGGAGGTTACTGACAGGCCCATATGTATTGATTCAGCAAACTCTAAAGCACTGGAAGCTGCTTTAAATGTCTGTTCAAATTATAAGGTTTTAATAAATTCCGTAAATGGTGAAGAAGCATCAATGGAATATATGCTGCCTTTAGTTAAAGAAAGCGGAGCAGCAATTATCTGCCTTACAATGGATGACAAAGGAATTTCAAATGATCCTCTGGTAAGATTTGAAATTGCAAAAAAAATAGTTTTCAGAGCAGAATCAATGGGAATTAAAAGAGAAAATCTTGTATTTGATTCGCTTGTAATGGGTGCAGCAACCGATCAGAATGCCGGAAGAATCTGCCTGGATTCAATGAGGATGATTGTTAAGGAATTTGGCGTTTCAACAACAGGCGGTTTTTCCAATATCAGCTTTGGCATGCCGGACAGGGGGTTTTTAAATGTAACATTTATTGTAATGGGAATAATGGCAGGTCTTTGTGCTCCAATAACAGATGTCCTGATGAAAAACCTTGCATCTACAGTTAAAGCTGCCGATTTTCTTGCAGGCAGGGATCCTTATGGTATGAATTTTATCTCAATGTATAGAAAATAATTTTTTTTATCTCACTATTTTTACAAATAGTTAGAAAAAATTCATTTATCCTATTATAATTAAATATCGTTTATTAACAATTTAAGTTTTGGAGGATAAAATGGCAAGAGTAGTGCTTAAGGATTTACTAAAGAAGTTCGATGAAGTAATTGCCGTTAATAAAATAAATACGGTAATTGAAGATCAGGAATTTGTGGTCCTCGTAGGGCCGTCCGGATGCGGCAAGACGACCACACTCCGTATGATAGCGGGGTTGGAGGAAATTACAGAGGGTGAGATTTACATTGGAGACAGGAAAGTCAACGATGTTCCTCCAAAAGACAGGGACATCGCGATGGTTTTTCAGAACTATGCTCTTTATCCTCACATGAATGTTTATGACAATATGGCTTTCGGCCTTAAGCTTCGTAAAACACCAAGGCTTGAAATTGAAAAAAGAGTTAATGAAACTGCAAAAATTCTTGCCATTGGAGAGCTGCTCAAAAGAAAACCAAAACAGTTATCCGGAGGGCAGAGGCAGAGAGTTGCGCTTGGAAGAGCGATTGTCAGAAATCCTAAAGTATTTTTAATGGATGAGCCTCTTTCCAACCTTGATGCCAAGTTAAGGGTACAAATGAGAACGGAAATTGCAAAACTGCATAAAAGGCTGAATGCAACCATTGTTTATGTTACCCATGATCAGACCGAAGCTATGACAATGGCTGACAGGATAATAATCATGAAAGACGGGCTTGTTCAGCAGATTGGCAAACCCCAGGATGTTTATGATCATCCTGTGAACATATTTGTTGCAGGTTTTATCGGAAGCCCTGCAATGAATTTTCTGGATGTAACCGTAACTGACAAAGATACGTTAAAGCACAAAAATTTTGAGATCGATACACCGGAGAAAATTAAAAAAGTAATTAAGGATAACAATATTGCGGGGAAAGAAGTAGTAATGGGCATCAGGCCGGAAGATCTTGAAGACAGCGCTTTTGTCAGTGATGTTAAATCCTCAAACACAATAAGGGCAAATGTGGAGGTAACAGAACCTATGGGTTCAGAGATTTATATCTATTTAGATGTTGACGGGGTTCTTGTAACTGCAAGAGTAAATCCAAGGAGCCAGGCTAAATTCGGTGAGCCATTATCGCTGTTTGTTGATCTGGATAAAATACATTTATTTAATAAGGAAACTGAACTGGCACTTATTTAAAGTTCTGACTAAAAAAATTTCTTACGTTATTTTATTTGGTATAACATATGATAAAATAAAGAAGATTTTTAAATAGCGGGGATTTTAAATAAAATTAATAATATTTTTAAAGCGTAAAGCACAATAATAAGTTATTTATTGTGCTTTACGGTTTTATTTTGTGAACTACCTTTTCCTAAAGACGTGGGCTTCCAGTTCAACGAGCGGCATTACTGCACTGCTCTCCCTGGGCGTTGATTCCCTACGTTTCGTAGGTATTTTTATCTTTGTTGCATTATCCTACTTGGTTATCGTAGGATATCACTATATATAGCATATTTTACAAACGATATCAGTAATTATCTTTTTAGCAATTCATCTCCCGGAAAAATAAGGTAGTTTTCTTGCTTGAAAGTTGATAAAATTTGCACATGAAAAAAATCTACGATGTAATAATATCAGGTGCCGGGCCTTCCGGAAGCCTTCTTGGATATTTTTTATCAAAAAAAAATATCAATACTTTAATTTTAGAAAAAGAAAAATTTCCGAGATACAAAGTTTGTGCAGGCGGAATACAATGGAAAGCTCTCCAGTTGCTGCCGTTTGATATAACAGAAGTAATAGAAAAAGAAATATATGGAATTTATTTTTCAAGAAAACTTAAAGATATATTTTATAAAAAATATCCTGAACCCTTAATTTATACCCTTGATAGAATAAAATTAGATGATTTTATGTCAAAAAAAGCGTTAAGTTCAGGCTGCAGTATAAATTTTAATGAAAAAGTCAGGGATTTTGAGATTAATAATGATGAGGTAAAAGTTCATACCGAAAAAAATGTTTACTTTTCTAAAATCCTGGTCGGAGCTGACGGAGCAGGGAGCATTATTTATAAAAAATTAAATAAGGATAAAAAAATACACAAAATTATAGGGTATGAAACTGAAATATCTTTAAATGATCTTAGCTCTTATCCATCAGCTGGTGACAGCATTGTTCTTGATTTTGGAGGAATTAAAAAAGGATACTTATGGATTTTTCCTAAAAATGATCATCTGTCAATAGGGGATGGCGGTCCGGTAAAGGATGCTTTAAATATTAAAAAATATTTATTATGGTTTCTGCAAAATTATCCGGATGTTCTGGGAAAACAAAATTTTTTTCAGAATAAATTAATAAATAAAAAAATAAAAGAAAATGTCCATTTTTTATCTATGGCACAGGTAAATGGTGTGGGCAAATCAAAAATAAAAAGCAAAATAAATGCTCATTTTATTAATGTAAGATCGGATAAAACATTTTTATGTGATCACAGAGTACTTTCAGTAGGAGATGCCGCAGGATTTGGCGATGGTTTTACCGGTGAGGGCTTATATAATGCTTTATTAAGTTCGCATATTGCATTTGAAAGTATAGTGCATGCATTTTCAGATTCAATTTTTAACTTTTCTGATTATTATGAAAGAACAAATAATGAAATTTATAAAAATATTAAATATTCTCTCCTTATTTCAAAAATATTTTTTTCAGCACCGTTTTTTTATTATAAAATGATTAAAAACAATGATAATCTTTTTAATTCATGTGCTAAGATTTTAAGAGGGGAAAAAATTTACAGTGATGTTGTAAATAAGTTAAAATTAATTAAAATTTGATTATATATATGCTTTTGGCAAGAATCTGGAAGGGGATTTTATGGCTGAAAATAAAAAACCGGTAATTATAGTTCAGATTTCAGATATTCATGTTGGCGAGGTTCATTTTGTGCCCAGTTTGCTCACAAGGGCTATTGATGAAATAAATGAACTAAACCCTGATATTGTAATTATTACCGGAGATTTGACTGCAAACGGATTTAGAAGAGAATATGATACGGTAAAAAACTATCTTTCACCCATCAAGTGTAAAAACCTGATCGTTCAACCCGGAAATCACGACTCAAGAAATGTTGGATATGTGCATTTTGAAGATATTTACGGAGAAAGATATAGATCTTTTGATTATAACAAAATAAAAATTTTAGCTGCAGATTCAAGCGAGCCGGATTTGGATAACGGACAAATCGGCAGAGAGTATTACAAGTGGATTAAAAACGAATTTTCAAATGTTCCTGAGGACGGGACTTTTAAAATATTTACCATGCACCATCACTTATTGCCGGTCCCCAATACCGGAAGAGAAAGGAATATATTAAACGATGCAGGAGATGTTCTTGAAGTACTGGTAGATTCAAATGTAGACTTAGTTCTTTGCGGGCATAAGCATGTTCCTTATATTTGGAGGATAGAAGACCTTTTAATGATTACAGCCGGCACGGTATCCTGCTTAAGGCTAAGAGGAAAGATTGAGCCTAATTATAATATTATATATATATATGATGACAAGATTGATATTTTCAGGAGATTTCCTTTTGATAAGATTGAGAAAATAGAAGGCATTAAAAGAAGCCCTGTAAAGGAAAGATTAAATGCTAAATTTGCTAAAGAATCAAAGCAATAATTTTAAAAGGCTTATAGCAATAATAGACGGTGAACATTATCCTCAAATAACATTAGATGCCATAAATGTTTTAAAAAATGAGTTTGATGGCAAATTTTGCGGGATTATTTTCCTGGGAGGAACGGAAAAAATCACATCCGGTAATTTTAATGATTTTTTTAATGATGAGGTTTATGCAATTAAGGATTTTCAGAAAGATTTCCTGGCTGCTTTAGAGTATTTCAAACCTGATGTTGTTTATGACTTAAGTGATGAGCCTGTGGTCAACCACCTGGTTAGAATGAAAATAGCATCTTTTTGTTTTTATAAAAAGGCTAGCTATATGGGGCCAGATTTTTTATTTAAATATGAAGAAAGTTTATATCGGACTATAAATCCTTCTATCTCAATAATTGGCACTGGCAAAAGAATTGGCAAGACTGCAATCAGCTCATATATCATCAATATTTTTAAAAATAGCGGTTTGGAAGTTCTGGTAGTAGCAATGGGCAGAGGAGGCCCCAGAGAACCTCAATTATTAAAAGGTGAAGAAATAGATATTACTCCTGAGTACCTGTTATCTCTTAGCAACAGGGGCCTTCATGCTTCTTCTGATTATATTGAAGATGCTTTGATGAGCAAGGTAACAACTATCGGATGCAGAAGATGCGGAGGCGGATTTGGAGGAAAAGTATTTTTATCAAACGTTGTAGAAGGAACAAAACTTGCTGATTCTTTAAATCCTGATTTAATAATCCTTGAAGGAAGCGGAGCATCACTGCCCGATGCAAAAGCTGATGCGAACATTTGTGTCATAAGCGCCAGCCAGGATTGGAATGATATAGTCGGATATCTTGGAGTATACAGGATTTTAATTTCAGAGATTATAATATTAACAAATTGTGAAAAACCTGTTGCAGACAGTAAAAAAGTAAAAAACCTTGAAGACAATATAAAATTAATCAATCCAGGTGCCAGGATTTATAAATCTATATTCAGGCCGCAGCCTATTGGCAGCATTGAAAACAAAAAAATCATAATAGCGATGACAGCAAAAAGTATCATTGAAGATAAAATAAAAAGATATATTGAAGAAAATTTTCATTGTACTGTAATCGGAGTGACTTTTAATTTATCGAATCGACCCTTATTAAAAAAGGATCTAAAGTCTTTTAAAAATTTCGACACTGTTTTAACCGAATTAAAAGCTGCTTCAGTAGATGTGGTGACTGATTTTGCAATAAAATCCGGCAAAGAAGTAATATATATGAACAATATACCCAGGATTCTTAATAACGATAAAATTCTCAGTAAAAATTTAAAGGATGTATATAATAAAATAATAAAAACCAAACAAGGGATGCTTTAGGAAACATTATGCCGGATAAAAATCCTGAATTTAACATGATTGTTATATCAGACAGAAAAAAAGGCGGTCTTCCTTTTTCAAAGGGAATATTAGCTAATTCAATAGCAATAACCGGGCTTGATATAATTGTCTCGCATAAGATTGCCATGGATATACAGGAATATCTGTTTAAAAATAAAGTTACATTTATTCCGCTTGAGGAATTAAGAACTCTTGTGTTCAGATTTATTAAAGATGAAGTAAGTCTTGAGTTTGCAGAAAAATATTTATTATGGCAATCCGTGGGAAAGCTTAAAAAACCAATAATTATTTTGATTGGAGGTTCAACCGGGGCGGGAAAGTCAACTGTTGCAACAATGATTTCAAACAGGCTTAACATTTCCAGAGTAGTTTCAACTGATGCCATCAGAGAAATAATGAGAATTTCAATATCTGATAAACTGATAAGACCTCTTCAGGGTTCTTCCTATAATGCCTATAAATATCTTTCTCTTGTTCCAACCGGTGTAGATCCTGTGCTACTCGGATTCAGAGAACAGGTTATGGCAGTAAATGTAGGCATTGAAGCAATTATCAAAAGAAGCGTTGAAGAAAAAATTGATACAATTGTGGAAGGAGCTCACATTGTCCCGGGGTTTTTTAAAATTAAAGAATTCTATGATAAAGCTCTGATAGAAAATTTTGTTATTATAGTAAAAGATGAAAATATCCACAGAGAGCATTTCATTAAAAGGACTTATGAAACCCAGGGCTCAAGGCCGATGCAAAAATATTTAAGGTATTTAAAAAATATAAGGCTTATTCAGGGATATATAAGAGAACTTGCAGAAAAGAATAAGGTAAAAATAATTGATAATAATAATCTCGATAATACGATAAATGAAGTTATGGATTTAATGTTTCAGCGGGTAAAGAAAGAATTCTCCACTCATAAGCCTCAATAATTTACTTAAAAATCGGATTTTTTAAGAAGATTGCTTAAGCAGATGTAAATATTGAAAGCTTATCCGGTTCTTTAACGAAGTAAGGATAACATTTAAAAATTTATTTTTTAAATGTTATCCTTATTGCTCTGACTTTAGCATTCTTTATCTAAACATGTATTAAAAAACATGAGTTTTGTTAACAAAAATGATATGGAAAACAAAATTTTAGTTTATAGTAAAGTCTTTAGGTTTTTCTGCTTTTCCATTAAAAACAATATTGACGCTGTACTTGCCGCTTTCATATAAGCTATTTTTACTGATAAGTGATAATCTTACGTAGCCTGAACCTTCATTATCCGTCATAACATTATTTTCCTGAATTAATACTAAATCGTTTCCTGATTTCTTATACCAGAATATTTTAATATTTTCACTTTTTTTAACTTTACTTAATTTTATTAATATAAAAATTTCTTTAGTTTTATCTGTAAATACTTTTGTATCCCGGGCTGAAATTAAAGAATCCTGGGTGATTATTATGCTGGCAATACTTGAATCCTGATTATTAAAATAAAAAAATATTGCAATAAATATTAAAGTCAGAATTATTAAAACTGTTATTATTCTTATGTTCACTTTTATAAAAAATAAGTTTTATCTGATAAAAATCTATTATTTTTTGAAATTGAAAATAAGATTATTTTAAAATGCTTTTTAAAGCAATTAAAAATCTAAAAATTATTAATTATTGTATTCGTTTTAATTTGACTTAACTTGTTTAATAATATATATTTTTTAAATATTTTAAGGAGGAATTTTTAAATAATGCCAATTTATAGTTATAAGTGCAATAATTGCGGAAAAATTTTCAAAAAAAATGAAAAATCAGGAAGCCAGAATAAAGTTTTTTGTACAGACTGCAGCACCGAAGCTTTAAGAATTTTTTCTCCTGTCGGAATTGTTTTTAAGGGTAAAGGCTTTTATTCAACCGACTACGGATCAAAAAACTCCAGGGTAGCTTCTGATAATACTGCAAATAAAGATACTGAAAAAAAAAAAAAAAAAGAAGAAACTGACAAAAAGGAAAACAAACCGGAAAGCAAGCCATCTGAAAATACAAGTTCCACGTAGTCTCCTGATTATGTATTCATTTTTATAATAAAGATATAGTTAAAAAAATGACAGGTTTATTAATTTTTTCTTTAATTTTGATAACTCTTCATGTTTTTAGTTTAAGAGCTATTATTAAGACAAATAATGAAGAGACACTAATAGGAAATATAAAAAAAGTTGAAGGTATTTCCTCTTCAGATGAAAAAACTGAAGGGGTTTCTTTTAATTTATTATTTCCGGTACTAATAATTGTTATCTTAAGTCTGATTGAAATAGCGTATTTTGCTTTTGCTGTTTATGTTATAAAAGACTATGTCCTGATTATAGGTGCTTCAGTACTTACAGGCTATAATTTATACGCATTAGTTAGATTTTTCCCAAAATTACGGTTATTTTTTAAAAGCCCTGTTGAATATTTTAAGGAAAAAACAGATACTTTTGATAATATTTTAAATTTTGTGATGGCAGTTTTCGAAATATTATTTTGTATTTATGTAATTGTAAAAATCTTTATGAAATACAATTTTTATTAAAAAATATGGCGGCTCAAATTATCAGGACTACTAAATTATTATTAGCAATACTCGGGGTCATAATTAT
>JAPLCN010000168.1 GCA_026392215.1 Actinomycetota bacterium | reverse complement strand
GAAATACAGAAATCGGGATCTTAAAATTAAATGTAGATATTCTTATTCAAGAATTGAATTTTTAAGATTAAATTTGTTTTATTAAAATAATATTATATATATTTGAAGTAAATATCCAAATTCCTTGAATCTTTTAATAAATTTTTTTATCTACTTTTCATCAGATATTCATACTCCGGGAATAACATAAAATTTTAACAAAATATTAAAAAATCATTAAAAGAGAAGAATAAAAAAATGAAAAAACTTATTGTTATATTTATAGGTTTGCTTATGGTAACAGTAATTTTTGTTGGCTGTAAGACAACCGTTGTCAAATCGGAAACTGACACTGATGTCACAATCAAAACTGCAGAGACCGGCACAACAGTAGAAACCACATCGGTGACAACTACAGCAGCTGAAACCACGACCACAGCAGCTGAAACAACAACTAAGGCTAATGAATCAGCTTCAGCAGGCTGGACTATCACGATCTCCGGAATAAATGGCAAGGATGTCAATTTTACAGATGCAGATGCAGCTAAAATGTAATGTCAACAGTAATGGTAACTGCAACTAACAAGAAAAAAGATGGTACTGCAGTTGAACAAAAATGGACAGGGATTCCATTAAAAGCCATCCTGGATTTCTATGGTGCCAATGACTACGATGGTGTAAAAGTAGAAGTTTCAGATGGTTCCATAGCAGATCTGGATATGGCAACTGTTAGTGATCCTAGCACAATACTTGGTCTAAAATTAGACGGGCAAGCTCTTAGTAAAGCTGATGGCTTTGTTCAGCTTGTCATTAAAAGTCAATCAGCAAAATCATGGGTAAAAGATGTTGTTAAGATAACAATTAAAGGCTAATTACAATAGACAAAGGGATAAAATATTTCCTTTGTCTATAACCAATTAGTTTCTGGTGATTAATTTAAGTTTTTTTGTAAATTAATCAATTTTATAAGATCAAAATTTTATAATTATTTAAACTTTAGTGAAATGTTTACCAGCAAATAATTAATATAAATTGATTATTTTTGCCTGATTATAATAAAATCAAAAACTAATAGTGCTTGAAAAAAATAATAATATTATATTTTAAAAGGCTTAATTTCTTAAAATAGCTTTCCTAAATAAATTAGTAAACAAAATTGTAAGATTAAATTATTTAGATTAGCGTTGTTTATCAAATTATTTATTCAAGCCGGATTTAATAATGGGGAAACTGTGAGTTAGTATATGAGTTTAAAAATTTTTATACAAAAATACAGGCGCTATTTTAAATATTTTTTAGGCTTTATTCTAATAGCTACTGCCTTTTTCATTATTTATCCAAAATTTAAGGTTTCTTATCATGATATCCCTCTCCTTCTGAAAGAGGCAAATAAAACTTTTTTATTATTTTTGATCATATTTCAGGGTATTTGCTATTTTGGTGATGGTTGGCTTTCTAAAATTCTTCTAAAAATTGCTGGTTTTAATCTGAAGCTCAAAGATACTCTCAAAGTCGCTGTTTTGGACGTTATTGGCGGGCAGTTTATTCCCTTAATAGGAGGTTCGGTAATAACTTATTTTTTTTATAGAAAATTAAAAGTATCTTCCGGAGCAATTTTATTTTTAATTACCAGTTGGACTATTTTTACCTGTTTTAGTTATTTTTTATTTTTTTTATTAAGTCTGTTTTTTTTACCAAAATCTTTTCTGCATTTTATTCCCCAAAAAAGCATTCTTATGGTTCTGATTTTAGTTATTTTTCTTTTTATTCTAGCCTGCTTTTTATTTAAAGCTCGGGGGAAATTTTTTCTTTCTCTTTTAAATTTTTTTGTAAGAATAATTAACAAAGCAGGAAAATTTTTTAATAAAAAAGAAATAATTAATCCTGAAAAACCAAAAATTTTTGTTTCTGATTTTTATACAAGTTTTGATCTTTTATTAACTAACAAAACAAAAATTCCTCAAGCTTTGTTGGCTGCTATTTTATTTTATGTAGGGGATGTTTCTACCCTTTATTTTTCCTTTTTAGTTTTCGGATTTCGGCCGAATCTGGCTCTTTTAGTTTTTGGTTTTACAATCGGTACAGTTTTGCCAATTTTTACTCTTCTGGCAGAAACGCCGGGTGTTATGGAAGCGTCTTTAACACTAATATTTATAGGATTGGGATTTCCTGTGCATATTGCTTTATTTTCCTCTCTTTTATTTCGTCTTTTCTCTTTTTGGCTGCCATTACCCATAGGAATTTTTTCCTATTTTAAGCTAAAAAAGTAATGTGATATAATTTAAAAGAATTATGCGAAAAAATTTTAAAGAAAAATTAGTATTAATTTTTATATCTTTCTGGGCAATTATTATCATTGTCCGTAGTTTTATTTTTGAAAATTTAAGGGAAAACAAAGCTACTCAGATTATTATTAAAGGGATTCATATCTATCATTTTTTCATAGGTTTTGCCTTTCTTTTAATTTCTGTAATCATATATTATTTTACAACTGGAAGAAAAAGATTCGTCCCATTATTATTTTTTGGCCTTGGGCTGGGACTTGTATTTGATGAATTTCTTTACTGGTCAAGATTCCAATTTAATTATTGGGCAATTAATAATTTTTTTGCAATTGTTATCCTGTTTAGTATTTTTCAGTTATTGTTATTGTTGCCAGAAAAAAAGCAAGAATTATTTCGTGTAATCATTCCTCAAAAGTCCCATAAAAACTCTCAAAGCCCTTTAGTTTCGATAGTAATTCCAGCTTTTAATGAGGAAAAATTCATAATGAAAACTCTGCAAAGTGTTTTAGTTCAGGACTATAAAAATTTCGAATTAATTGTCGTGGATAATAATTCTACTGATGACACCTCAAAAATTGCTAAAAGTTTTGGAGCTAAGGTTATTTTTGAGCCATCGCAGGGAGTAGGATTTGCCAGACAAAAAGGATTTATGGAGGCAAAGGGAGAAATTGTTGCCACAACTGATGCTGATACAATTTTACCTTCAAGCTGGCTTTCAAGAATTGTTGAAGAATTTAAAAAAGATAAAAATTTAGTTGCCTTCGGTGGACTTTATACCCTTTATTCTGGTGCAATTACGGCAAGGATTGCAGTTTCTTATCTATCTTATCCGGTTTGGCTTTTAGATAAATTTTTTTCTGGTGGGTGGAGTTTGCCGGGAGCTAATCTTGCGATAAGAATGGATGCGTTTTTAAGAGTTGGAGGTTTTAAAACCGAACTGAAACTTGGCGAAGATGCCAATATTTCTCAAAGGCTTAAGGAAATTGGCAGAGTTAAGCTGGATCCTGATTTTTTGGTTCAGACATCAGGCCGACGGTTTAAAAATGGTTTATTTTGTGGTTGGGCAACTTATGTGCCAAATGGAATTGTAAGAATGCTTTTTAAAAAAGAAAAATTTGTCAAATTACCTAAAGTTCGTGTTGAGAAATCTTTATTTAATAAATTAGCTTTTATTCCTCTGTTTTTATCAGTAATTTTACTGTTTTCTTTATTTTATTTTGCCAACCCTTTGATTGCTGAGGCAAAATATGTAAAAGTAGCTAAAAAAAATATAATTATTAGTAAAAATGAATTAAAAGAAGAAAGCCAAAAATTAGAGAAATTTTTAGTAGATACAGAAAAAATAAAATTTAAAATAAATAGTTCAAAGAAATTTTAGAATATGAAGAATGAAAAGCCTGTTTTAAAGAATGTTTTTTTAACTTTTGATGATGGGCCAAATGAGCCCTGCACTTCCCAAATTTTAGATATTTTAAAAAAGTTTCATGTCAGGGCTTCTTTTTTTGTTTGTGGCAAAAATGCTGAATATTATATGCAGGTTACTAAAAAAATTATAAAAGAGGGCCATATAATTGCAAACCATACTTATTCCCACTCAAGATTTTTAACTTATGCAGGTTTGTTGCCTAAGGAAATAGAAAAGACTAAAAAGATTATTCAAGAAATAACCGGTAAAAACTCAAATTATTTTAGACCGCCGTGGGGCATTGTTACTCCCTGGTTAAAAAAATATCTTAAAATCCATGATTATAAACTTGTTCTCTGGGACGTTGATACTCATGATTGGAAAAAAA
>JAPLCN010000151.1 GCA_026392215.1 Actinomycetota bacterium | reverse complement strand
GGTTTTTGTTGATGACACTGCAGATATTGCCAGAGCTGCAAGGGAAATAGTTGCCGGCTCTTCTTTTGACAACAACATACTTTGTAATGAAGAAAAAGTGCTTATCTGCATGAGATCTGTTGCAGATAAACTGTTAAGTGAATTCGGCAAAAACAATTGTCTTGTATTAAATGCCGAAGAGGCTCAAAGAGTTACAAATCTTGTTGTTAAAAATGGTGAAATCGACAAGAAACTTATGGGAAAAAATTGTGCGATTATTTTGAAGCAGGCAGGTATTAATGCCAGAGATGATTTAAGGCTTGCAGTTTTTGTTGCAAATGATGAAACGCATCCTCTGGTTCAGCACGAGCAGCTTATGCCTATTCTTCCAATGGTAATAGTCAATACCTTTGAAGAAGGCGTAAGAATTGCTTGCAGGGTAGAACACAACTTTAAACATACTGCAGTTATCCATTCAACAAATATTGAAAGAATTACATACTATGCGCAGGAAGTTAATACAACAACGGTACAGGTAAACGGTTCCTCTCAAAGGTCCGGCGGAGATTTGCACAACGGCGGTACGTCATGGACAATTGCAGGGGCAACAGGAGAAGGCTGCACTACACCAAGGTCATTTACAAGACAAAGAAGGCTTTCAATTTACGGTTCAATGAACTTTGTAAAATAAGTAATTTTTAAAAGAATTTTAAACATAAGTAAAATAATCTTTTATTTCTAAAAGGAGAATAAAATAAATGAATAGTGAAGCAATCGGATTAATTGAGACTAAAGGGCTTGTTGGCGCAGTTGAAGCATCTGATGCCATGGTAAAATCAGCAGATGTTGTTATGATATCCAAAGCTTATATTGGAAGCGGAATTGTTACAGTTATATGCCAGGGCGAAGTTGCTGCAGTTAAATCAGCAGTTGAAGCCGGAACAATTGCTGCAAAAAGAGTTTCTGAAGTGCTGGCTACAGATATTATCCCAAGACCGCATCAGGAGCTTGACAAGATAATTTCCGGAAAATGTGTAAGATCAGGCAGAGGGACAATACCTAAAGCAAGAACTCCGAAACCTGTAAACGCAGCAAAGGCTGCACCAGCTCCGGCAAAAGCAGCAGGCACTGAAGAAAAAAAAGCCGAAAAGAAATAAGCGCAAAATATTTTAAAAATGTGACGCACAAACTGTCAAGAGCAATTTATTGATTAATGCAGTGCGCCATTTGAAGGCTAAACAAGTCTTGATCTGTATATTGGGCCAAAAATAATTTTTTATTGAAGGTAACAAGTTAATGGAAAAAGCAATAGGCATAGTAGAATTTCGAAGCATAGCAGTTGGAATAGCTGCTGTAGATATTATTGTTAAAGCTTCTGAAGTAAATATTGTTGATGCAAAAAGCATTTGCCCTGGAAAATATTATATTCTTTTTTCAGGCGGGGCAAGTGAAGTGCAGAATTCATTTAATACCATATTATATGAAAGCGAAAAATTCATAGTAGATGCAGTAACCATTGCAAATGTGTATCCGCAGGTAATATCTGCAATGACTCAAACTACCATTATAGAGGAATTTAAGGCTATCGGCGTTATTGAAACATTAACTTCTCCTTCTATTATTGTTGCCGCCGATATGGCTGTAAAAGCTTCGGATGTTGATTTGGTTGAAATAAGGATTGCCAGAGCATTGGGCGGTAAAAATTTCTGCATTATTAACGGAGATATATCTTCGGTAAAAGAATCAGTAATGGCTGGAATAAAATATGCGCAGGAAAAAGATTTTCTTGTTGACTATCAGATCATTGCTTCACCGCATCCAAGCCTGTACCGGGCAGTTATCTAAAAGTTACAGTTAAGCAAAAACATGCATTTTTTTAAATAAAAAATTAAGTTGATTACTATATTTTATTTATGCAAATTCCTTTACGCAAGTTCCATAATTTTTTAAAGATAATTGTTTATTTTCCACATTTCTTAACCTATTTTATTCTTGTCAAAGAATGACAAAAAAAATAAAATAGTGTAAGTTTTTATAATTTAATAATTAAATTCATAAAATATCAGGTTTAAGGAAAAAAATGAAAATAAAATTAAGCTATGGTAATGTTGGTCTGGAATTTGAAATAAATGAGAGAAATTTGCTTGAAATAATTGAAAGCAAAGGCGCAACCCCGATAGCAGACACAAAAAAAGCTTTAATAGAAAGCTTTAGTAATCCGACAGGCAGCATTGCTCTTAAAGAAAAAGTAAAAGGCAGACAAAAAATATGCATAGTGATTTCTGACTCTACAAGAGCTGTTCCAACAAAATTAATCCTCGAAGTTCTGCTGGGAGAGCTTGAAAATTATGGCATAAAAAAAGAACAGATTACGATACTGATTGCAACAGGTCTTCACAGGCCAAACCTTAATGAAGAGCTTGAAAGTCTTGTTGGCACATCCGTCAAGGAAAACTACAGGATTGTCAACCATTATGCAAGGGAAAGAGAAACCTGCGAATATATAGGTAAAACAAAAAAAGGTACCCCTATAATTATTGACAAAGCTTATCTTGAATGTGATTTCAGAATACTTACAGGCCTTATTGAACCGCATTTCATGGCAGGTTTTTCGGGTGGAAGAAAAGCTATATGCCCTGGCATAAGCTATCTGGATATGTTCAAGCATTTTCACGGTCCTGAAATTCTTGAATCCCATTACGCTTCCAACGCTAATCTTGAGAATAATCCTTTTCATCTGGAATCAACTGAAATTGCCAAAAAAGCGGGCGTTGATTTTATTGTCAACGTTACAATTAACAAGAACAGAGACGTTACAGGAGTTTTTAGCGGAGATTTGGAAGAAGCATTTAATAAAGGAGCCTTATTTTGCAGCAATTCAAGCCGCGCCATGATAAAAGGGGAAGCTGATATTGTTATAACTTCAGGAGGAGGACTTCCACTGGATGCAACGTTGTATCAGGCTGTAAAAGGCATGGTTTGTTCACTTCCTGCTGTAAAAAACGATGGGATGATAATAATAGCTTCAGAATGCAATGAGGAAATAGGAAGCAAGGAATTTATTGATCTGATAACACAGGAAGTTGATTTAGAAGTATTTATTAATAAGATAAAAAACCCTAATTATTTTGAAATAGATCAGTGGGAATTAGAAGAATTGGTAAAGGCAAGAAGAAAAGCTGAAATTAATTTATATAGTCCTTGCATGTTGGCAAGTCAGTATAAAATACCTTATTCAACAATAAAAATTGTAAATTCAATTGAAGAAGCAGTAAATGCCGGCTTAAAAAAGTATGGCAATAATGCAACTATTAATGTTATTCCAGAAGGGCCATATACCATACCGGTGATTTAGTGATAATTTTTAAAACCGGTATTTCGTATCTTTTTAATATTATTTAATTTAAGGCAAAATCAGACTATTTTTTAAATTAGCCTTTCTTAAAATTTATTGTAAGCGCCTATTATTGCAATTTGCCCAGGAATAGATAATAATTTTAAATATTTTTTTATAAAAATTATTGTAAAGGACCTGATAATAACAAATGGATAAGAATTACACCGCCGAACTTGAACAAATAGTTAATCCTGAAAATGTTATTACTTCTTTTGAAGAAAGATTAACTTACAGCTATGACTCTACAAGGCTGGAATATATGCCCGATGTTGTTGTTAAAGTTAAAACCGCAGAACAGATAAGCCGGATAATGAAACTGGCAAATGAATACACAATTCCGGTAACCCCGAGAGGTGCGGCAACAGGATTAAGCGGAGGCTGTCTTGCAGTTGAAGGCGGCATCAGCCTTGTAATGGTTGCTATGAATAAAATAATTGACATAAATCCCATAGATTTGCTGGCAACAGTGGAAGCAGGAGTCATAACTGAAAATGTCAGTAAAGCTGTTGAGCACTTAAAACTGTTTTACCCGCCAGATCCGGGCAGTATGAAAAGCTCAACAATAGGGGGAAATATTGCCGAAAATGCCGGAGGCTTAAGGGGATTAAAGTATGGAGTTACAAAAGACTATATAAATTCTATTGAAGTAGTTCTTCCAACCGGTGAAATAGTAAATATGGGTACAAATACTGTAAAAGCAGTCACCGGATACAACCTGGTAGATTTGATGTGCGGTTCTGAAGGGACACTTGGAATAATTACCAAAGCAACTCTCGGGCTTCTTCCTGTTCCTGCTGACAGAGCCAGCATCCTTGCATTTTTTAAAAACATGACTGATGCAGCAAAAACAGTGCGTGACATAGTGGCCGAAGGAGTTATAACTGCAACACTTGAAATAGTAGATAAAGTGACCATTAATGCAATTGAAGATTTCTTAAAGATTGGCCTCGACAGAACGGTAGGAGCAATGCTTTTAATAGAGGTTGACGGACAAAAAGGCGCAGTTGAAATAGAAGCTGGCATTGTAATGAAGGTATGCCGGTCAAATAGCGCCCTTTCAGTAAGGCAGGCAAAAAGTGCACAGGAAAGAGATGAACTCTGGTCGGCAAGAAGAGCAGCCCTTTCCTCGCTTTCAAGAATCAGGCCTTCCACTATACTTGAAGATGCAACTGTCCCGAGAAGCAGGATAGTTGAACTGGTAGAAGCAGTAAATGAAATTGCAAAGAAATACGGAATGCTGATAGGAACATTCGGCCATGCAGGTGACGGCAATCTGCATCCTACAATCCTTACAGATTTAAGGATTCCTGAACAATCCAAAAAAACTGAAAGGGTAATTGAAGAAATTTTTAAAGTTACTATTGCCCTTGGAGGCACACTTTCAGGAGAACACGGCATCGGGATTACCAAAGCCCAATATCTGAAGCTTGAGATCAGTAAGCCTGTTTATGATCTGATGAAAAAAATTAAGAATTCTTTTGACCCGAACAATATATTAAATCCCGGGAAAATGAAATGCACCTGGGATGCTTAAGTAAAAGTTTTAATGTTTAAGAAACAGATCAGGAAAATTTAAAATAAATTTTAAAAAAGGAAAAACTTTGGAATCAGAAGTTAAAATAAAAAATAAAAAGGAAAAATTTGCCATACTTGAAAAGGGCGATGAACTTTACAGCTGCAGCAGGTGCGGAACCTGCCTTGCTTACTGCCCGATTTACAAGCAGACTTTAGATGAAAGCCTTGCCCCGAGAGGGAAAATGAGCTTACTTGAGGCAATCAGCAAAGGAAAGATTGAATATAGTGATAAGATTTCCGAAAAGCTTTTTACATGCACAGCCTGCAATATATGCACGAGCGAATGTCCAAGCGGAGTTAAGCTTGATGAGATGATCAGCACAGCCAAGTCAGACTTAATTGATGCTCATAAATATCCCCAGGTTCTTGATATATTAAAGGAGAGAATAAAAAAAGCTTACAATGTAACTTTTGACAGCAATACCGGCAGGCTTGACTGGGCAGCGCAGCTGCCGGAAGGCGAACCGGAAAAATATGTTAAAGCGAAAGCAGAAGTAGTTTATTTTGTAGGGTGCGTTTCCTCTTTTTCTCCAAGATCATTTGGGATACCGCGTTCAATTGTTCAGGATTTTGACAGCGCAAAAGTTGACTATACTTTACTTGGAGAGGAAGAATGGTGCTGCGGTTTTCCTCTTATAAATTCAGGTATAAAGGATGTAGTTGGGGACCTGGCAAAGCACAATATAGACGCGGTTAAATCAAAAGGTGCAAAGCTTCTTGTTTTATCGTGTCCTTCCTGCTATCACACATGGAAGCATGAATATCCAAAATACTTAAGTGAAAAGGTTGATTTTGAGATACTTCATATTTCACAATATCTGTTAAGGCTTATAAAAGAAGGAAAAATAAAATTGGGTCCTCTTTCCGGCAAAATTACATATCATGACCCTTGTGATCTGGGAAGAAATTCAGGAATTTACGCGGAGCCAAGAGATGTAATAAAGAGCATTCCGGGAATTGATTTTATTGATATGGCTGCAAACAGAAAACTAGCAAACTGCTGCGGCGGGGGAGGGAACCTTGAATCAGTCAATCAGGCGCTTGCATCAAAAATTGCGCTTGCAAAAGCAGATGAAATAATAGAAACAGGTGCAGATATTGTAGTAACTTCATGCCAGCAGTGCAACAGGACAATAGACGCTTCTCTTAAAAAGAAGAAAAAAGAAACTAATGCCAAAGTTAAGGTAATAGATCTTCCTGAACTTGTTTTGCAAAGCATTCAGAGCGAGAAGCTTTAAAAAATAAATTTTGTCATGTTTAAAGCTTAAATTCTTAATTGATTTTGTATATATTATGGACTAATTAAGTTAAAATTATAAAAATATTTTTTTATGACTGGGTTATTAAATAAAAACTTAAACTGTAAAACAGGAGGTTTAATTAATGAATATTGAAAACTATGAATTTCCGGACGATTTGTATTATGAAAAAAATCATTTCTGGGCAAAAATTTTAGAGGATGGCAATATATTATTTGGAGCTACGGACTATTTTCAGAAAATGTCAGGAGAAATAGTATATATTGAGCTTCCTATGAAAGGTGCAAAGGTTGAACAGGGCAAATCAATATCAAGCCTTGAATCAGGCAAATGGGTCGGCAGGGTTTTTGCTCCATTTTCAGGAGAAGTCATTGAATTAAACAACGATCTGGACGATTCTCCGGAGCTCATTAATGAATCATGCTACAACGAAGGATGGATTGGAAAAATAAAACCATCAAACAAAGACGGAGAATTAGCAAATTTAATGAAAACCGGCGCAGATTTCGAAAAATTCATTAAAGAAGAAATAGAGAAGAATGTCAAAAAATAAAATTAAAATAGAAGTCGAGCCTATAGGAATAAGGTTTTTTTCTGGGAGTCCTGCCAATTGCCTGAAATCCATCCAGGATGCCGGCATAGAAATCAAATCAGTCTGCCGGGGTAAAGGTACATGCGGCAAGGACAGAATAATGTTCATGAATGGCAGCATAAAGGAACCGACAGAGCAGGAGCTCAAGATGCTTTCAAAAGAAGAAATTGCACATGGAGTAAGGCTTGCATGCCAGCATGATTTTACCGAAGATACAAGCATATATATTCCTGCATCTTCCTTAAGCGAAGAGCAGAAGCTTCAGGTTGTCGGACAGGAAAGAGATATAAAGGTTGATCCGACAGTAAAAAAATATTATATAAAACTTGAGCGCGCAACCCTAAAAGATGTTAAAGCTGATTTTAACAGGATAAAAGACGCATTAAAAAATACCCACAGCATAGATATAAACAGGATTGACTTCCATGTATTGGGTGAAATGCCTCAAATACTTCGCGAAAATGGCTGGGAAATTACTGTTTCAGAGAGAAACGGTGAAATCATATTAATAGAAGGTAAAGACAGAACTGCCAGAAATTTTGGGATAGCCGTGGATTTAGGAACGACAAAGATCGCTGCACTGCTTGTCGATCTGTCAACCGGAAAGACAATTGATAAAAAAGGAGTCATGAACCCTCAAATTAGTTTCGGTGAAGACGTAATGAGCAGGATAGACTTTGCATCTGAAGGCAGCTCAAAGTTAAGCCAGATTCAGCAGGTTGTCCTTGATGCCATCAATGGAGCTGTTAAAGATTTATGCGACTCAAACGCTCTTAAAACAAGTGAAATACTTGAGATGACGCTAGTTGGCAATACGGCAATGCACCATTTATTTTTGGGGCTTCCGGTAAGGCAGCTGGGCTTGTCACCTTTCCCTGCTTTAACAAGTGACTGTCTGGATTTGAAGGCAAGGGAAGTCGGGATAAACATTGCTTCAGGGGGTTATATTTATCTTATGCCGGTAGTTGCCGGGTTTATAGGTTCTGACCATTTAGCAATGATTCTTTCCACAAGCTTATATAACATGGAAGGCAATTGCATAGGTATAGATATTGGAACAAATACAGAGATTGCCCTTATAAGCCGGGGTAAACTTTACAGCGTTTCTACTGCTTCGGGCCCTGCTTTTGAAGGTGCGCATATCCGTTATGGAATGAGGGCGGCTCCCGGCGCAATAGAGAGAGTGATAATAGACCCACAGACCTGCATTCCTAAGATTCAGACAATAGATGACAAGGAGCCTGCCGGCATTTGCGGTTCAGGCATCTTAGATGCCATTGCAGAGATGCTTAAAGCAAATATTATAAATAAGAGGGGGAAGTTTAATCTGGAAAGCGGATGCATATGTAAAGATAATATGGGTAACCTTCAGTATGTTCTGATTGCCGATTTTCATATAAAAAGAATGGAGCAAAATCAAAATTGTGGAGCTGATTTCATAAAAGGCGTAAACGGCTCTTCTGAAAAAGATATGGAACTGGTTAAGAAATCATTATGTTCCTGTGATGAGGTAATATCTATAAACCAGAGAGACATTGTTGAAATCCAGCTTGCAAAGGGCGCAATGAGAGCCGGTATTGAAATTCTTCTTGAAAATGCAAAAATCAATTTCACGGACATTGACAAAATAATTATTGCAGGAGCGTTTGGCTCATACATAGATCCAAAGAATGTTATTAATATAGGAATGTTTCCAAATGTGCCGTTAAAGAAAATAAGCCAGGTAGGAAACGCTGCCAGCATAGGTGCAAAAATGGCATTGATTTCAAAAGATCAAAGAAAAATTGCAGAAGACATCGGGAAAATGGATAATTACCTGGAACTTACCATATTCCCTTCGTTCAGCGATCATTTTGCAACAAGCGTTTCATTTCCTTCCCCTGAAGAAATAATTTAAGTATTTTACAATAATTTTTAAATAAACATGATGGAATTGGACAATCAAAAGATTATTTAAGATTTGTAATGCCAGATATTAAAGATAGAAAGGTAGTAAAATTAAATTAATAAATTTAAAAACAATTAGCAAAAATAAGTTTGTAATTATAAAAACAGCAGTAGTAGTATTTGTATTAATTTCCATTATTTTATCTTTTTTAATACAGGGGTGCAGTAAGATAAATATTTCAAATTCTAAGTCCACCCCATTATCATCAGAGGCTGAAAATACAGCATACAGTAATTTTTTTAACGTGGGAGTAGATTCGACCTTCCCGCCTTTTGCTTTTTTAATGGGAGACAAGGTTTCCGGTTTTGATGTAGATATCGCTGGTGAAATTGCCAAAAGGCTGGGCAAGGAATTAAAAATCAACCAGATTTCATGGAATGAAATATTTGACAGGATAAACGATGCTAACATTGATGCCATTATTTCGGGGGTTACAAATACGCCGGACAGGCAAAAATTAGCTGATTTTTCTGATCCCTATTATACGCTGGAATTTATTTCTCTTACTTTAAGCACAAGCGATATAAAGTTAAAGGAAGATCTTACTAGTAAAAAGGTCGGAATGTTAAAAAGTGAAATTGAAGACTTAAACCCTGATTTTTTATCTAATTATGCAGTTACCGGCTATGATGATGTCGTGACATTAATAAAAGGGTTAAAGGCAGAAGAAATACAGGGAATTTTAATTTCAATACCAATCGGAGTAAAAATATTAAATGAAGACCCTGAAACATATAGATTTATTCAGAAAACCCAGTCAATTATAAAATATGCAATAGTATTTAAAAAGGGCAGCCCTTTAAAAGACAAAATAAATCAGATAATGAAAGAATTAAAAGATGACGGGACTTACTCAAAGATTTATGACAGCTGGTTTAAAATTTAAAATATTCTTACTAATAAGATACTTTATGCCCACTCATATCTTGACAGTTAGAAAATTTAATTGATAAACCAGGGTAAAAATTTGTTAGTATTAAATATGCTATAAAACTAATTATCATATTATAGACTTGACGACTTTTCAAAATTTGACATAAGTTGAAATCTTATTTTGATATGGATAGTTTAAAAGGTGGCGCAACAAATAAATTTGCGGCAATCACATCTGGCAAGGCTGGAAAGTGGTGAAGTAACAACAAGTTTAAAAATTTTAAAAAGATATGCAAGTGGTCTGGGGCAAGTTATATCTTTTAACATTATTTCTAAAAAAGAATATCTTAAAAAACTGTAGAAATACTTAGGGTATAAAAAACAATTGGACAATAATCAAAATAAATCCGATATACAAAATAATATAGATTTTTCTGATAAACCGGGATATTTATTAAACCTTGATATCTCAAAAATAAATAAAGGCGATGCATGGCTGGTTGCTGAAAAATTAAAAGATGAACTTAACAGGAACAACTATTATTATTATATCAAGGATAACCCGGTAATAAGTGATGCTGAATATGACAAATTACTTCGGAATTTATTTGACATTGAAGCAAAATTTCCTGAAATAGTAACGCCGGATTCGCCAACTCAAAGGATAGGCGCACCTCTTGAAGGTGGTTTTCCAACAGTTGTGCATTCGGAAAAAATGACAAGCCTTCAGGATGCATTTGATTATGTCGAGCTTAAAGACTTCCTTGACAGGGTTTACAAGGATTTGAATTTAAGTGAAGGTGAAGTAGAGTTTGTATGCGAGCTTAAAATAGACGGGCTGGCCGTTTCCCTTCTTTATGAAAACGGGAAGCTTGCAAGAGGTGCTACAAGAGGAGACGGGGAAGTCGGAGAAGACATCACTTCTAATATTAAGACTATAAAAACAATTCCGTTAAGATTAATATCTGATCCAAATTATAAAATTCCTTCAACTCTGGAAGTCAGAGGGGAAGCATATCTTTCAAAGGAAGAATTTAAAAGAATAAATGAGGAAAGGGAAGAGCAGGGGCTTTTTGTTTTTGCAAATCCAAGGAATTCTGCCGCAGGTTCGCTTAGGCAGATTGACCCAAAGGTAACTTCAAGCAGGAAATTAAATATATTTATTTATGCCATGGCAACAAATGCGCAGCTTGATATTGCCAGCCATTATGAAATATTAAATTATCTCAAAGACATTGGACTTAGGGTCAATCCCAATATAAAGAAAGCTGCCGGGTTTGAAGAAATAAAAAGTTATTGTGAAAGATGGAAAGATAAAAGGAAAGAACTTTCCTATGAAACTGACGGAATTGTAATCAAGGTCAACTCTCTTGCTTATCAGAAGAAGTTAGGGCAGACTACCAGAAATCCGAGATGGGCTATTGCATTCAAGTTCCCGCCTGAAGAAAAGACTTCAAAAGTTATAGACATAAAAGTAAGCGTTGGGAGAACGGGTGCGTTAACTCCTGTTGCAGTTCTTGAACCTGTTGTAATATCAGGCTCGACTGTTTCAAGTGCGACCCTTCATAACGAAGATGAAATTAAAAAGAAAGATGTCAGAGTCGGCGACTGGGTTTTAGTCCATAAAGCAGGAGATGTCATTCCGGAGATTGTAAAAGTTATAATTGAAAAAAGAAATGGCAGTGAGAAGCCGTTTATAATGCCTGATAAATGCCCGGCGTGCGGTTCAGATGCAGTAAGGCCGGAAGGTGAATCAGTAAGGCGCTGCACTTCTCTTGCATGCCCGGCAGTCCAATATGAGGCAATTGTTCATTTTGCGTCCAAATCAGGAATGGATATAGAGGGGCTCGGGCCCGCAATAGTTGAAAAGCTTCTGCAAAAAAATTTAATTAAAGATCCTTCTGATATTTATTATTTAAAATATGATGATATTTTTGGCTTGGAAAATTTCAAGGAAAAATCTACAAACAATCTTAGGAGTGCCATCAGCAGAAGCAAGAGCCAGCCTCTTTCAAGACTGTTGTTTGCTATGGGAATCAGGTTTGTTGGCGAACATATTGCTGACGTACTGGCAAAAAATTTTGGCAGCCTGGATGAGCTGATGGCTGCAAATATTGAGAGCTTAAGCATGATTTTTGAAATTGGTCCAAGAATTGCCCAAAGTGTTGCTACATTTTTTATGCAGTCTCAAAACAGGACTATTATTGAAAAGTTAAGAGCAGCTGGCCTTAATTTCAGCTCTGGCAGGAAAGTGGTAAATGTTAGAGAAGAATTTAACGGAAAAACTTTTGTATTAACAGGTAAGCTTGAATCTTTTTCCCGTGACGAAGCAAAAGCCCTTATTGAAAATTATGGAGGCAAAGTATCATCAAGTGTCAGTAAAAATACAGAAGCTGTAGTTGTTGGAACTGAACCCGGGAGTAAGCTTGATGACGCCATAAAGCTTGGAGTAAAACGGTTGACAGAAGAAGAATTTAAAAATATGACCGAATAGTAATATCAAATTATTGTACATAAAAAGCGGTAATCAAAAATAGAATTTATATATGTTTATCTGTCCAAACTCCTTAAAATAGTTTATATTTTTTTTGCATATTGGAAATATAATAAAAAATCTTATTATGAATTAATAATGGCGCAAATCAGAAGATCAGATTTAAGACATATTCAAGATAAAGAAGAAGACAAAGAAAGCGAACTTGCCCAAGTAAAGTGGACCCTGCGAGACATATGGTTTTCAATTCTTTTTCTAATCGCAGTACTAACCGGCATTTATTTCGGCACTGCCCGAATTATTATGGCGCTTAAAATTGGCGAAAGAATTAACAGCTCCAATATAACCAACTTAAGTTTTTCAGTATTATATGGAATACAGGTACTTCTTATGGTGGGGTTGGTATGGTTTTATGCCATTTACTGGAGAAGAGCCAAATGCAGGGATCTGGGTTTAAAATATTACAGCCTCATTAAAACAATCTGGTATTCATTTTTAGCGCTTCTGTTAATTATTGTTATAAATTTTGTTTATGTTTTTTTAATGACAGGGATATTTAAAATTGCCCCTCCTTCCAGCAAGATTGAAGAGCTTGTAAGCAATAAAAATGTTTCTTCAATAATGCTGCTGGTCATTGTTTCGGTAATTGCTCCAATATGCGAGGAAATATTTTTTAGAGGTTTTTTATTCCAGGGATTTAAAAAAAGCTGGGGCGTATTGACTGGAATACTTATCTCATCAATCTTATTTGCAGCAGCTCACCTTGATTTGTATAATTTTCTGCCACTACTGGCAATCGGATGGATTTTAGCTTATATTTTTCATAAGACAAAATCTCTTTTTCCGGTCATATTTTTGCATGCTATATATAATTTGCTGATGATCCTTATTTTGTTCAGCCAGTTAAATTCAATAAAAATATATTAAAAAAATAACGCTCGGGACGTTTTTGATATATAAACTTGAAGTAAAATTTGTTAAAATTACTTGTTTGTAATAAATATGGAGAATTAATTAGTTTCTGGTGAACAATTAGCCAAAAGGGCCAAATTGAGAAAATTTTAAGCTTAATTTAAACAAATAATTCACTAAAAATTGAATTATTCACCAAGAATTAATTAATATTTTTAATTGTTAAAACTTAAGCGGTGAATTAAAAAAATGGGTAATATTTTAAATAGAAAAGACATTGTGCATATAGCAAAACTGGCAGAGCTTGAATACAGTGATGTGGAAATTGAAAAAATTACAAGCCAGCTGGATAAAATAATCAGCCATATCGCAAAAATCGCAGAAGCAGATACAACGGATGTTTTGTCCACATCCCGGGTACTTGAGCTTTCCAACGTTTTCAGGCAGGACAAAGCGCGGGAGTCTCTTTCAAGAGAAGAATCTTTAAAAAACGCTCCTTTGGAAGACAGTGGAGGATTTAAAGTGCCCAAAATAGACTGATTTTTGGCCATGCCAAAAAATTTTTTATATTTTAAAAACATTTAGTAATTTTTTGCATTTATTTAAAAGGGGATTTTATTGGATTTAATAAATTTAAGCGCTCATGAATTAAACGGTTTTATCAAATCAAAAGAAGTTTCAGTGTTAGATATTGCACAAGATTACGCCCAAAGAATTGAAAGTGTGGATGAAAAAATTAATGCATTTATTACTTTCGATAAAAATGTGTTCTTCAGCAAAGCCAAAGAAATAGATGCATATATAAGAAGTGGCAATGAAATATTTGATTTTACAGGCATTCCCGTAGCAATCAAAGATAACATCTGCACAAAAGGGGTAAGAACGACCTGTGCTTCCAGGATACTTTCCAGCTATATATCTGTTTATGATGCAACAGTAATAAAAAAACTTAACGCACAGCATTTTCTTATGGTTGGAAAGGCTAATATGGATGAATTTGCAATGGGTTCTTCAAATGAAAATTCTTCTTTTGGAGCTGTGAGAAATCCATGGAACTTGGATTACGTACCAGGTGGTTCAAGCGGTGGCCCGGCAGCAAGCGTTGCAGCTTCAGAGGTGCCGTGTTCCCTTGGCTCTGATACAGGCGGCTCAATAAGGCAGCCTGCTTCTTTGTGCGGGGTGGTAGGCATGAAACCAACTTATGGCAGGGTTTCAAGATACGGGCTGATAGCTTTTGCTTCGTCCCTTGACCAGATAGGTCCTTTTACCAGAGATATTAAAGATTGTGCGGCTCTTCTTGAAGCAATTTCGGGCTATGATGAATTTGACTCAACATCAATTAATACAAACGTTCCAAGATATAAGTCTTTTTTAAATTCTGACATAAAAGGCATGAAGGTTGGAATTCCAAAAGAATTAATGGTTAAAGAAATTGATTTACAAGTAAAAGAATCTGTTGAGAATGTTTTAAAAATGCTTGAAAAATCCGGCGCCATTGTTGAGGAAATTTCACTTCCAAGCCTTGAGTATGCTTTAAGCGTTTATTATATAATAGCTCCTTCTGAAGCCAGCTCAAACCTTTCAAGATATGATGGCGTAAGGTATGGCTACAGAAATATGGATGCCCGGACGTTGCGGGAAATGTACAAAAAAACCAGAGCTGAAGGGTTTGGTCCGGAAGTTAAAAGAAGGATTATGATTGGAACATATTGCCTGTCAGCTGGTTACTACGATGCTTATTATGATAAGGCACAAAAAGTCAGGACACTGATAATCAATGATTTTAAAAATGCATTTTCAACTTATGACGTTTTAATTTCTCCAACTTCTCCCACAACAGCATTTAAGATTGGTGATAAGGTAGACGACCCTTTAAGGATGTATCTTTCCGACATCTGTACAATACCCGTGAATCTGGCAGGTATTCCCGCAATTTCTCTTCCTGCCGGAATTTCAAAAACGGGACTGCCTATCGGGGTTCAGGTAATAGGAGACTTGTTAAGGGAAGATAATGTTTTAAAAATTGCCAGCGCAATAGAAAGTGATGTAAAGTGGAAAATAAAACCGCAGATTTAAATAATAAATATGAGACTGTCATAGGGCTTGAAACCCATGTTGAGCTTTCCACAGAGACAAAAATGTTTTGCGGATGCAAGCTTTCATTTGGGGAAAAGCCCAATACTTATACTTGCCCGGTGTGCCTCGGACATCCTGGTTCACTTCCGGTTGTAAATAAAAAAGCTATTGAAAGTGCTGTAAAGATAGCCCTTGCCTTAAATTGCAGTATAAGTGAACATAGTATCTTTCATAGAAAAAATTATTTTTACCCTGACATGCCTAAAAATTATCAGATCTCGCAATATGACTTGCCTGTAGGGGTTGGCGGTTATATTGATATAAATATGGGCAACTACGTCAGAAAAGTCAAAATTACCAGAGTACACGTTGAAGAAGATACCGGCAAATTAATACACATCGGTTCAACCGGAAGAATCAGTGAAGCAGATTACAGCATTGTGGATTTTAATAGGGCCGGGACTCCGCTTATTGAGATAGTTACAGATCCTGATATTAAATCTCCCGAAGAAGCAAAGCAGTATATGATAACTTTAAGAAATACGCTTCTGATGTTAAATGTAAGTGATTGCAGCATGGAGGAGGGAAGCATCAGAAGCGATGCCAATGTTTCTGTAAAATTAACAACCACTGATAAATTAGGCACCAGAACTGAAATAAAAAACTTAAACTCATTTAAGTTCCTGCAAAAAGGTCTTGAATATGAAGTTGAAAGGCAGATTGATGTTTTAGAGTCAGGCAGGGAAGTTCTTCAGCAGACAAGGCATTATGATAATAAAACACAAACTACAAAAGTTTTAAGACAAAAGGAAGAAGCACATGACTACAGGTATTTTCCTGATCCTGATCTTGTTCCAATGAAAATATTGCCTGACTGGATAAATGAGATTAAAAGCGCTCTGCCTGAGCTGCCGGGTGCAAGAGAAAAAAGATATAAAAATTCTTTAGGGCTTTCTGATTATGACAGCGCCTTCATGGCAAATGATTTTGAAATTTCTTCTTATTTTGAGGAAACTTTAAAGCACCACAATAATGCAAAGTCTGTCTGTAACTGGATAATGGGGGATTTCAGTGCGTTTATTAATAAGAACCAGGTAACATTAAAAGAAAGCAAAATTTCTCCTGAAAATCTTGCTGATCTTGTAAAAATGATTGACAGACAGGAAATTAACAGCAAGATTGCAAAATCAGTTTTTGAAGAAATGTATGACAGCGGGGAAAGCCCGCAGGAAATTATCTTAAAAAAGGGCTTGAAACAGATCAGTGATACAGGCGAGCTTGAGGCAATAATAAATGAGGTAATTTTAAAAAATCCTGATGCTGTAAGCCAGTATAAGTCCGGCAAGGTAAAAGCAATAGGATTTCTGGTTGGCCGGATCATGGCAAAGACACAGGGCAAGGCAAATCCTCAAATTGTTAATGAAATAATAGTTAAAAAATTATCATAATCGGCTAAAAATTAAATATATTAAATATAATATATAGATATATTACTTTCATATGTTATTTATTTTGTTTATTTAAAGTTAGAATAGAAAGTGAAATTATTATTTTTTAATTTTTCTAATTTTTACTTTGAGAGGAGCGATCATGGATGAGATAAAAACTATAGGAATTCTTACCGGGGGCGGCGATTCTCCTGCAACAAATGCCATTATCAGGGCGGCATATGTTAAGGCAAAAAACTACAAATATAAAGTGGTTGGAATTAAAAACGGATGGGATGGGCTTGTAAACGGCAATGCTGTAGAACTAAAAAGGGAACATGTTTCAGGAATTCTTGACAGAGGGGGCACTATTCTTGGTTCAGCAAGGATTAATCCTTTTAAGATTGAAAATGGTGTGGAAATGGTTAAGGAAAATATAAAAAAGTTTTCAATTGATTCCATTATATGCATCGGCGGAGAGGATACAAACATAATCATGCACAGGCTTAGCCAGTACAATATAAAGGGAGTCGGTGTTCCGCAGACTATTGACAATGACATTAACTTTAATGATTATTCGGTAGGGTTTGACAGCGCAGTTGAAATAGCCACAGATGCAATTGATAAGCTTCACACTACAGCTTCATCCCATCACAGAATCATGATTTTAGAAGTTATGGGAAGGGAAGCAGGATGGATTGCCCTTTATTCCGGAGTAGCAGGAGGCGCGGATCTGATTTTAATTCCGGAAGTTCCGTTTGATTATGACTATGTTGTTGATGTTATTGAGAAAAGGAGAGAAAGAGGAAAAGATTACAGTATTATAGTTATTGCAGAAGGCGCAAGGCCGGAAATAAAGAATACCCATATTGAAGTAAAGCCAGGCTTGAGTAATATTGCGCCGGCACAGCTTGGAGGCATAGGAAATATTATTGCAAAAGAGATAGAAAAGCGGACAGGTTACGAGACAAGAGTAACAGTTCTCGGACATCTGCAAAGAGGAGGAAGGCCAACTGCTTTCGACAGAATTCTGGCAACAAGGATAGGGATAAAGGCAGTGGACTTGACTCATGAAGGAAAATTTGATTTTATGGTATGTTTTGAAGGAAATATAATTAAAGCTGAACCTATGGAAAAGGTTCTTAGCAATAGCAAACCGATGGATCTGGATTTATACGAGATGTCCAGGATTTTTTATTAAGTCATCGGCAGAACCTAAAGTCAATAGAGAAAGGAAATAAAAAATGATTATAGCAATAGGAAATATCGGAAGCACTTCTTTAAAAAGCAAAATTCTTGATATAAACGGGAAAAATGAAATAAAAACTCTTGGCGAGGCAAATCTTGATAAGATCAAGACTGAAGGCGAGTCAAACTTCACGCATAAAATAGGCAGCGGCGAATCTGTCAGAGATATTGTAAATGTCGTAGGGTTTAAAAATGGGATACAGCTTATTCTTGACTGGTACATTGCAAACGGAGTTATAAAGCAGTATAAAGACATAGAAGCTGTAGGTTTTAAAACAATACTGGGGGAGACAAACGGGGCAAATCTTTTAACTCCCAAAATTCTTGATGAACTGAAAAGATTTGCATTTGTTGCTCCGGTACATAATCTTCCTTATCTTGAGGCAATTGATGAGTTTAAAAAAGTTTTAGGCAGTAACATTCCTCTTGTTGGTGTATTTGAACCTTCTTTTCATTATTCAATACCGGAATACAGAAGAATGCTTGGTTTTCCGTGGAAATGGTATAAGGAATTAGGAATAAAACAAAATGGCTTCCATGGCTCTTCCCACAGATATATGTCTGCAATGGTGTACAAACTTGAAGGCACAGATAAATTAAAAGTTATTACAGTCCATTTAGGTGGTTCAAGCTCAATTTGCGCGCATAAAAATGGAAAATCAGTTGATGTAAGCATGAAGTTTTCTACAGACTCCGGACTTTTACAAGGAACAAGAATCGGCGACTGTGACGGGATAGGATTGCTGTTTGCAATGAAGTCTCTTGGCCTGACTGTAGATGAAGCTCAAAAAGAAATTTCAGGAAATTCCGGACTTAAAGGAATGGCCGGTATTGGAACTGATGACTACAGGGAAATTTATGCCGCAGGCGAAGCAGGAAATGAAAGGTGCAAGATGACCATTGCTGCATTTATTGATGGTGTCAGAAAATATATCGGAGCTTACAGTGCTATTCTTGGCGGAGCCGATGTTATAGCTTTCGGCGGCGGCATAGCTGAAAAAGGAAAAGATACAAGGCTAAGAATACTTGAAAACATGGAATATATGGGAATCAAGCCTGACCTGGCTAAAAACGAAGATTTTAACGGCAAACAAGCTTTAATTTCAGCACCAGACTCTAAAGTAAAGCTATACATTACTCCCACAAATGAAGAGATTGTAGTAGCATACTTTGTTAAGAAGGTTGTTGAAAACGGCGCAGACTTAAAACCTGAAGAAATGATTTTCAGGCTATAGACTTAAGATAATTTTTAAGACGGTAAAGTGTAGCTTTTTTGCCTATTATTTCAATAGTTTCAAAAAGGGGTGGGCTTACGGGCTCACCCCATATTGCAATCCTTAAAACTTCAGCAATTATTTTAAGGTTCAGCTGAAGTTTTGCTGCAATACCTCTAAGTTCTTTTTCAATGTTTTCAGTATTAAAAGAATTGTTATCTATATTTTCAAGAGATTTAACAGATGATTTAAGTATTTCTTTTATGTTAATTTCCTTTTTAGTAAAATAATTTTTTGCATCGTCAGAATAATTTATTTCATTAAAGAAAGGCACGAGTATTTTTTCATAACCTGAAATTGTTTTTACCCTTTCTCTTGTAATGGGTATTATTTTTGCCAGTTTTTCTTTTAAGAAATTAACCTTATCTTTCAAATTGTCATTTTTTTTGATAAGTTTGTTTATTAATATTTCTTCAAGACTGTCTTCTTTAAGCTCTCTGATATAATGACCGTTTAAATAAAGAAGCTTTTCATAATCAAATTTTGAAGCTTTTTTGTTGATAGATTTCAAATCAAATTTTTCTACCATTTCCTTAACTGAAAAAATTGTTGTTTTTTCATCATAAGACCAGCCCAGAAGTGCAATATAATTAAGGACAGCTTCCGGTAGGAACCCTTCTTCCCTGTAAGATTCAATAGATATTGAACCGTGTCTTTTGCTTAATTTATGTCCGTCTGATGCTAAAATCATTGGCAGATGAGTAAAATCGGGGTGTCCGAAATTTAATGCATCATAAATTAAAAGCTGCTTTGGGGTATTTGAAAGATGGTCTTCCCCTCTTATTACATGAGTAATTTTCATTAAGCAGTCATCTATAGCAACTGAAAAATTATATGTAGGCATTCCGTTTGAGCGAAGAATAATATAATCTTCAATATTGCTGCTGTTTACTTCAAAGTTTCCATAAACATTGTCACTAAAAGATAAAATTTTTTCGCGCGGCACCAGAAGCCTGATTGAAAATTTTTCACCGGATTTTATTTTGCGGCTGATTTCTTCTTGAGTAAGACTTAAGCATTTCCTGTCGTATTTATAAAATTCATTAACTTTTAAAGCTTCTTCCCTGTTTTTCTTTAGCTGTTCCTGGCTGCAGAAACACCTGTATGCTTTTCCTTCATCCAGCAGTTTTTGTGCATATTTTTTATATAAATCAAGCCTTTCGGACTGTCTGTAAGGGCCGTAATTTCCGCCGGTATCAGGGCCTTCGTCCCAGTCCATACCAAGCCATTTCATGGAATCAAGTATGATACTAATGGTATCCTCGCGGTGCCTTTCAACATCAGTATCTTCAATCCTTAATATGAATTTTCCCCCAACTTTTTTTGCATACAGCCAGTTAAAAAAAGCAGTCCTAGCGCTGCCAATATGAAGATAGCCTGTAGGGCTTGGGGCAAACCTTAGTCTTATTTCTTTTTCCGTCAATTTATTTTATCCGCTAAATAATAGTTAATAATTTTAATATTTTTTTTGATAAATAATAACTTTAACCTTAAAATTACACCTGACTTTTTTTAATAAATTATTTTTAAACACTTTTTAAAAATATAGCTGTGACAGTAATGGTTACGGCTAAGGATTTTATAATAAAAAGGGTGTGTTTATTAAGGGTTAACCCAGACTTTTATCAATCTTGTCTTCTCAACTTTTGTATCCCATAAAGGATCCTGCCTGTGAGTATAACCTGAAGGTACACCGGTATAAACTTCATTAATAAATTCTATGTTTGTAAATCCTGCATCCCTAAGCATCTGGTTTGCCTGTTCAATCGGCATCAGGCACACAAACGGCAGCATAGGCATATCGGCTTCAGTAATCGGAGCCTGCTCTTTTGGTTCAGTGCCATATTTAAATTTAGCTATTGAAATTTGCTCTAAAGGTGTAAATCTGTTTGGGACCATTACCTGGCCTGTGTCAGCAGCAGTTGTAATCTGAAGAATAAAAGTATCTTCCTTCGGCTTTACAAATTTTTCAACCGGCAATGCTTTTGTTGCCTTTTCCATGAACAGTTTCCACATCATGGCGGGGTGGGCTCCGCCCTGAACCCTTAAATCATGAACCTTGCTCATTTTTTTATTTTCTTCCGGGTATCCCATCCAGAAGCTTGCCGCAAGGTTTGTAGTAAATCCGGTAAACCATGCATTTTCTGATTCATCTGTAGTTCCGGTTTTCCCTGCAGCCTCTCTGTCATCAAGCTTTGCTTTTGTTCCGGTACCGCGCCCAATAACCTGTTTCATTATCTCTATTGCCCTGTAAGCATTTATTGCAGAGATTACCTGATTTTTTGGAGGCTCCTTATATTCTTCAAGCACATTTCCATCCTTATCAACTACTTTTAAAATTGCGACAGGGTCATGCCTTACTCCATAGTCAGCAATTGTTGAGAAAGCAGTACAAACTTCAAGTGGAGATACTCCGGTAGTCAGTCCACCAAGACCTATAGCCGGATAGCCTTCAAGCGGTGTCTCTATACCCATTGCATTTGCAATTCTTGATACTGCATCTCCGCCAACCCTCATAATAAGCTGGGAATAAACAACATTTACAGATTTTACTGTTGCTTCAATTATATTCATTTCAGATAAATCAGGAAATTTTTCACCCATGTAATTGGATATTTCCCATGGCTTGCTGTTTGGAATTTCAAATTTAATAGGACCGTTAGGATTAAAGGTCATATATGGGCTGATACCCTGTTCAAGTGCTGCAATTAATGCAAAGACCTTGAAGGTTGAGCCCGGCTGCCTCTTGCTTTGAGATGCAAGATTAAACTTCATGGTACTGAAGTCTCTGCCTCCAACCATCGCTTTTATATAACCATTTGCAGGATCCATTGCTACCATAGCACCGGTCGGATCTTCCGGATCCGGCAGGACTTCATTAATGGCATCCTGGGCATAAATCTGCATATTCGGATCAAGAGTTGTATAAATTTCAAAACCGCCTTTAAATACTTTGCTTACTCCGTATTTTTTTATCAGTTCCTGCTTAACATACTCAACAAAGTAAGGTGCGAAATCAGTGCTCTCCTCTTTTGCTCTCTCTAAAACTATAGGTTGCTTAACTGCATCCACATATTCTTCCTTTGTTATATATTTAAGTTCATACATTTTTGCCAGAACATTATTTCGCCTTTCAATTGCTGCCTGCTTGTTTGTATATGGTGATAACTGGCTGGGGGATTGCGGCAAACCTGCAATAAGAGCGCTTTCCTCAAGGGTCAAATCCTCAACATTCTTATTAAAGAAAGCTTTTGCTGCTGCCTGAACGCCATAAGCTCCCTCACCAAAATATACAGTATTTAAATACATTTCAAGAATATCATTTTTTGAATATATCTTTTCAAGCTGATAAGCAAGCGCAGCTTCCTTGATTTTTCGATCAATTGTTATTGTAGTTTTCTCTGCTGGTATATATACAGTTCTAATATATTGCTGCGTTAATGTACTGCCTCCCTGGATAACTTCTCCAGATTTAAGGTTGATTAAAAGAGACCTGAATATTGCTTCAAAATCAATACCAGTGTGTTCATAAAACCTTTCATCTTCAATAGAGACTAAAGCATTAATTAAATTCTTAGGGATCTGTTTAAAAGCTACGAGTTCCCTGTTCTGCTCGCCATGCAAAGTTCCAATCATTTTCCCGTCAGAGGCATATATCCTGGAAGTAAGAGCATTTACAATAGGGGAGAAGTCTTTGATATCCGGCAAATCTTTAAAAAAGCCGACAATAACACTGCTGCTGACAAATACGCTTGCAGCAATAATTCCGGTATTAGCAATTGTAAACAGTAAAATTATGGCAATTATTACTCCTGCAATTTTAGGCGCTTTTATATTTTTATGTTTTTTTCTTATATTAGACATCTGTATAAAAAATACGACCCTTATTTGCTTTTGATATAAACAAGAATAATACCACGATTATTTTAAATATAAAATCATTAAAATCAACAACAAAAAATATTGCATTAATGCAAGTAATTGCATATAATAAAAAATTAAAATAAGGTAGCCGTGTGATATAAATTGCAATTATATATTCTTAAATTTTTTATTTGTTGATTTTAAATAAATTAAGATATAAAAATTATTTAGAAATTTCTTACTTATTTTAAAATAGAAACAATATAGTATATAAAATTAATAAAATTGTAGAAGTATGGAGTAAAATCTTTTTATAAAATTTTTATAAACAGTTTCATCTAAGTTGCAAATAAAAGCAATAAAAGCAAAAAATATATACTTTCGTAAAAATAATTTAAGGTAATTATTAATAAGTTTTTTTATTAAAACCGGTGAAATTGATTAATTACTAAATATATAAAGGCGGTTGTTTTAATGTCTGATCTTACTAAAAATGAAATTATACAGTTAACACAAAGAGCTTATAAATGCCGTGAAAACATTCTGAAGATGATGCGTTTTGGCGAAGCTCATATCGGAGGCGCGTTTTCAAGCCTTGACATCATGACAGTATTATATAACAAGATACTAAACCATGACCCAAAAAATCCAAAGTGGGAGGACAGGGACAGATTTATTTTATCTGCAGGGCACAAGTGCATGGCGCTATATGCTACCCTTGAAAATCAGGGATATTTTAAAGAAGAAGTCCTCTGGACTTATAATACTTTTAATACAAGAGTTCCCATGCATCCTGATGAAAAAGTTCTTCCAGGAATTGAGTTTCCGACAGGATCGCTTGGACATGGATTACCTGTGGGCCAGGGTATGGCGCATGCAGGAAAACTTGATAAAAAATGCTACAGAGTTTTTGTAATGCTTGGCGATGGGGAAAGCGCAGAGGGAAGTGTCTGGGAAGCTGTAATGTCAGCAGGCCACCATAAATTAGATAATCTTGTTGCTATTGTTGACAGAAACGGTCTTCAGGTCAATGGCCGTACAAAAGATATTATGAACTCGGATCCCATGGCAGACAAATACAAGGCTTTTGGATGGGAAGCAAGGACTATAAACGGCCATAATCTGGAAGAGATCTATGATGCATTGTCAAACGTGCCGTTCAAGCCAGGAAAGCCATCTGCAATAATTGCAAATACCATAAAAGCTAAAGGCCTTTGTTTTGCAGAGGATAAATATGAGTTTCACCACTGGCATTTTAAGGATTCTGAAGTTGATGATGCGATAACCAAAGTTGAAGAATCATGCAGAGAGGAGCTGTGCAAGCTTGGATAAATCAAATTTAAATAATGAAAAAATTGAAAAAAATGATATTTACGATGATGCCAGAAAAATAATGGCAGAAGCTCTTGTTGATTTAGGCAATAAAAACAAAAATATTGTTTATATTTCAATGGACTCATCTGCAGGCGCATGCGGAGGCCCGTTTCAAAAAGCTTTTCCTGAAAGGCATTTTGAATTCGGAATAGCAGAACAAAATGGAATGGGTGAAGCTGCAGGAATGGCAATTTCCGGCAAGATTCCTGTAATTGCAGCATACGTGCCTTTTGCAACTTACAGGCCTTTTGAGCAAATCAGAGATGATATATGCAAGACAAAATTAAATGTAATAATAATCGGCAATAATAGCGGTTTTTCAGTCAGCGCATTGGGTCCGACCCATACTATTTTAGAAGAAGTTGGAATACTTAGAGCTTTGCCTAATATGACAATAATATGTCCTGCAGACGGTGTTGAGTACAGGCAGGTTCTGGAAGTTGCCGCAAAAATTAAAAGCCCTACTTATATAAGGGTTTCAAGAATAAAAGCCAAAAGAGTTTTTGATGAAGATCACGAACTTATACTTGGCAAGGCAGATGTTGTTAAAGAAGGCAGTGATATAACTTTGATTGCCGTAGGCACAATGGTTTCAAAATCACTTGAAGCAGCATATGAACTTGAGAAAAAGGCAGTAAATGCTGAAGTTATAAGTATGAGCACAATCAAGCCATTAGATGAAGAAGCAGTTATTAAATCTGCAAAAAAAACCGGAAAAGTAGTAAGTGTTGAAGAGCATTCAATTTACAACGGGCTGGGCTCGGCTGTTGCAGAAGTTTTAGTAAAGAACTGTCCTGTTAAAATGAAGTTCATAGGCACCCCTGATGAATATGCACCGGTTGGGACTTATGAAGAATTACTGGATTATTATAGCCTTACTTCACAAAAAATTGCAGACAGTGTTTTAAATTTCTATAAAAGTTTTTAAAATGTAAAGTAAGGAAAGGGGACGGTTCTTATTTGACTTAAAGGTTTAAAAACTGGTTTTTAAAAGCTTAAGGAGGAAAGTAATATATATAATTGGACAGGTCTAAACTCTGTACGAATAATTAGCATTCTAATAAGTCAGAGAATTTGTGAGTCAAATAAGACCGCCCCCAATAATTTTAAGGAGGGATTTAATGAAGGTAGCTATTGGCTGCGATCACCAGGCTCAAGTGATAGAGCTAAAAGATGCATTAATTGAAGTTTTAAAAGAGAAAAAAATTGAATTTAAGGATTTCGGAGTATTTAAAACTGATCCTGTTGATTACCCGGATATTGCAAAAGTTGTCACGCGCGAAGTTCAGAATGGCAGCTTTGACAGGGGGATCCTGGTTTGCGGAACAGGTATAGGAATGGCAATATGTGCAAACAAGTTTGATGGGATCAGAGCAGCAGTCTGCCATGACCTTTATTCCACACAGAGGTCAATCCTTTCAAATAATTGCCAGGTTATGACAATGGGCGCGCTGGTAATAGGCAGGAATACGGCGCAGGAGCTTTTAAAGGTTTGGCTTGAACTGGAATTTAAAGGCGGGCCTTCTGCAAAAAAAGTTGAAAAAATAATGGAGCTTGAAAAATTATAATAAAACATTAATGAATTAAATAATTGCTATTTAATAATCATAAAAAAAATGGCGTATGACTTTAAACTGATGGTAAAAGTCGCAACTTTATATTATAAAGACGGCTTAACCCAGGATGATATTTCAAAAAAAATAAAAATTTCAAAATATCAGGTAAACAGGATATTAAAAAGGTCTATGGAAACCGGGATTGTCCAGATTTCAATAAATGATTCGCTGACCAATATTACCGAATTTGAGGACAAGCTTGAAAAGGAACTTAATTTAAAAAGAGCGATAGTTGTTGATAATCTGGGGCTTTCTGATAAGGAACTTAAGGCTAAAATGGGCCAGGCTGCTTCCAGTTACCTTCTTGAAATTATAAAAAATAATGACATAATCGGTGTTGCCTGGGGGACTACTGTTAATGAAGTTATAATCCACCTGCCAAACAAGATAAATAAAAATGTGGATGTAGTCCAGGTTACCGGGGGCGTACATCAGCTGTCTGTAAACCTTAATTGCCAGGATATAGCCAGAAGGCTTGCTGCCATATTCGGTGCAGAGCCGCATCTTATTTATGCACCTGCAATAGTTGAATCACCTGATCTTCGTGATTTACTGTTAAACGAACCTTCAATAAAAGAGACTTTTAGTTTTTTTGATAAAATAAATATTGCGCTGGTAGGAATAGGAGCAATATTTCCAAAAGTGACTTCGACTTTTATTGAGACAGGCAGCTTTAGTAGCGATGACTTTGAAAAACTAAATGCAAACCATGCGGTTGGAGATGTTTTCTCACATTTTTTTGATATTAACGGTAAAATAAGCGATCCGGAAATAGATAAAAGGATGATTACAATTTCCACAGAGGATTTGCTTAAAATACCTTATTCAATAGGTATAGCAGGCGGGGAAGCTAAGGCTGAATCAATTTTAGGAGCTTTAAGAGGCAAATATATAAATATTTTAGTAACTGACATCAAGGCAGCCGCAAAAATATTAAAACTCGTAAAATAAGCATTCTGCATTTAAAAACCAATCTGATTTTTTTAAAATATTGTTTAATAAATTTTTTTATTTAAATTTTTATTGCAATGTTGCAATTATTTGCACAAAATAAAAAAGCTGTTATAATACGTTTTGTTTTTTAGGACAATTAATCTTAAATATAAATTAAAAAGGAAATTAATAATTAAAGCTGGAAGGTGAGTTTTATGGGAAAGATATCAAAGGAAATGCAGATCGAAATGCTAAAGAAGATTACAGAAATCAGGAGATTTGAAGAAAGGACAGTACAATATTACCAGAAATCAAAAATCTGGGGTTATCTGCATCCTTATATCGGTGAAGAAGCAGTTGCAGTCGGCGCATGCATGGCACTTAAAAAAGAAGATTATATTATTTCAACTCACAGAGGGCACGGACATGCAATTGCAAAAGGTGCAGACTTTAATAAAATGATGGCTGAACTTTTTGGTAAATCTACAGGTTACTGCAAAGGCAGAGGCGGTTCAATGCACATAGCTGATACAGAGCTTGGAATGCTTGGCGCAAATGGCATTGTGGGCGGCGGCCTGCCTATTTCAGTTGGAGCAGGACTTAGCTGTAAAATGGAAAAGAAAGGCAGAGTTATTATCTGTTTCTTTGGTGACGGTGCTGCAAACAATGGTGTTTTCCATGAAGCATTAAACATGTCAGCAGTATTTAAACTGCCGGTAATTTATATTTGCGAAAACAACCTTTATGCAATTTCAATGTGTGCAAGAGAATCTGTTGCCGGCAATGATATAGCAGCAAGAGCAAAAGGTTATGGAATTCCGGGTTATAAAGCAGACGGCAGTGATGTAATAGCAATGTATGAAGCTGTTGAAAAAGCAGTGGATTATGCAAGAAAAGGCAATGGCCCGTCTTTAATTGAAGCCGAGACGTACAGATTTCTTGGACACCATCCAAATGATCCTGCATTGTACAGGCCAAAAGGTGAAGCTGAAGATGAAAAAAAGAACAGAGACTGTTTAAAGAATTTCAAAGAAAAACTTATTGAAGACAAGGTTATTACAGAAGAACAATTCAGTGAAATGGAAAAGGAAATTGAAAAAAGAATAGATGCTGCTGTTGAATTTGCAGAAAACAGCCCTGAACCTGAACTTGATAAATTTCTGGAAAGAGTCGCAATTAATCAGTAAGAATTTATTTTTTGTTTTTTGTTCTTAAAAATAATCAATTAGATTATTTAATGGTATAGGGTTTATTAAAATAATAAGTTGTGTGGAAATAAAACTAAAAATTTTTAAGCAAATTGAAAGGACTATAAATGAGAGAAATTGAATATAGGGAAGCTATAAAAGAAGCTTGCATTGAGGAGATGGACAGAAATCCAAAAGTATTTTTACTTGGAGAGGATATTGGTGTTTATGGCGGAGCATTCAGGGCATATAAGGGCCTTTTAGAAAAATATGGTCCGGAAAGAGTAGTAAATACACCTATTTCAGAGCAGGCAATTCTTGGAGGTGCGATAGGCGCAGCATTAACAGGTTACAGGCCGGTTGCAGAAATAATGTTTGTAGATTTTTGCACTCTTGCAATGGACCAGATTGTTAACCAGGCTGCTAAAATTAATTTCATGACAGGAGATGCACTTCACGTTCCTATGGTTTTAAGAACCCAGGGTGGTTCAGGAACAGGAATTGCTGCTCAGCATTCACAAAGCCTGGAAAGCTGGTTTTATCATATTCCCGGGCTTAAAGTTGTAATGCCTGCAACTCCTTACGATGTAAAGGGGCTATTAAAAACTGCAATCAGAGACAATGACCCTGTAATTTTTATTGAGCACAAAACTATTTATTTAAACAAAGGACCTGTTCCTGAAGAAGAATATACTATTCCTTTTGGTGTTGCCGACATAAAAAGAGAAGGCAGTGACGTAACAATTTTTGCATATTCTGCAATGTTGCTTAAAGCTCTTGCTGCTGCAGAGGAACTTGCCAGGGAAGGTATAAGCTGTGAAGTTATAGATCCCAGAACTCTTGTTCCATTAGATACAGATGCTTTGATAAACTCTGTTAAAAAGACAAATAAGCTGATCGTTGTATCAGAAGCAGTAGAAAGAGGAAGTGTTGCATCAGATATACTTGCAATTGTAAACGACAAGGCATTTGACTTTCTTGATGCTCCGGTAAAAAGAGTTTGCGGACTTAATTCTGCAATCCCTTATAATTCAAAACTTGAGAAAGCTTGCGTTCCGACTAAAGAAAACATAATGCAGGCTGTTAAGGGAATGCTTTAGTTCTGGTAAAAATATTGTTATTAAACATTATTAGCCAGGAAAAATATTATAAAGAAATGAAAGATTTTTTATTTTTTAAAATGATTAATTTTTTCATATTCCATATAAGAATTAAAAAAGAATTTAATAATAAAATAAAGCAATTAGAGATTAAGGAGTAAATATGCAAAACTATAAAGAGTCAGCAATTGAAAGGCTCTCAAATACTTCTGAGGGTATGGAAGTATGGTGGGACTCATCTCCTTTAATATATAAATCCTGGTCAGAAAAAGTGCTTGAAAAAACCGAGCCTGGCTATAAAAACGCAATGGAAAGCCAGTTAAGCAAGCTCTTTGATTATAACAGGCCCGATGATATGGTTTTTGACGGAGTTACTACAAATCCCAAGCTTACCAGCAAGGTTCTGGAATTAATTCCAGAAGATGTAAATCCGATTATTGACAGATTAATTAAAGAAAATCCTGCAAAAACAGATTACGGGATAGCATGGGAAGTTTATAAGGCAATAACTGCAGAAGGCACAAAACTTTACATGCCGTTATTTGAAAAATCAGGATATAAAAGAGGTTATGTCAGCGCACAGGTTGACCCGAATCAGATAACCAATATAAGAGAGATGCTTCTGCAGGGACTTGAACTTAAGAAACAAGGGGAAAACATAATGATTAAATGCCCGGGCTCAAAAGAAGGCATTTATGTAATACAGGTTTTGACTTCGATTGGAATCCCTACAAACTCAACCCTGGTATTTAATGTTCCGCAGGCAATTGCGGTTGCAGAAGCTGTTAAAAAAGGCCTTGAGCTAGGCAAAAGCAAGGGCGTTTCTTACACAAAATGGAGATCAGTTATAACAATAATGCTTGCAAGGTTTGAAGACAGGGAGCAATTTAAGGAAAGTGCAAAATCTGCCGGGATCGAACTCACAGATGAGCTAAAAAGATGGTCAGGCATTGCAATTGCCAAGAAGGCATTAAATATTTTAAATGATCCGGCAAATGGCTACAAGTCCAAGCTTCTTCTTTGTTCTACAAGAATAGGCCCTAATCCTGATGTGGTTTATCACATAGAGAAAATAGCAGGAGCAGACATGGTATTTACAATTAATCCTGAAATGATTGATGACTTCAACGGATTATATAGGGGAAAAGATGTTACATGCAAGTGGGATGAGCCAGTTCCGGAGGAAATCATGGGCAAGCTTCTTAAGATACCTTATTTTGTTGCAGGATATGATGTTAACGGCATTAAAGATGATGATTTTGTTGACCAGCCTGCATTCCAGTATACTGCAAATGAATTTTTAAACTCAATGAAATTTATTGAAAGTTATGTGACAGAAAGAAAACAGGCATTAAAATAAACTTTTAATCATTGCCAGGTAATTTATCTATCAAGTATAAATTAATAACCAAGGATTAAATGGAAAATATAAGATAATTATTAATTTTTTGTATTTTATTTTGTATTTTGTAAATTTAGCAAGTTTGACGAGGGGTAGGTAATTTTATTTGTTAAGATTACCCACCCTTATTTTTTTGTTTTGTTAAAATCTTCTATAATTTGTTTGGTTTGATAACATCTTTTTACTTATTAACTTCTTAATTTATTGAAAAATAATACTCTGATTTGAAAATTACTTTTATATGCTAGCAGCAAAACCTTAAAATAATTTTTTAAAAAAACGTTTTTATTTTCAATAATTTATAATATACTTCTTAAGTAACTGCTAAAAAACGATTTTTTGATATAGATATTTTTATTTTCAGGTTAATCGTAAAAATGGCACAGTATAAAAAGAAAAAACAAATAGATGTTTCCATTAAAGACATTGCGCATAAAGCAGGCGTGGCAATTTCCACTGTATCAAATGTAATTAATGAAACCAGATTTGTAACTTCACAAACCAAAGAAAGAGTACTGGATGCCATTGAAAAACTGGACTACAGGCCGAATATTATAGCAAGAGGCCTAAGAACTCACAGCACCAGGACAGTAGCAGTAATTGTACCTGATATAAGTTCATCTTTCTTTTCACAAGTCATAAACGGAATAGAAAAAATCGCGCGAAAAAGAAATTATACCCTAATACTTGGCTGCACTTCATTTGACTGCAAGGAAGAAGCAAGAATAACAAATGTTTTGCTTGATTCATTTATAGACGGTTTCATTTTCTTTTCAGGATTTGATAATTATGAATTTATAAAAAAAGTTTATGAAAAAAATGTGCCTGTGGTTTCACTTGACAAGGACTTTGGGGAAAGCAGTATTCCAACGGTTGTTATTGATAACTTTGCTGCAGTAAAGTCCTGCGTTGATTATCTTTACGGGTTTGGGCATAGAAAAATAGGATATATCTCTTTTACTTATGACAAGCAGACTACTGTAAGGAAGCGTTTTGAAGGATACCTGGGCGGCCTTGAAAAAAATAACCTGAAGTTTGATCCGGATCTGGTTTTAATAAGCCCTGAAATGAGGCTTCACGAGACGACTTCTACCTATGAGGCTGTAAGAAATTTTTTAAAAAAGGGCAAGATTCCAACTGCTTTTCTTACAGTTGCAGATGTGTTTGCATTCGGGCTGCTAAGAGCTTTAAAAGATGAAGGCTTTAAAGTTCCCGAAGATGTTTCAGTAATGGGTTTTGATAATATATTATTTAGCCAGTTTACAGAACCACTGCTGACAACATTAAAGCAGCCAAAAAGTTTGATGGGAAACATCGCAATGAATTTACTTTTAGATATTATTGAAGGGAAAGAAATTAAGGATAAAAAAATTATAATACCTACAACAATTATTGAGCGTGAATCTGTTACTTTTGCCAAAAAGTAATGACATAAAAAAAGAATCAGACTTACATTTATTATTTTAAATCATGGAGGAAATCAATTGTCAGATAAAGCTTTGGAAGATTTAAGAAAAGTTGTTATTGAATTTGATATTGACAATGCGCAGGAAACTGCAAGAAAAGCAGTTGCCGCAGGAGTAGATCCTATTGAAGCTGCAAAAACTTTAACCGATGCAATCAGAGATATCGGGGATGCATTTGGAAAGGGAGAATTATTTTTACCTGACCTGGTATGCGCTGCAGAAGTATTAAAAAAAGCAATTCCAATTATCACTGAAGAAATAAACAAGCAAGGTAAGTCATCGAAAGCAGTAGGTAAAGTGGTAATAGGCACTGTTTTTGGAGACATCCATTCAATTGGCAAGGGGATGGTCGCAACACTTTTATATGCATCCGGGTTTGATGTAATAGATTTAGGAATAAATGTAAAAAGTGAAGAGTTTTTAAAAGCTGTTAAAGAAAATAAGCCCGATATCCTTGCCATGTCAGCTCTTCTTACTACAACTGCTATGGAACAAAAAAACGTCATTGAAGGTTTAAAAAAAGAAGGATTAAGAGATAAGGTAAAGGTAATCATCGGCGGAAGCCCGATTAACCAGGAATTTGCTGATTCAATCGGTGCAGACGGTTATGGGGCAACTGCTCCTGACGGAGTAAAGGTTGCAAAAAAGCTATTGGGAATTTAAGTAATTTTTTAATATTTAAGGAGAATTAAAATGCAAAAAGGTTTTACGAGAAATTTTGAACCAATAAAGATATTAAGAGAAAACCAGATTGAACAGATTCATAAGGCATCCCTTAATATACTTAAAGAAGTAGGATTTAAGTTTGACTTAGATAAAGCTCTAAAGCTGCTTAAAGAAAATGGATGCGAGGTTGACTATAACAGTAAAATTGCAAAAATACCTTCAAATCTGGTTGAGGAATGCATAAGAAAAACTCCATCCAGTTTTAATCTAAGAGCAAGAGATCCAAAACTTGGCATTTCTGTTGGAGGCAATACAATTTATTTTATGAATTCTGCCGGTGCAAGGTATACAGATATTGATACCGGTGAGGTAACCATGCCGACACTTGAGCAAAATAATATCGGGGTACTGGTTTCTGATGCACTAAGTTCAGTTCATGTTTTTCCATCATATACCCCTTATTTTGAGATTGAAGGAGTTCCTCCTGTAATGTCCTGCCCAACAAGCTGTGCTTCAAGGCACAGATTTTCAAGCAAGCCGTCAAGAGGTGCTCAACCAACTTTTTCTTATATCTGGGAAACAAAAATAGCCCAGGCAGTTGGGGCACAGATTTTTGGATGTGTTGAAGGCGCAGCGCCTCTTTCACTTTGTGAGGATGCAATTGAAGCAGCATACGTATATCTAAATGCTGGTTTTCCTATTTATATTGCTTCAGGCTCCATAATGGGCGGCTCTCATCCTATTACAATAGCCGGGGCAAGTGTCAGTCATAATGCAGAGCTGCTTGCAATAATAGTACTGCTTCAGTGTATTAAACCAGGATGCGGAATAATTGCAAATAATTTTGTTTCTTCAATGAACATGGCAACAGGGGATATAAGTTTTGGTACGGCTGCCATTGCGCTGCACCAGATGGCTTATAATCAGATATGGCATGATTTATATAAGATTCCGGTTAACAACACAGGCTCAGCATTTTCAAATTCTAAATTTGTTGATTATCAGCTTGGAGCTGAAAAACTGCCTCTTGCAATGTGTTCAGCACTTTCAGGTGCAAACATGATTGTTATGCATGGAGGAGTAACAGCTGAGCTTGCATATAACCCGATTCTTGCGGTTATTGATGATGATGTGGCAAATACCATTGGCAGGATAGTCGAAGGCTTTGATGTCAATGATGCTACAATCGGCCTTGATACAATAATGGATGTAGGAGTCAGCCCGGGAACATTTTTAAACACAAAACAAACCAGGACTTTCTGGAAAACTGAAGATTATACAACCCGTGTATTTGACAAGCTTTCATATAAAGAGTGGGTTGAAGGTGGGAAAAAGACAGTGCTTAAGAAAGCTAAAG
>JAPLCN010000042.1 GCA_026392215.1 Actinomycetota bacterium | reverse complement strand
TTCATCGCATCATATTTAATTGCTAGGGGTATCCCCTTTAAATTTAATGATGTTTGCTATTATAAAATTAATTGCGGGCAATGGACGGTATATAGCGGGTAAAAAGCTATGTTTTGCGGAAATATTAGAACAAGTAGAAGATGACAGCTATTTGGCATGTTTAACCGTTTAAAAACGGTAAAATAATGGTTAAACAGCAATATGACACCTGGAAGCAAGGTTTAATATAAGCCTAAAAGGTTTGTTACCTTTATTAGGTTAGTTAGGAATTTAAGTATTTTATAAATCCTAAAGGAAGGGTTAATAATGAGTGGTGAAAAAGAAACCTATACAGGTCCTGTAGAACAGAAAATAAACTCCATGATGGAGACTGCTGGCAATGAAATAATGGATCTTACCGATAAGCCGGTAGGTATTAACGTAAATGAGACAGTACAAAACATACACATAGTAAATCTAAGCAGATGTATCATATACCTGGCTAAAGAAATTGATAAGCTGGCTAATTCTATAAAATAGCCAAAGGGCGTATATCTATCAAAAACTTAAGCAGTCTTAAATCAGTGTTTAATGGGTGGTTATTTGCTTTAAGTGTAAAAAGCTAACCTATTTTAATATATTCCGCTCAGGGGCCTAAAGGCCACAAAAATAGAAGAGGAAGGAAACAAGAGTGAAAAAGGATAAAGGCAAAAAGGATAAGAAGAAAAAATGAGTGTTGTTGTTATAAGTTTTTCTCTGGATCTTAAGAACAGAAACGGCGAGGTAGTCAAGACATTTGAAGAAATTAAAAGCTTTAGTAGTGATCCTCCAGGCTATATGGATTACAAAGATAACTTTGTAAAAATATTTGATAGCTTTATCCAGAAAATTGATATAGATTTTTACCAGATAGACATGACTGCAGAAATTATAAATGGCAAGCTATCAAGAGCCGGAAGACTTTTATTTAGAAGTGGTTATCGCACAGCTAAAGACTTGCAAAAAAAACTTGGTAAAATAGCCCAGGCAGATTTTCCTTCTTTATGGGGCATATGGAGAAAAAATATACGGAGGGAGTTTAGAATATATACATTTACACCTTAGTTGAAATTTTAAGAGGCTTAGAATTGACTACAGTAAGGCAAATTTAACCTATTAGGTAAATACATTAAAAAAACGTGATGTTTCATTTATTGCAGAGCTATACGATAGTAATTGAAACTGAAAAGAGGTAAATAAAATGGAAAAAGCTTTAATGATAGCTACAGCCAAATACCTATTATGAAATGTGGTCCATAACTAAAACGAAATGGGTTTATAGGGGGGATCAATGACTGAAATACAGCAAATAAGAAAAAGATTAGAGGATATAGAAAGGAAAACAGCCAAATACGAATACAATATAGAAAGCTTAAAAGAAGAGTTAGAGGCTATAACACAGCAAATTTATCAAGCAGTAGATAAAGCAAGTAAAGAAGATAAAGAAGAATTAGATAATCTGATAATGTTAAAAAATATCATCAAAGCTAAGATAGAACAACAACAGAGGCTTTAACTAAGACCTTAAAATAGACAATTAGGGTTATAGATCCCCTTAAATAGATCTGGAAACCATTATAATTTACTACCTGATAATACGGTTAAAACCTGAATTCTCTGAACTATAAAAAAGTGAGTTTTGTTAGTCATTAAAAAGCATTATAAAATCTGGCGTTTCTGACGCTATAAAAAAGGTAAATATTTTACTGATAATACAGGGGGATAACAGTAAATAAAATATATTTAAAAGAGGCAAATAAAATGGGTAAAATGAAAACAGCTTTAATGATAGTAATAATAGTGGCAATAGTGGCCATAGCAGGATCATTACTTTATTACTATGTATTCTTTAGGCCAGGCGTACAGCAAGAAACTGCAAAAAAATCAACTGCTAATACTACAGCAGTAATAGTCAACACAGTTGATGATTACACAACAAGGATGGACGAATATATTACTTTTTATGATGAGTGTGATAATTTAAGAAGTAAATATAATGATATAAATAAAAGCCCAGGCGATAACTATAGTAACAGTAAAACCAATGTTGAGCGAATATCTTATGCTAAAATATTACTTGATAATTACCAGAAATATTATAAAGAAGCATTAGATATAAAAGTTCCTGATAGTGCAAAAGAAGCATACAAGTATTACTTAGAATGGATCAATCAAAATAAAATATCTTTATCCTGCCTTATTGATTACGACACTTCGGGCTCGAATGAAGCTCAAGATAAGGCCACTACAGAGTTTGCTAAATTTATTAATGAGCTGAAAAGAATTGTGGGAGACTTTAACAAAGAAGCAGAAAGATTGGGTTTACCTAAACCATTTCCTAATACATTTCCTAATAAGTAGATGAAGGAAACTATAAAATGAAAAAAGTATTAATGATCATAGCAGTAGTTTTGACTATAATTTTAGTCTTAACACTAATAGCCTGTAGCCAAAAAGCAACACAGAGTACACCACTGCAATTCAGACACTGCGTGTGCAAAAATATTTATTTCAGATAAAAAATGATTATGATTTTAAAAATAGGAAATAAAAATTATTCCTGAAGTAAATATTTATACAAAATTGTAATTGAGATGAAAATAATAGCAAAAAAAGGGATGGGGTTACTACCGCGTATAAAATTATTTTAAATAATTATGGATAGGATTTTAGGCAACTATCTCCTATTATGGAGGATCCTTATTCCACAGTCTTATCTTTTTTTTGAGTCTTTCTTTATAGACTGAAGGCAGATCCATGATAATAAAACTATATTCATCTATATCAAATACAGCGTAATTTTTACCACTATAGCATATTACAACACACCTCCCCCTCTTTTCTCTTTTTACTATTGTATCTATAGTTTTTCTTGCCAGGTCTTGCATATCAGAGCGAATAAGGTAAAGCTGCATCAGTTAAGTAAGTGGCAAGAGTTGATAAAACCTGGGTTACATTCAGCGAATACGAAGTTGAAGTAAAAGAGGCCAGACTCCACCAACCTTTAAGCTGACGGTGACGTTCTTCTATCTTGGTTCTCTTTGCATAAAGGTCAAAAGGTTCAGCAAAAGTTAAATATCTTTTAGTATGGGCAAGTACAAAATAACTTACGGTTCCCTCCTGGTAATCAGTTGTTTTCTTTACAGATATGTAGATAGGAACACTGGATTCTTCCCAGCCAGCAATGTGAGCAAAAGTTATTGCCTCTTCTTTTAATACGGTAAAACCATCCATGTCTTGTTCTATTTTATATGGTTGCCATTTAGTATCCTTAGCTCTTGATAGTCCTACTGCATCATCGTATGCGCTCATATTTTTCTTTAGGGGAATTATCCAGTTAATTTTATATTTTCTTTTAAAATCAGTTAGCATCTCTCCGTCAAGATATCCTCTATCAATTAAAAGTGTGGATATATATCCTCCGTTTTCTATGAAATTTTCTACCAGCTCTCTTCCTTCATAGAGCCCATTTGCGCATCCACTATCAAGCCTTGCTGCTGCGTATATATAGTAGCTTGCCTCTCTGTCTGTATTTAGAAGGCTTGAAAGCTTGTAGCAAAGGGTATTTTTTGCATCCCTGTCGTCTTCTTCGGCATAATTTCCGTCTTTATCTAACCTGACATAGCTTGCATTTTTGTAGTTATTATTGCTAGGAAGGGGTATAAAGCTTGCATCCAGTATAAACAGTCCACTTTGGTATGCCCTTTTTTTAGAAAGCCATTGCATAAAGCAGCTGTTAAACCATGCGGTAAGTTTATCAGGGTCTGTGTCTTTAAAATATTTTCTTATGGTATCTTGATCTACCGGAAAGATTCTATCTTTTCTATTTTTGTTATTAAATCCAGGCAATGGACCGATATTAAAACCAAGAAGTTTCAGTAGTGAGCCGTTTGCTAGAACATACGGGATGTTTCTAAAACTTTTCTCCCCAACCATTTTAGCTCCAATTAAAGCTGCAAGTAAAAACCATGGGGCAACTTCTTTTTTAACTCTTGGGCTTGGATAAGTTGCCTCACAGAATGAAAAAAAATCAGTAGACAGTAGATAAGTGAAAAACCCATCTACAAAGCCAATTTGGCTAAAGGCACCATTATCAATATTTCCCTCTTTAAGTGCTATGGTTACTTTTGACTTATTCTGGGTATAGACAAAGTAATTATTTCTTTGCTGGTTCATAGCTGGATGTTTTAATTTTTTTTATCATAGTTA
>JAPLCN010000183.1 GCA_026392215.1 Actinomycetota bacterium | reverse complement strand
GTTGAAGATGCAAAAAAAATAGCTTCAAGAATCGACTATCCCTTGCTTGTAAGACCTTCATATGTATTAGGAGGCAGAGCTATGGCTATAGTTTATGAAGAAGAAAACCTGGTAAACTATGTAGAAAATGCATTTAAGGTTTCTTCGGGATTTCCTGTTTTAATTGATAAATTTCTTGAGCAGGCAACAGAAATAGACGTTGATGCAATATTTGACGGGGAAGAAATATTTATCGGCGCAATAATGGAGCATATAGAAGAAGCGGGTATTCATTCAGGGGACAGTGCATGCGTAATTCCTCCTTTTGCTTTAAGCAGCGAGATTATTGAAAAAATAAAAAAATATACATTTAATATAGCCAAAACGCTTAAAGTAGTAGGACTTATAAATATTCAGTATGCTGTCAAGAATTCTATAGTATATGTCCTTGAGGCAAATCCAAGAGCTTCCCGGACAATACCTTTCGTCAGCAAATCCATTAAGGTTCCGTTAGCTAAGATTGCAGCAAGGGTAATGACAGGAGAAAAATTAAAAAATATTGATTTTAAAAGAGTTGATTCAAATAATCTCGATTATTTCAGCATAAAAGAAGCAGTTCTTCCGTTTAACAGATTTCCTGGAACTGATACAATACTCGGACCTGAAATGAAATCAACAGGAGAAGTAATGGGAATAGATAAAAATTTTGGAGTTGCCTTTGCTAAATCACAGCTTGCAGTAAACCAGAAATTTCCATCATCGGGCACTGTTTTCATAAGTGTAAGGGATAGAGATAAAATCAGCATGGCAAATCTTGCAAAAAAAATTTCTGAACTTCAGTTTAAGATAATTACTACAAAAGGAACCGGCGAGTATTTTGAAAGTCTCGGAATTAAATGCGACAGGGTTCTTAAAATAAGGGAAGGCAGACCGAATGTTTTAGATTTAATAAAAAACGGTGAAATCAGCCTGATTATAAACACGCCTGAAGGCAGTGAAGCAAGAAGCGACGGCTACTACTTGAGAACAGCGGCTTCCATGTTAAATGTGCCGTGTATAACAACCATTTCAGGTGCAAGCGCTGCAATTCAAGGCATATATGAACTTAAGTTAAGCTCTAATATAAATGTTAAAGCTATACAGGACTACTAAATGAAGTTAATAAAAGGTGAAATAATTTCAAACAAAAAAATTGGAGAAGGCCTTTATAAAATGACCATATTTTCACCTTATATTATAAAGCATTCTTTACCCGGGCAATTTGTAAACATAAAATGTTCAAGCGAAAGCACGATTGACCCTTTGCTTCGCAGGCCATTTTCAATTCATGATATTGAACCTGATTTTAAGGTTTTTTCCATATTGTATGTATTAAAGGGAACCGGAACGAAGTATCTGTCAAAATTAAGTTCAGGAGATATAGCGGATTTTATCGGTCCTCTTGGCAATGGCATAACACTGCAGGAAAATGAAAATAACAATTTTCTACTAATTGGGGGCGGAATTGGTGTTGCTCCATTATTCTTTTTAGCAAAAACTTTATCAGCTGCAGGTAAAAATGTTTTTTTTGCTGCAGGATTTAAAGACAATAACTTTCTTTTATTTGAAAAAATGCTGCAGGGATTAAAAATAAGTTATGAAATATACTCTGAAAATGGCACGCATGGAAAAAAAGGGATGATCACTGATTTAGTAATTGAAAGGGCGGATGATTTTAAAAAATATGACATATATTGCTGCGGCCCGATTAATATGTATAAAGTACTGCAGAATATTTTTTCTTTAAAAAGTATTAAAGCAAAAGCATTATTTGAAGAAATCATGGCTTGCGGAATTGGTGTCTGTAAAGGCTGCGTTATGAAGTTTAAAAATGGCAAGGACGGCTATATATATAAAACTATCTGCAAAGATGGCCCATTATTTGATTTAATGGAGGCAATATTTGAATAGCAATACCGGCAAGGGACTTTCAGTCAAATTAGGAACTATTGAGCTTAAAAATCCTGTTATTATGTGCTCCGGAACTTTTTCAAGCGGGATTGAATATAATGACTTATATGATGTCAGCATGCTTGGGGCTGTAACGACAAAAAGTTTTTCACTTGTACCTCGCGAGGGAAATAAACCTCCGAGATTATGTGAAACTCCGGCAGGGCTGCTCAATTCAATAGGACTTGAAAATGAAGGCATTGATTTTTTTATTAACGAGCACCTGCCTGTTGTAAAAAGATCAGGATTTACCATTATCTTAAGCATTTTAGGTGCTGATGCTGCTGAATTTACAAATCTTGCAACAAAAATAAGAAAGATTGAAGACGATCTGTTAGCTGTTGAGCTTAATTTATCCTGCCCTAATGTTGAAAAAGGGGGAATAACTCTTGGTTCAATACCTGATGAAGTTGAAAATGTAACTGCTGCAGTCAGAAAAATATTAAATATTCCGGTTATTGTAAAGTTAAGCCCCAACAACAATAATTTAGCTGAACTTGCCAGTAGGGCAAAAAACGGAGGGGCTGAAGCCATTTCCCTTATCAATACCATAATCGGGATGGCAATTGATATTAACACTTTTAAACCAAAACTTGGAAATATAATCGGAGGCCTTTCGGGTCCGGCAATAAAACCGGTAGCTGTTGCTAAAATATATAATTTATATAAGGAAAAAATTCTGCCAATAATAGGAATGGGCGGAATATCTGACTGGAAAGATGCAATAGAGTTTATGCTGGCTGGTGCAAGCGCGATTGGGCTTGGCACGGTAAATTTTGTTGATTATAATGCCGGGAAGAATATCCTTGAAGGCATTGCAAGCTATATGGGCAGTAAAAATATTTTAAATATCACGGATATCATCGGAAAAGTAAAGGTAAGGTAGATTGTATTGAATCCTGCAGATAAAAAAAATGAAAACATTAAAGCGGCAGGTATAAGGAAAAATTTAAAAACAAAAGACAGATTAATTTTAAGTCTTGATGTCCCTGACAAATTTGAGGCTTTGGAAGTTCTTAAAAAAGCTGATAATAAAATTTCTACTATTAAGGTCGGACTTGAATTAATTTACAATGAAGGACTTGGAATTGTTAATTTAGTAAAAAAATCAGGGTACAGGGTTTTGCTGGATGCAAAACTGATGGATATTCCTAATACCATCGCAGGAGCAGTAAGAGGAATCGGCAAATTGGATGTTGAAATGATCACCATCCATACTTTCGGCGGGGCTTCAATGCTAAAAAGTGCAAACAGCACGTTAGGTGAAATATGCATGCAAAAAAATAAAAACAAACCCTTATTTTTTGGAGTAACTGTTCTTACAAGCCTTGACGATAATGATCTGGAAAAATTCGGCTTTAATATTAAATTTCCTGAACTTGTTTTAAAAATGGCAAAAATAGCAATAGACAGTGGAATTGAGGGAATAATTTGCTCTCCCAACGAAGTTAAAATTTTAAGAGATAACTTTGGACAGGATTTTTTAATTGCTACTCCCGGAATCAGGCTTGGAAAAGACAACGTTGGAGATCAGAAAAGAGTAAATACTCCCGAAAAGGCGATAAGGGATGGAGCAGATTTAATAATTGCAGGACGTTCAATAATTGCAAGCTCTGATATAAAAAGCACTATTGATTTATATCTTGAAAAAATTGAAAGGGAGCTGTTAAATGATAAAAATTGTTGAGCAGAAAACAAAAATTAATATCCTTAAAATGTTTAAAGATACAGAAGCTATACTGGAAGGTCATTTTAAATTAACTTCAGGATACCACAGCCAGTATTATCTGCAATGCGCAAGGCTTCTGCAATATCCAAATTTAACTTATCAGCTGATAAGTGAACTTCCGGAAATAATAGGAGAGAAAATACTGGGCAGCGTTGATACTGTAATTTCACCGGCAATCGGAGGGATTCAATTTGGATATCTGCTTGCTTACAAGTTGAACAAAAAGATGATTTTCGCAGAGAGAAAATCCGAAAAAATGGAGATCCGCAGAGGATTTGAAATAAAAAAAGGAGAAAGGTTTATAGTTGCAGAAGATGTTATCACCACAGGCGGTTCGGTAAAAGAGATAATTGATATCTGCAATTCAAATGGCGCAGTAGTTGAAGCTGTTGTTTCCATGGTAAACAGGTCCACAGGTATTGATTTTAATGTTCCTTATTATTACCTTGTTAAATTTGATATTGATAAATATGATCCTGAAAACTGCCCATTGTGCAAAAAGGGCATTGAACTTTATTATCCGGGCAGCAAGAAAAATAATTAACTTTTTTCTTTATAGTAATAATAATTATTAATTCCTTTTTAAAAAAATTTTTAAAAATTTTTAGTAATTTTAAGCAGTTTTTATCATGAGGTAACTTGCCGTGCCGGTTCCGCATATTTCAAAAGAAAAACGGGATGAAAGCCTTAAGAAAGCCAGGTTATACAGAATCCAAAGGGCAGAAATCAAGCAATCTGTAAAAAAAGGCATTGTCAGTCTTGGCGATGTTTTTAACGGCAGTGAAAATTATAAAGATATTGTTGGTAATATGAAGTTAATTGATATTGTAAAATCTCTTCCTGGCATAGGAGATATAAAGGCAAAAAAAATTTTGAATAGCTTAAGCATAAGCGAGAGAAAAACCATAAAGGGGCTTGGTGAAAAACAAAAAGCAAGTTTTAAAAAATATTTTAAAATTTATTAATATATCGTATAAAAACAAAAGATAAAATTTAATATTTTAAATTAATAAAAGTTCAATAACTTCCAATAGCTTAAATATTAATATGGATCAAAAACAAAATACTGTAAGAGGAACTTTATTTGTAATTTCGGGCCCATCCGGAGTTGGCAAAAGCACTTTAGTCAGGGAAGCATTGTCAGAACTTGATAATTTTACTAGGTCGACATCGGCAACGACAAGGTCTGCAAGAACTGGTGAAGTTCAGGGTAAAAATTATCATTTTTTAAGCGAAACTGAATTTAAAAAAATGATAGAAAACAAACAGTTACTGGAGTGGGTAGAGTATTGCGGATATTATTACGGGACTCAGGTAAAATTTGTTGAGGATAACTTAAGCAAAGGGATAAATGTAGTTCTGGAAATAGAAGTTATAGGAGCAATGAAAGTAAAAAAAACCATGCCCGATGCTTATTTAATTTTTATTACTGTTTCTGACACTGTCCAGCTGGAAAAAAGGTTGCGGAAAAGAGCAACTGAATGTGAGACGGTAATTTTAAACAGGATTGAAAAAGCAAAAGAAGAAATGAAATATGAGAAATATTATGATTGCATAATTATTAATAATAACTATAATGAGGCTTTAAAAAATTTACTACATGTATTAACTTCAAAAAGTGGAGGGATTTTAAACAAATGAGCTTACCTAATATTGATGAATTGCTGGATAAGGTTGACAACAAATTTACTTTATGCATAGAAATGGCAAAAAGATCCAGGGAACTTGCAGATTATTTTAAGGCAAAGAAAAATATGGAAAGGACAAATATTATTGCTCCATTAGCATCGGCAGGTTCAGTGGATCCCCTGGAAATTGCGTTTAATGAAATTAAAGAAGGTAAAATAGATTATCTAAGAGTGAAAGATGGAATTAAATGACCTTGATTGCAAGGCACTAAAAGGCAAAAAAATAATTTTAGGCGTAACCGGCGGCATAGCTGCCTACAAATCTGCGTATATATGTTCAAGGCTGGTGAAAGAAGGAGCTCAGGTTTTTCCAATCCTTACAGACAATGCCGTAAGTTTTATTAACCCCATAACTTTTAGCGCAATAAGCGGCAATAAAGCAATAACCGGCATGTTTGAAAATAATGAAAATATTTATCATATCAGTTTGCCTCAAAGCGCAGACGTTATACTGATCGCACCTGCAAGCGCTAATACAATTTCTAAAATTGCGTGCGGAATCTGTGATAATTTTTTAACTACTGCTGTAAGCGCTGCAAACTGTCCGGTTTTGATTGCTCCTGCTATGAATGAAAATATGTGGTTAAATCCAATTTTGCAGGAAAACATTGCAAAGTTAAAAGATCTGGGAAATTATTTCTTTATCGGGCCTTCTGAAGGCAGCCTGGCATGCGGGACTATAGGAACAGGCAGGCTTGAAGAGGAGGATAAAATAATTGAAAGCCTGACAGATTTACTAAAGATAGATAATGACCTTAAGGGGAAAACAGTTCTTATCACAGCTGGCGGCACGAGGGAAAATATAGATCCCGTAAGATATATTTCAAATTATTCAAGCGGAAAAATGGGATATGCTCTTGCAATGGAAGCTAAATTCAGAGGTGCACAAAAAGTAATATTAATCAGCACGTCAAAGGGCATGCCAAAAGTTTATGGCGGTGAGACATATTGTGTTAATAACACTAAAGAAATGAAAGAAAAAATCATGGAATTCTTCAGTGCTGCTGATGTTATTATAATGTCTGCTGCTGTTTCTGATATAATTCCTGAAAAAACATATGATTACAAGCTGAAAAAAAACCGTGACATACTGTCTAAAATCAGTTTTAAGGAAAATGAAAATATTTTAAAAATTCTTTCAGAAATAAAAAATGATAAACAGGTTCTTGTAGGATTTGCTGCTGAAAGCGGAGAAAATATAGAATACGGCTTAGAAAAATTAAATAGAAACAAAATTGACCTTATTGTAGTCAATGATATTTCAAGAAACGATATAGGTTTTGAAAGCGATTATAATGAAGTATCCATTATTAATCGCCAGGGAGATGTTAAAAAGATACAAAAATCAAAAAAAAGAATTATTTCAAGAGAGATAATAAATGAAATAATTAATTTATGGTGAACAATTTACTAAAGTTAAAAAATTATAAAATTTTGAGCTTATAAAGCCGGAAAATTTACAAAAAAACTTAAGTTATCACCAATAACTAATTAAGAAATTGAATTAAAATAGTTAAAATTTTATTTTATTACAGGAGGAAAATTAATGGCAAAAGGCGGAAATCATTTATTCACTTCAGAATCTGTAACTGAAGGACATCCTGACAAAATGTGCGATCAGATTTCTGATGCTATATTAGATTCTATTATTGCAGAAGATAAAAAAGCACATGTTGCAGTAGAAACCTTAGTTAAAACAGGTCTGATTGTTATAGCAGGAGAGGTAACAACAAATACTTATGTAGAGATACCTGATATAGCAAGACAAGTTGTAAGAGATATTGGATATACAAGAGCAAAATATGGTTTTGATGCAGATACTTGTGGTGTTATAGTAACTTTAGGCAAGCAATCACCTGACATCAATATGGGTGTTTCAAAGGCAATGGAAGCAAAAATAGGTAATGGCTATACAGATGAGCTTGATCTTCAGGGTGCAGGAGACCAGGGGATGATGTTTGGTTATGCATGCAATGAAACACCTGAATATATGCCCCTTCCGATAATGCTTGCTCATAAGCTTGCCCAAAGACTGGCTGAAGTAAGAAAATCAGGCATGCTACCTTATCTTCGTCCGGATGGCAAAACGCAGGTTACTATAAAATATGAAAACTGGAAACCTGTTATGGTGGATAGTATTGTAGTTTCAACACAACATCAACCGGAAATCAGCATTGAAAGCCAGATTGCACCGGATATGAAAGAATTTGTTATAAAACCTATAATTCCGGAAAAGTATTTAAATGATGACTTTAAAGTTTATGTAAATCCTACCGGTGCTTTTACTGTAGGAGGTCCTATGGGAGACAGCGGACTTACAGGAAGAAAAATTATAGTTGATACTTATGGCGGAATGGCAAGGCATGGTGGAGGATGTTTCTCCGGGAAAGACCCTTCAAAGGTTGACCGTTCAGCCGCTTATGCTGTAAGACACGTTGCAAAAAATATTGTAGCTGCTGGTGCTGCAGAAAAAATTGAAGTTCAGATCGCGTATGCTATAGGGGTAGCTCATCCGGTTTCAGTTATGGTTGAAACTTTTAACACTGAAAAAGTCGACAGAAACAAGATCGAAGATTGCATAACTGAACTTTTCGATTTACGACCTGCTGCAATAATTAAAAATCTTGACCTGTTAAGGCCAATTTACAGAAAAACAGCTTCATACGGCCATTTTGGAAGAAACGACAGAGACTTTACATGGGAAAGACTGGACAGAGTTGAAGAAATTAAAAGTTATTTAGGTTTATAATTATTATGGATAAAAAATATTTTTCTGATTTAAAACAAGGCAGTCAAAGCAGGAAAATCAGATAATATTTAATATAACCTGATTAAGAAAGCATAATTAAATAGATAATTTCTGCATTAAAAGTTATTTAGGTTTATAATTATTATGGATAAAAAATATTTTTCTGATTTAAAACAAGGCAGTCAAAGCAGGAAAATCAGATAATATTTAATATAACCCGATTAAGAAAGCATAATTAAATAGATAATTTCTGCAAATTAATTAATAATTTTTTTAATAATTAAAATGGCGAGTAATTTTGCTGAAGTGTATTTAAATTTAGAAACTTCTGAAATTAGCTCGCCATTTGATTATTTAATACCTGAAAATCTCTTAAACGGCATTAAGGTCGGCAGTCTTATCCTTGTTCCATTTGGCAAGCGCCTGGAAATTGGATTTGTCAGCAAATTAAAAAGCAAATCTTTTTTCAAAACAAGCTCCGGCAGGGAAGTTAAAGAAATAAAGGATATTTTATTTTCGCGCCCTTTTTTTGATTTTAGCAGGCTGAAGCTGGCTTACTGGTTAAGTTTTTATTATATGTCTTCAATGGGAAGCGCCCTGAAGCTGTTTATGCCTCCCGGCTATAATTATAAAATCAACCGTTTTATATTTTTTAATCTTGATTTTATAACTGATCTTTTAAATAAGTATCCATTTTTTTTAAATATAAATTTTAATGGCAAATACCTCGAAAATGATTTAATAAGGATAATTTCTGAAAAGGAAAACTTCACAGAAAATAAGGTAAAAAATATATTTAAAAAGCTTGAAAAAGAGAATTTTGTAACAGTCAGATATATGCTTTCTGAACTTAAAATCAAGCCCAGGCTCATAGATATTTATAAGTTAATTGACGGGGCTGTGAAATTAAATGATTTGCCCCTGATAAAAAATGATTCTCAAAAAAATATAATAAAATTTCTGCAAATAAACCCTGAATCTGTAAAAGAAACAATACTGGAAAATACAAAAGCGACAGAGTACAGCCTTAAGGCACTTATCAGGAAGGGACTTATTTTCAAGGGAAAGAAAACACTAAAAAGAGATTTTAATTATGATAATTATATTAAAAATCCAAATCTTAAAAATGAAATAAAGCTAAACAGTTATCAGGAAAATTGTGTAAATAAAATTACAACCGTTACCGGAAATAATACTTACCACAATTTTTTAATTGAAGGTGTTACGGGCAGCGGTAAGACAGAAGTTTATATAAGATGCGTAAAAGATGCTATAAAAAAAAATAAAAGTGCACTGATACTTACCCCGGAAATTTCACTTACCCCACAACTATATTCCAATTTTAAAAATGTATTTGCCAGCGGGCTTTCAGTTTACCATTCAGGAATGAGTGAAAATGAAAGGTATGAAAAATGGCTTGATATACTGGATGGAAAAATAAATATTGTTATAGGTACAAGATCTGCAATTTTTACTCCGATATTAAATTTAGGGATAATTATTGTTGATGAGGAGCATGACGCCTCTTATAAGGAAAATTCCAATTTGAGATACAATGCTATAGACACAGTAATGAAACTGGGTAAAATTCTGAAAATACCGGTTGTGTTCGGAAGTGCTACTCCATCCATCACATTAAAATACAAATTTAGAAATGATGAAAATTCAACAATACTTTGCATGCCGGAAAAAATATATAAAAATAATGAAATTATCAAGCAGATTGTTGATTTAAAAAAGATAGATAAATCCAGGGAAGATGAAATCATTACAAATGCACTATTTGATAATATAAAAAATGCAACTGATAAAAATGAGAAAGCAATAATATTTATAAACAGGAGAGGATACAGCAACTTTGTTATATGCAATGAATGCGGTTTTATCCCCAAATGTGAAAACTGTAATCTTGCATACACTTTTCATATAAGTGAAAAAAAATTGAAATGCCATCACTGCGGAAGTGAAGAATCTTTTACAAATGAGTGCCGTTTATGTAAAAGCAAAAGGATAACTTTATATGGAACCGGCATACAAAAAGTTGAATCAAAGTTAAAGCAAAGGTTTTCAGCCGTTCCCATTATAAGAATGGATTCGGATGTTACTTCAAAAAAGAAGTCGCATGAAGAAATTTTAAACAGGTTTATCAGCCAAAGCCCTTCTATTCTTATAGGTACTCAAATGGTTTCAAAAGGCCTTGATATAGAAGATGTTTCGCTTGTTGGCGTTATTAATATTGACAGCATGCTTTCACTTCCGGATTACCATATAAATGAAAGAGTTTTTTCACTTTTAACACAGGTTTCAGGAAGAACGGGCAGGAGCAGCAGGCAGGGGAAAGTAATAGTTCAGACATTTAAGCCTGAAAGCATAATAATAAAAAGTTTTACTTCCGGCAGCTATGAAGAATTTTACGAAAAGGAATTGCTAAGCAGGAAGGAACTGGATTATCCGCCATTCTCAAATTTAGTCAACATAATTATTTCTTGCAAAGTTGAAGAAAAAGCAAAGCATGAGATCTACAGGTTATATGGCGAACTGGTTAAAATAATAGATGATGGTTCAGACAAATTACTCGGGCCATCACCAGCGCCTTTCGTTAAATTAAACCAGTATTACAGATGGCATATTTTAATAAAAACATTTAGAATAAATAAGTTTGTAAGCAAGTTTACTAAATTAATAAAGGTGATTAAAATAGAAAAAGATTGCAGGTTTATAATTGATATTGATCCCGTATGGATATTGTAAGAATAAAGGATAAGTAATGGCAGTAAAAACTATAAGAAAAATCGGTGATCCGGTTTTAAGAAAAATAAGTGAAAAAGTTGAAAAAATTGATAAGGAAATTTCACGGCTCATTAAAGATATGATTGATACAATCAACCTGGATGAATATAATGCCGTAGGCCTTGCTGCGGTTCAGATAGGAGTGCTCAAAAGAGTAATTGCTATAAACTGGGGGAAAATTGAGGTTTATATTAACCCTGAAATAAAAATAATTGACAAAGAGGAAGAAGAAGAACAGCATGAAGGCTGCTTAAGTTTGTATTCCATAGGCTGTATGCTAAAAAGACCCAGGAAAGTTCAGATTACAGCAATAACTCTCAAAGCAGAAAGAATAACTTTTGAGGCAGAAGGCATGCTTGCAAGAATATTTTTACATGAGGTAGATCATCTTAACGGAAAGCTGTTTATTGACTATCTTGACAAGGAAGCTAAAAGAGAATTAATGGTAAAGATTTCAGAAAAATCATAACACGCTTTTTTATTTAAGCCTTAATAACTAAAATAAATAAAAAAACTTTTTAACCGCCTATCAATATCCGGTAGTTTTTGCGGCACCTTATTTTTTAGAATTAATAAAATAAATATTCCTGCGCAGCAAGCATACAATTATTTAAAACAAAATTGATTATATTAACTTACGTTTTGATTTATAATTTTAATTATCTTTAATATCTTAGTTAAGGAAGGCATAGCTTGAAAATAATTTTTTTTGGTTCCTCTGAATTTTCTGTGCCCTTTCTTGAAGCTATATATAAATCAGATCATGAGATTGCAGCAGTTGTAACCAATACAGATAAAGAAACAGGAAGAGGTAAAAAAATACTTCCTAATCCTGTAAAATTAAAAGCCCTTGAGCTTGATTTGAAATATATTGAAATAAAAAAGATGGATGATAATATTTTTCAGAAACTGCTTGGTTTAAGGTTTGACGGGCTTGTTATTGTTAGTTTCGGGCATATTATACCTGAAAATGTAATTGATCTGTCAAATGACAATGCAATCAATGTGCATCCTTCGCTTCTTCCAAAATACAGAGGGCCTTCACCTGTTGCTTCGGCTTTAATTAACGGGGACGTGGAAACGGGAGTCACCATAATAAGTATTGATGCAGGCCTTGACACGGGCAATATTCTTGCTCAAACGAAATTTAAGATAAGCATAAATGATAATAAAGACATTCTTGAAAAAAAGTTGATTGCAATCGGTGCGCCTCTTCTGCTAAGCGTATTAGGTTTAATTGATAAAGATATGATTGAATCTTTTCCTCAAGTTGGGGAAGCAAGCTATACTGAAATATTTAACAGCAATGATTTAAGAATTGACTGGTCTTTAAAAGCATCACAGATAATAAATAAAATCAGAGCATTCAGTTCCCAGCCAGGTGCTTTTACTGTTTTAAGTAATTTAAGAATTAAAATTTTAAATGCTGTAGAATATGACTATTATGACGAAGATATAAAAGCGGACGCGTTAGGCAATGAGTATTTTGCCGGGGCAATTATTAAAGCTGATAAAGATAAAGGATTAATTGTCAAATGCGGGGAAAGCGAAGCTTTAAGGATATTAGAGGTAAAAGTAGAAGGTAAAAACAGGATATCATCTTATGATTTTTTAAATGGATATAAACTTAAAACCGGTGATTATTTTAAATAATGCAAAACAGGGAAGAATCAAAAAATTCACGCGAAATAATTTTTAATATTTTAAATGATTATTTTAAAAAATATTGCAATCTTAAGGATTTAATAAACAATTATCTTAACAATTCACAGCTTTCCGTTGTAAATAAAAATTTTGTATATAACATTTCAAAAGGAATAATCAGAAATTATTTAAGTATTGATTATTTCATTTCTTTTTTTTCAAAAATAAAATTAGATAAGCTTGATTTTGAAATTTTAAACATTTTAAGGCTTGGTGTTTTTCAAGCAGTTTTTTTAACCAGGGTTCCTGATTACAGCATAGTTAATGAATGCGTTGAAATTGCTAAAAAACACAGCTCTTTAAGTTCTGCAAATTTTGTAAATGCAGTTTTAAGAAAGATTACTTCTCTTGACAATATAAAGGCTGCATATAGCGGCAAGATTAAAGAACTCCGGGATCCGATATATAAAATAAGCATTTATTATTCTTTCCCTGAATGGGTTGTAAAATACTGGGTCGAACAATACCGGATTGAAAAAACTGTAAAGATATGCAAGGCATTAAATGAAAACCCAACAATTTACTTTAAAATAAATACATTAAAAGCAGGCAAAGACAGTATTTACAAGGAAATAAAAAGTATCGGCAGTGCCGGGATGGCAGAATATTTTGAGGGTTCCAGCTTCGGAATTCTATCTGATTCACAGGATTTATTAAAATCAGATCTTTTAAAAAACGGATTTATATATATCCAGGATTTGTCTTCACAAATTGCTGTAAAATATTTTCTTGCACCCATGGAAAATGAAACTATACTTGATGTTTGCTGCGCTCCAGGCGGGAAAGCTGTAAATTCTTCAATAGCAATAAATGATACCGGAACAATAATTGCAATTGACAACAATAAAGACAGGCTGGTTTCAATCAGGGAAAATATAAAAAGAATGGGCATTAAAAATATAAAAGTTATCCTGGCAGATGCAACAAAAAAAAGTTTTTTAAAAACCGGTTTTGCAGAAGACAATTATTCAAAGGATAATAAAATTAATGCAAATGCTTTAAAGTTTGATAAAATTTTTATTGACGCACCCTGCAGCGCTCTTGGAACTTCGTCAAAAAATCCTGATGCCAAATATAATAAAAATCCAGGTGACATTAGGCATTTAAAAATAAATTCACTTAAAATGTTGCAAAACTGTGATGAATATTTAAAAATTGGCGGTAAAATGGTTTTTTACACTTGCACTCTTTCTTTATTTGAAAACAAAAACGTTATTGAAAACTTCTTATCTGTATTTAAAAATAAATATAAAATTGAAATTATTGATATCGGGCAAATATTTAATGATCTGACGCCTGAAAACAGTGAAGCATGTAATTTTAAATCCGATGGATTTTTTGAAATAATGCCTTATTATTTTAAAAGTGAAGGTGCAACTGTTTGTTCGCTTATAAAAATTGCATGATTTGTCGGACTATAATTTTTTATTAAAGGATCAAAAAAATGAAAATAGGATTAATAAGTGATACTCACGGGGACCCCGACGCATTTAAACAGGCTTTTGAAATCATAAAAGACTCTGACTTTTTAATGCATAGCGGTGATCTGTTTTACCACGGGTTATTTAATTTAATCAAGGATACATATAATCCGCTTGAGCTTTCTAAATTAATAAATGCAGTAAAAAAACCAATAATTTATGCTAAAGGTAATTGCGACAGCGAAGTTGACCAGCTTGCAGTAGATTTTAACATTATGGACCCTGTAAGGATATTTTATTATAATGAAAACATTATTTATCTTCATCACGGACACAAGAAAAAAGATGAAGAGCTGATAGATTTAAGCAAAAAATTTAAATTCAACATAGTTGTAAGCGGGCATACCCATATTTTCAGGATTGAGAAGAAAGGCAACGTGATTTTTATTAATCCAGGAAGTCCGTCACTTCCCAAGGGCGGCAACCCGCCAAGCATAGGGGAAATAGATTTTAATAATAATAAAATCAGCATAATAAATATCAAAACCTTAGAAAATTTATTATCTTCAGATATTATTTAAGTGCAGGACTAAAAAAATATTTACTTAAGTTTAAGATAAAATTAGATTAAACAGCCTTTTTTGTCTTATTGGCTTTCAGGCATTTAGTGCATATATTAATCCTTTTTACAGAACCATTAATCTCAACTTTTGCTTTTTGAATGTTTGGTTTAAACATTCTATTTGATTTTTTATGTGAATGGCTTACGTTACATCCAAAACTTACTTCCTTGTTGCATATTTCACATCTGTTTGCCATGTTAACTCCTGTTAAAAATCCTTATCTAATTAAATATTTAAATTTTTTTATTTATGGTAGCTTTAATTATAAAAATTATTAAAATAAGCTAAAATTTATAAATATTGCTTTTGTCAGATTTAGACAAAAACAAATGCTATCATTTTATTTGTTAATTTACAAGTAAGAGTTTTTAACAAAATTAATTTAAAATTTTAAAAAATATGCTTCTTTTGGGCTTAAAAAAAATAGCTGACATGATTTTAAATAAATTCAGTTACCCTGTTAATTATCCAGGTTTAAGAATTGAAACAGCATATATTAAAAGGAATTATCCGGATAATCAAATACCTGGTTCCATTGTGTGTATTGGAGACTCAAATACTTTTGGCTGGAATTACCGGTACCAGTTTTCTTATCCGGAGTTACTGGAAAAAAAGTTAAATGCATGTAATGCAAATGTTAAAGTCTTAAATTGCGGGATTGGCGGAAATACTATTTCAGATGGATATGAGCGGTTTAAAAATGACATCCTGTTTTTTAACCCTGAAACTGCTGTTATAAATTTTGGTTTAAATGACGGCATGCTGATTAAATTAAATAGAAACAATAATATTAAAAAAAAGTCTAATTTGTTGTATGAGTTAAATAATAATTATTATGGTTTAAAAGTAGAACCCGGCTCGTTCAAATCGTATCTGGAAAATATGGTTAAAAAATTGCAGGATAATCTTATAAAAGTTATTCTGGTTGGCTTATATAAAATAAATAAAGTTAAATCAGGGATTGTGTATTCTGGAGATAAAAAATTAGTCAGCCTGCAAAATGCGGTTTATAAGCAGTACGATAATTACATCAAAGAGCTAGCTTTAAAAAATAATGTTATATTTTTTGATTTATGGAATAAATTAGATAATTATGAGAAAATAAAAAATTGTATTCAAAACGATGGTTTTCATCTTAAAGCAGAAGGATATAAATTAATAGCCGATAACTTATGCAGCATAATACTTAAGAATTGTTTTTTTAAATAAATTGCCATTATTATATAAAGAGATATGTATTTTATGTAAAGAATTGGAAGAGGTTTAAGATAAATAATTATGGAATTTGAAGGTTTGGATGTTAAAAAAGCTTTACAAATTATTGTAGATCATTTTAAAAGCAATGAGACTAAAATCAATAATTTAAATGTATTCCCGGTTCCGGATGGCGATACCGGAACAAACATGCTCCTTACCTTAAAATCAATAAAGAAAGAGTTGTCAAAGTTAAAACAGTATGATATTAAAGAAATAGGAGAAGCCATTTCTTTTGGCGGTCTTATGGGAGCAAGAGGAAATTCCGGAGTAATTCTGTCACAGGTATTAAAAGGTTTTTTTGATATACTTAAAAAAGATGACATTTTAAATCTGGCAGTTCTTGAAAATGCGCTGCTTTCTTCAAAAAACCTGGCATACAGTTCAGTTCAGAATCCTACTGAAGGCACAATGCTTACTATCGTCAAGGATCTTTATTTATACATGAAGAATTTTAATGAGACCAGCAACGATGAGATTTCACTCTCAAAACTGATTGATAACCTGATTTCTGAAACAGAGAAGTCTCTTATAAGGACAACTTATCTTCTCCCTGTTTTAAAAGAAGCTAATGTTGTAGATGCAGGTGCACAGGGTGTTCTGGAAATATTAAAGGGTTTAAAACTTGCGCTGATTGATATGGGCAGGATAGATGGAAACTTAAAAGGCGGGGAAATTGTGGAAATCAAATACAATGAGTCAGAAATAAAAAAAGAAATTGAAGTGGAAAAGATAACAGATGGGCCAGCTGTTTCAAAAGAAATAAGAGACTGGAATGTTAACTCTGATATTAAATATATTTACTGCACGGAGTTTGTTCTAACCGGTCAAAAAATAAACATAGCAAGACTTCGAGATGATATTGAAAGCCTGGGGGACAGTGCCATGGTAGTTGGAAACGAAAATATGGTTAAGATTCATGTCCATTCAAATAATCTCCACAGGGTTCTGGCAAGAGCATTAAGGGAAGGAATCCTGCATGAAATACAAATTAATAATATGGTTGACCAGAATAAAGATAAAATTAATGCTCAACCTGCATTTAAAGCTGTTCCTCCGACAATAGGGCTGATTTCTATATCAAATGGTGAGGGGATTGAAGAAATATTCAAGAGTGTGGGCGTAGACATAGTCATTAAAGGCGGCCAGACTATGAATCCTTCTACTTATGAGCTGGTCAAGGCAATAAAAAAACTTGATAATGAAAAAATTATTATTTTCCCCAACAATAAAAATATAATATTAACAGCTACTCAAGCTGCAAAAATTTCCAAAAGAGATGTAATTGTAATGCCTACCAAAACTATTCCACAGGGCATAAATGCTGTTATAAACTTTAATAAGGATTTGACACTTGAAGAAAACCTGAAAAATATGGAAGAAGCTTACAGCAAAATAAAAAGCGGTGAAATAACAGTTGCTGTAAGAGATGCAAATCTATTAGTGGGAGAAATTAAAAAAGGCGATTTTATAGGATTGTTTGATGGTAAGATTAAAGTAGTATCTGATAATGTGATTAGCGCTACTATCGAGCTTATAAAGGATATGATTGGCGGAAATGATTCAATAATCACTTTCTATTTGGGCAGGGATTCAAAAGATGAAGACAGAGAAAAGATAATGCTGGAAGTTTCCAGAAATTATCCTGATCTTGATATTGAATTTCATAATGGCGGGCAGCTTTTTTACAGCTACATTTTTTCTATTGAATAATAAAAATTTTTACATTAACGGCGGTGTTTTATCAGAATAATTGCCGGGGACTTTAAAGGCCGGAAATTAAAAGGTCCTGATGATTTAAATATAAGACCTACTCTTGATAGAGTAAAGGAAAGCATTTTTAATGTAATAGGTAAAGATATTATCGGCACTAAAGTTCTTGACCTTTTTGCAGGAAGCGGTTCTTTGGGGCTGGAAGCAATAAGCAGAGGTTGTGAAATTGTTTATTTTATAGATAATTCCTATGATGCAATAAGTCTTGTTAAAAGCAATATTAATTTAATTCCTGAAATAAAAGACAAATGTGTCGTCTTGTATTCTGAAGCTTCAAAATTTTTAAATAATTTTTCTGATTTTGTCTGGGATTATGTTTTTCTTGATCCGCCTTTTAAAATTGACACTAAAATAATATCAGAAATTTTTAATATTTTGTTTTATAGCAAGATTATTGACGAAAATAGTGTTATAATTTATGAGTTCTTTTTTAAGAGAAATATCGAACTTGAAATAGGTAATTTTGAGATTTTTAAAACTTCCGTTTTTGGTGAAAAAAGAGTGATTTACCTGTCAAAATAATACATTTGCAAATATTTATTATTATAAAAAAATTATTTTGTATTTTACTCTTTAAGTTTATTAATAAATCTTTTAGAAATATTTATAAATGGAAAAAATTGCTTTATGCCCTGGAACCTACGATCCTATTACAGAAGGGCACAGGGACATTATCAGAAGGTGTGCAAGCGTCTTTGATACTGTTATTGTTACAGTTTCGGACAATCCTAAAAAATCGCCTTTGTATTCTGTTGAGAAAAGAATTGAATTTATTTACAGGTCTTTAGCTGAACTGAAAAATTTGGAAATTGTGTTTTTCAAAGGGCTTTTAGTTGATTTAGCGAAAGAAAAAAACGCCCAGGTAATAGTAAAAGGTCTTCGCGCTATTTCAGATTTTGAATATGAACTTCAAATGGCTCAAATGAATAAAAAGCTTGCTCCTGAAATTGAGACATTTTTTCTTATCTCAAATCCCAGATATGCCTATTTAAGCTCCAGCGCCGTTAAAGAAGTAGCAGGTTTAGGAGGCTGTATAAAAGGGCTTGTTCCGGGCGAAATTGAAAAAGATGTTGTTGCGAGCTTTAAAAATAATATTTTTGAATAATCTTTTTAATTTAATTAAAATAAATTAATTTTAGTATCCTGGCAATAATTAACAATTTTAGTTTTTGGAGAAAAAAATGGATGCATTAGAAATAATAGATAGAATTGAAGAATTATTGGATAAAAGCAAAAGGATTCCTTTTACTTCCAACATAATGATTGCAGAAAATGAAATATATGAGATGTTAGATGAGCTGCGGAATGTTATCCCCGAAGAATTCAGGCAGGCAAGATGGATCGTAAAAGAAAGAGAGGGAATGATAGAAGAATCCAAAAGGCAGGCAGAAAGGATAATAAGAGAAGCTAAAGAACGATCTGAAATGCTCGTAAATGAAACGGAGATTTTAAAGAATGCCAGCAGAAAGGCAGAAGACCTTTTATCAATTGCTGAGGCAAAGTCCAGGACCATAAGGCTTGAAGCTGAAGACTATGCTGATGAAAAACTGGCAGGGCTCGAAGCTGCTCTCCATAAAATTTTAGTTGCCATTGAAAAAGGAAGGGAACAGTTTAAATCTTCCATATCCAGTGAAAATAAATAATAATAATTTATAGCAGCAGGTAAATAAATAAAAAAAGAGAAATTATTGTATAAATTGTTTATTTAGTTGCATAAATAAATTTTTATGGTATATTCTGTAATTTGTGTTTTTGTTTTATAACAAACTTGTAACATTAAATATTTAATTTATCAGGAGGTTGACATAAATGGCTGTTCCAAAGGGTAATACTTCAAAATCAAAAAGAGACAAAAGAAGGACCCATGACAAATTAACTCCGGTTAATGTTGTTGAATGTCCAAGATGTCATGCTAAAAAACTTGCGCACAGAGTTTGCCTGACTTGCGGTTATTATGATAATAAGCAGGTATTACAATCAGGGGAAAAGAAAAAAGCACCGGCTGCTGCTTCTAAATAATCAAAAAAAATAAGTAAAATTTTTTCTAAAAATAATTTGTTTTACCAGTTATCAAAAAGTGTTCTGTGGAGGAATTTAATGAGTTTGAAAAAGTTTTTTTGCCCTGATTCTATAGCAATAGTTGGTGCTGCCAGAAGAGAAGGAAAAGTTGGCCATACTATTTTAGATAATATTATCGATTTCGGTTATAAAGGAAAAATTTTCCCGATTAATCCTAAAGCTGAAGTAATCCATGGAATGAAATGCTATAAATCAATACTTAACGTACCTCAAGATATAGACCTGGCTGTTATTGTTATTCCAAGCCAATATGTTGCTGCATCAATAGAAGAATGTGGCAAAAAAAATGTCAAGGGAGCAATTATCATTTCAGCAGGTTTTAAGGAGACAGGCATTGAAGGAGCAAAACTTGAAAGCCAGGTATTAGAAACTGCAAAAAAATATGGAATTAGAATTCTTGGCCCAAATTGTATTGGCATAAGTAACTATTCCTGCAGATTGAATGCAACATTTGCAATAGGGGACCCGGTAGAGGGAGGTATAGCTTTTATGTCCCAGTCAGGAGCATTAATTACAGCTATTTTAGATTGGGCTACAATGCAGGAAATCCCAATATCAAAATATGTATCAGTCGGGAATAAAAGCGACATTTCAGAGATAGATATGTTTGAATTTTGGTCAAAAGACCCTAAGGTCGAAGTAATAAGTGCATATATTGAAGGAATTAACAATGGGAGAAAATTTATAGATATGGCTTTAAAAGTTACCAGAAAAAAACCAATTGTGGTTATAAAATCTGGTGATACAAGCGCAGGATCTAAAGCAGTATCTTCACATACAGGTACACTTGCAGGATCAACTAAAGCTTACAGTGCTGCATTAAAACAGTCCGGGGTTATAAGAGCCAGAACAGTCAGAAATTTATTTGACTATTCTGCTGCTTTTGCTTATCAACCATTACCAAAGGGAAGAAATATTGCTATTATTACAAATGCCGGTGGACCCGGAATTATGGCAACTGATGCTTGTGAAGAAAATCAAATAAATTTAGTAAATCTTGAAGAAAAAACTGTTAATAAATTAAAAAAATTTTTACCGGCAGCAGCCAATTTCCATAATCCGGTAGATGTTCTTGGAGATGCATTGGCTGACAGATATAGAAAGACTTTAGAAATAATATTTGAAGATAAAAATGTAGATGCAATTCTAATTTTATTAACACCACAGGCAATGACTCAAATTCTTCAAACTGCTGAAGCAATTGTAGGTACTATAAGAGATGCTAATAGAAAAATACCTGTTTTTGCATGCTTTATGGGTGGAAAAACTGTAAAACGTGGAATTGATTATTTAATACATCACAGGATTCCTACTTATGATATACCTGAAGGTGCTGTTGGAACACTTAAAGTAATGATTAATTATAATGATTGGTTAAACAGGAAAGTAGATAAAGTCAAAATTTTTGATTTTGATAAAAAAACTGTAGGGTCAATTTTTAATTCTTGCAGAAAAGAAAAAAGATTTGAACTTGGTGAAAATGAGTCAAGATTAGTGCTTGAAGCATACAAAATAAGAGTTCCTCGAGCTGTTACAGCTAAAGATATTGGGACAGCTAAAGAATTCACTAAGAAAGTCGGCTATCCTGTAGTATTAAAAATAGATTCTCCTGATATATTGCACAAAACTGATGTTGGCGGAATCAAAGTCGGCATAAGAAATGATTCTGAACTGGAAGCAGGTTTCAATGAAATTATAAACAGTGTAAAGGCTAAAAAGCCTGATGCAAACATCAGAGGAATCTCCATCCAGGAAATGATAATGGATAAACAGGAAACTATAATTGGTATAAATAAAGATCCTCAATTCGGTCCTGTGATTATGTTTGGCCTTGGAGGAATTTATGTTGAAATTTTAAAAGATGTTTCTTTCAGGATTGCGCCTATTACAGAAAGTGACGCCAGAGATATGATTGAAGAAATTAAAACAATCAAGCTTCTTAAAGGCGCCAGAGGTGCAAAACCTTCAGATATTAACAGCATCGTAGAAATACTTTTAAAAATTTCACAACTTGTTACAGATTTTCCTGAAATCATGGAAATGGATATTAACCCGCTTTTTGTAAAGGCAGAAGGGTTGGGTTCCATAGCCGGGGATGTCAGAATCAGAATATCACAGTAGTAGAAGTATTAGCGGATCTTAATAATATTAAAGGAGGACAAAATGGTTCCTTTGTATTTTGTATCCAATGAAGCTTATTCAGGAAAAAGCTCATTATGCATTGCTCTGGGCAAAATTTTGATTGGACGCGGACTAAAGGTTGGTTATATGAAACCAGCCGGAACTTTGCCGGTAAGAATTAATGGCGTAACAACTGATGAAGATGCCAAATATATAGGGGAAGTTCTTGAAATCAAGGATGATCTTGAAGATATTGCTCCTATTGTCCTTACGCAGAATTATTACAGAGAAGGACTGCGTGATGAAGATTTCTCAAAGAATTTCTTAAATATTATCGAGAAATCCTATCGGAAGATAAAGCAAAGCAAGAATATCGTTTTACTTGAAGGTGCTAAAAATATTGAAAATGGAATATTTTTAGGTATTTCTTCAAAAGATATATGCTCAAGGTTAAAAGCAAAAGCAATTCTTATATTGAAATATTCCACCGAAATTGTTGATACAGTTCTCCTTGCGAAAGAATTTTTGGGAGAAAATTTTGGCGGAATAATAATCAATTGGATTCCGCAAAATCAGACAGATTATCTGGCAGATATCATCCTGCCTTTCTTTTCAAAAAAAAATATAAAAGTTTTTGGATGCCTGTATATAGATAAGACTTTGTCCTCTATTACAATAAAAGAGCTTGCATACTTGCTTGAAGGCAAGATAATTTGTGCAAAAGATAAGGTTGATGAGCTGATAGCTTCTTTTATGATTGGAGCTATGAGCGAAGAACAAGCCCTCTTATTTTTTAAAAAACAATCGGATAAGGCTGTCATTACAGGCGGGGACAGGGCAGATGTCCAGCTTGCTGCGCTTGAGACCGATACAAAATGTTTAATACTTACAGGCAATTTTCAGCCTCCTACGGTTGTGACCAGCAGAGCTGAAGAACTTGGTATACCGATAATACTTGTTCCTTTTGATACCTTAACCACTATGGAGAAAATAAACGAGATAATGGGAAGGGTAAGATTTCATGAATTTGTTAAAATTGATAAAATGATAGAAATGGTTAACAAACATGTTGATGTCGATTTGTTAATAAATTTTCCAAAAAAATTATAAATTATTATTTATATGAAATAAAAAAATAATTACTTAAAGGAAAATATTGAGTAGGCCGATAATAATTGATGCAATGGGTGGAGATTATGCTCCTTTGGAAATATTAAAAGGCTCAATTGATGCTTACCGGAAATATAATGCTGAAATAATATTAGTTGGGATCAAAGATAGAATTGAGAAAATTGCTTCGGATTCAAATATAGATTTAAGTGTATTTAAAATTATAGGGTGCAGCCAGGAAGTACTTATGAATGATCACCCAGGTGATGTAGTCAAGCATAAGAAAGACAGCTCAATATTTATTGGAACACAGCTTCTTTCAGAAAATCTTCAGGGAGCTTTTGTTTCAGCAGGCAATACAGGTGCAGTTATGGCAAGCTCATTGCTTAATGTTAAAAGGCTGGAGGGAGTTTTAAGGCCAGCAATAGCCATAGTTGTTCCCCTTGCAGACAAGCCTGTAGTTTTAATAGATGCAGGGGCAAATACTGACTGCAAACCTCAATATTTAAGACAATTTGCTCTAATGGGTAAAATATATTATGAAAATATCCTTAATACTAAAAACCCGAAAGTAGGTTTATTAAATGTTGGCAGTGAAGAAGGAAAAGGAAACGAACTTTCAATAGAAGCATTTAAATTATTAAAAGAATTTAAGGAAGTTAATTTTGTAGGCAATATTGAAGGCAGAGACTTGTTTAATGGAGTAGCAGATGTGGTAGTATGCGATGGATTTACGGGTAATGTATTATTAAAGTCCATTGAAGGGCTTGCAGATTTATTTTTTAGTGAAATAAGGCAAATCCTAATTGCAAATTTTACGTCTAAAATATGCGCTGCAATTTTAAAAAAACCATTTAAGAATATGAAAAAGAAGTTCGATTATGAGGAATATGGCGGAACCTTTTTAGTAGGTGTTAATGGAATAGTAATTATTGCTCATGGAAGCTCAAAAGCCAAAGCAATAACAAACGCAGTAAGGGTTGCACTTGATGGGCAGAAAAATAGTTTAATTGAAAAAATTGCAAAACAAATTAATAATTAATAAAATAATAAATTCAAGTTCATTTCTGAACCGGGAGGAATAATGGAAAATTTTGAAAAGATAAAAGAAATTTTAGTGGATGTTCTTGGAGTTAATGCAGATGATGTTAAACAGGAAAGCAAATTTGTTGATGATTTGGGAGCAGATTCCCTGGACCTGGTAGAGCTTATCATGTCACTGGAAGATAAATTTCAGATTGAAATAAGCGATACTGACGCTGAAAAAATATTAACTGTTCAGGATGCTCTGGACTATATAGCTAAGCATTCAAAATAATTGTCACATAGTCAAACAGGTTAGAAAATGTATGAAGAAGGACTTTTCACCAAGAAAATTTTGCTTTGGCTTTTTAAGTTAAAAATAATTCCAAATGACCTTAATGTATATTACTTAAGCCTTACCCATCGTTCTTTTGCCCATCAGATCAATAAAGAATCACGCGGAAATGAACAATTGGAGTTTTTAGGTGATTCTATCCTATCTTTTATTATTACTACTTATCTGATTGAAAAATACGGAAGTTATGCAGAAGGAAAACTTGCAAAAATACGTGCATATTTAATAAAAGAGTCTACTCTTGCATTATATGCGCTTGAAATCAATTTAAACGAGTATGTTCTTTTAAGTGAAAATGAAGAAATATGTGATGGCAGAAAAAAAGAATCTATTGTGGCAGACTGCTTTGAAGCATTTATAGGCGCTGTTTATATTGATAAGGGTATTGATTTTGCAAAGAAATGGTTTTTGGACTTATTTAAGCCTTTTATTGATGAAAGCATAAAAAGCCCGGAAATATTTGATTATAAAACTTACCTGCAGGAAATTATACAAGCAAAAGGACTTCCCCTGATAAAATACAAGCTTGCAAGTGCTGAAGGTCCCGACCATGACAAAATGTTTCATTCTGCAGCAATGCTTGGAGATGAAATAATCGGTATTGGTTCAGGTAAAAGCAAGAAAGATTCAGAGCAGCTTGCAGCAAAAAATGCACTTGATAATTATATTAACAAGCAGAAATAGTTTGTTATAAATTTAATTGACTATAAAAAGCTTTTAATATAATTTACTTACAATTGTTTAAGTCAAAGGAAAATATTTTGTATTTGAAAAATATATATTTACGCGGCTTTAAATCTTTCGGGACTAAAAGCAGTTTAATATTCGAGCAGGGGATAAGCATAATAGTCGGACCGAATGGAAGCGGCAAAAGCAATATTGTTGACGCAATTTCATGGGTTCTGGGAGAACAAAGCCCTAAATCTTTAAGAAGTACTTCAATGGGAGATGTTATTTTTAAAAGCAAGAATGAAGAGCTTGCAATTGCTGAGGTTTCGCTTGTTTTTGATAATACCGACAGAGTTCTTCCTGTTGAGTTTGCGGAAGTTAAATTTACCAGAAGGGTCTATATAAAAGGCGGGAGCGAGTATTTTATAAATTCATCTCCATGCAGGCTAACAGATATTCAGGACCTGATTGCAGAAAGTGGAATTGGCAAAGGCTTATATACAATAATTAGCCAGGGGCAGATTAACAATGTCATTCTTTATAAACCTGCTGACAGAAAACATATCATTGATGAAATAATCGGGGTATCAAGGCATAAAATCAGAAGGGATAAATCCAGGGCAAAGCTTGACTTAGTTGAAGGCGATATTAACAGGGTAAATGATTTGCTTCATGAAGTTAAAAGAACAATGGACCCCTTGGCAATTGAAGCTCAAAAATCAAAAATATTTTTTGATCTGTCACAGGAAATGAAAAATCAGGAAGTTTCGCTTTTTATTACAAATATAAATAATCTTAACCGTAAATGGGACGAGGAGAACAGGGTTTCTGAAAAAAACTCATCAGAGGTGATTGAAACTGATAAGAAGGTTCAAATAATAAATGCCCAAAAAAAAGAATTTGAAAGTATGTTTTATGAGGAAAAAGATAATTATAATAAACTGGAAGATAAAAATTATTCTTTCAATCTTCTTGACAGCCAGTTAAGCAATATCAAGTCTATGATTTTAAATCAGAAAACTTCCGTTGAAACAATAATAAATATGATTAATTTCGCCGTAAACGATATTTCCAATGCTTTTAATAATAAAAACATTCCGGAATCTGAAAATCAGGGCGTACAGGTTGCTGAGAAGAAGGAAGTTGAAAAAACAATTGAAAAAATTGATGAAATTTTAAAATTAATTGATGAATTTTTCAGTAATGCGCAGGAATGGGCAAAGGAAAGCTTCCTTAAAGATGTAAAAGGGTTCCGGGAAATTATTACTTCAGAGCTTTGTTTAATCAAAAATATGTTTGTTTCAGTAAGTGGTTCTCCGAAAGATACCGGAAATGAAGATATTAAAGTAGCCATATTGCCGGAAAATAAAATAAATATTGAAGACAGATTAAACAGACTAAAAGAAATTAAGGGATATGCACAGTTAAATATCGCCAATTTAAATCTTTTACTTAAAAATTCTATCAGACTACTGGATGTTTCCAAAAAAATAAAAAATGAAATATCTTCAAAGCTTAACAGGAAAAAGGAAGCGTCAAATTCAGGCCAGTTGAAACTGAGCAGATATTTTGACGAGTTAAACAAGTTAAGCTCAAGAAAGCATTTTCTTGAAAATGAAATTTACCGGAGCAATCTGAAAAAGGAGCAAATAAAGGAAAAGGTAAAGGATTTAAGCATAAAAATTTTTGATGAATATAATATGTCTGTAGATTATATTATGAAAAATTTTAAACCATCAGAAAATGTTGAAATGTGTGAATCAAAAGTAAGGCAGTTAAGAAGCGAGCTTGTAAAATACAGGAACATAAATCCTAACGCACACTTGGAATATGAAAAAGTTAAGGAACGTTTTGAATTTCTTGATAACCAGAAAAATGATTTAAATGAAAGCAGAAAAAGCCTGGAAAAACTGATCATAGAGCTGAATCAGAAAATCAGGGAATACTTTAACGAAAAATTTAATGAAATAAATGAAAATTTTAAATATTATTTTAAGATTTTATTTCCGTTAGGAGAAGGTGAGATTTTATTGACCGATATTGATGAAGCAGGTGATGATTTCGGAATTGATATTAAGGCTGACACAGGAAACAATAAAAGTGTTTCTCTGCAGCTGTTATCCGGCGGAGAGAAAGCCCTGGTTTCTATTGCATATTTATTTTCAATATTTGCGGTAAATTCTTCTCCTTTTTATATATTTGATGAAATTGATGCAGCCCTAGATGATGCTAATTTAGTCAGATTTCTGACTTTGGCAAAAATATTTGCTCTGGGAAGGCAGATAATAATGATTACTCACCAGAAAAAAACCATGGAAGCAGCTGATATTATTTATGGATTTACAATGCAGTCAAATGGAGTGACAAAAATAGTTTCAGAAAAGATAAAAGATAATTATGTTCAAGCTAGTTAAAAATTTAAGCTATTTATGGAATAAATTTAAAGGCAGCAATCCCCAGTTCTGGGATAACCTGGAAGAAGAATTAATCCTTAGCAATGTAAGCGTTGAGACAGCGGGATGTATTTTAAATGAGACTCGGGAATACTGTTTTAAAAATAATGTTAATAATTTTAATGAAATAAAAAACTTAATTAAGGAAAAAATAAAAAAAATATTGGACTTTGGCAAACCTCAAAAAATTAATACTGCCGGCAGAAAACCGTTCATAATACTTGTTATCGGAGTAAATGGTGTAGGGAAAACAAGCAGTATAGCAAAGCTGTCATACTTGCTTCAAAAAGAAGGCAGCCACATTATGATAGCAGCTGCTGATACATTCAGAGCTGCAGCAATAGAGCAGATCCAGTTTTTCGGAGAAAAATTAGGCATAGAAGTAATACATCATCAGAGAAATTCTGATCCTGGCGCAGTAGTTTATGATAGTATAGACAGTGCAGTTGCTAAAAATATTGACATCGTAATAATTGATACTGCCGGCAGAATGCAGACATCGTCAAATCTTATTGATGAACTAAAAAAAATACAAAGAATCATAAACAGGAAAATTGGCAGAGATCCGGATGAAGTTCTGCTGGTTATTGATTCAAATACAGGCCAGAATGCAAAATCGCAGGCTGAAATTTTCCATAAAGCCTTAAATGTTACAGGAATAATTTTAACTAAGGCAGACAGCACCTCCAGAGGCGGCATAGTTTTAACTATAAAAAATGATTTGAGTATTCCAGTCAAATTTATAACTTACGGGGAAAAAATTGAGGATATCAGTTATTTTGATCCGGAAAAATTTGTTGATTTATTAATTGATTAATTTTTTTTAGGAACAAAAGCAGGAATCCTAAGGTTTTTCAAATCCGAGATGAGAGCGACTTTTGTTTGATTGACAAGGTTGCCTGTCCTTGTTACAATATTTTATTATAGGGTGGGACACATCCGAATTTAAGCCTGTGGAGAGAACAACCTCTGCACTGCAAGTTGGCTCCGTGAAGCAGGAACCAAATCCCCAAAGGGATGCACGGTAATTTATTGCCGTGAGGATGTCACTAATACCGGTTTTGTATTATTGGGGTATCCGCTTTACTCCCGTTTATACTAAATGTAGTATTGAAGCATGGAAGAACATATGCAAAACACTATGTATAGTGGTTACGAGAGTAAAGCGGATACCCCAATAATATTATTATTTATTAAATTTATTATTTTAATTATATGGTCATTAAATAAAAATGTTTGAATTTTTAACTTCAAAATTTGAAGATTTATTTTTTAAAATTAAAAACAAGGGCAGTTTAAGCCCTAAGGATCTGGACGATTCTTTAAGGGAAATCAAGCTAACTTTGCTGGAAGCCGATGTAAATTTTCTGGTTGTAAAAGAATTCCTGGAAAATGTAAAACAAAAAGCTATCGGTGAAAATATCCTGGAAAGTCTGACCCCCCTTCAACAGGTTATAAAAATTGTTAATGATGAAATGGTCAACATGCTTGGGGGTGCTTCAAGCCTGATTAATTTTTCTCAAAGAATCCCGACAATTATTATGATCGTAGGGCTTCAGGGTTCAGGCAAAACAACATGCAGTGTTAAACTGGCGAGTTTACTGAAGTCAAAATATGCAAAAAAAGTTTCTTTAATAGCTGCTGATGTATACAGGCCTGCTGCAATCCTGCAGTTAATGGATTATTCAAAAAAAATTGGCTGTGAAGTTTACCATGAAGATGAAAGCAAGGATTCTGTTTCTATTTCTGTAAACGGAATTGGTGCATTGAGAAAAACTGCAAGTGACATCGTGATAATTGATACTGCAGGCAGGCTTCAGATAGACAAGGAGATGATGAGTGAAGTTGTTGAAATTAAAAAAAAGGTTAAACCTCATCAGATATATCTGGTTGTTGATTCAATGTCTGGCCAGGAAGCTGTGAATGTGGCAAAAGAGTTCAACAACAAACTTGAATATGATGGAATCATATTAACCAAACTTGATAGCGACTCACGCGGCGGAGCTGCACTTTCAATAAACCATGTAGTAAAAAAACCTATTAAATTTGTTTCTACAGGTGAAAAGATTGAAGACTTTGATATTTTTTATCCTGACAGGATGGCATCCAGAATACTTGGAATGGGTGATGTCCTTACATTGATTGAAAAAACAGAAAAATTAATAGATGAAAAAAAGGCTAAAGAGCTTGAAGAAAAAATATATAAAAGTGAGTTAAATTTTGAAGATTTTCTAGACCAGCTTAAAAGTGTAAAGAAGCTTGGCTCTCTGGAAAAAGTATTTTCAATGCTCCCGATGATGGGTAAAAGCAAAGCATTGAAGGATGTCGACCTTGATGACAGGCAGTTAGACAGAATAGAAGCGATAATTAATTCCATGACAGTGCAGGAAAGAAGAAATCCGGATTTAATAAATGGAAGCAGGAAGAAAAGAATTGCAGGGGGCAGCGGCACTACTGTAAATGACGTAAACAGGCTTTTAAAACAATTTGAAAGCACCAGACATCTTTTAAAGCAATTTTCAGGAGGGTTTAATAAGAAAGGATTTAACTTTCCTTTTCCTAAATTTTAGTTATTCCCTGTATCAGGTCTATAAACATTTATGCTAATATTAAAGCATCTATAAAAAATATTTTGCAAGTTTCAAATAAATATATATAATTTTATACAATGTTATAAATGGTATTTTTTTTTGCACACAGGAGGATTTATTTTGAGCGTAAAAATTAGGTTAACTAGAAAGGGCGCTAAAAAGCAGCCTTTCTACAGAATTGTTGTGGCTGACAGCAGATTTCCAAGAGATGGAAGATTTATTGAAAACATCGGGACTTATAATCCAAAAACTGACCCTTCAACAATTGAGGTTGATAAGAAAAAAGTAATCGAATGGTTAAATAAGGGTGCTATTCCGACAGGAACCGTAAAAAAGATCTTTGATATTATTAATTTAAAAAGCGAAAACACAAAGTAAATAAACAACTGGAGGTAAATGGTGAAAGAGTTACTAGAATACATGGTTAAAGAACTAGTAGATAATCCAAATGATGTTGAAATTACCGAAGAGCCTGAAGGAGATAAAACTGTTATCTACAAGCTAAAAGTTGCTGAAAATGATCTGGGAAAAGTTATCGGTAAAAAAGGTAGAACCGCCAATGCCTTAAGGGTCATTATAAGAGCTGCTTCTGCAAAAAGAGGAAAATCTTCCATCGTTAAGATTATTGACTGATAAAATGTTTATTTTACTTATATGATTAGCCGAAAGCCCCTTATTTCAATGATAAGGATGAAGGTTTTAATTTAGCAAAGGCTTTAAAAGTGTAATTTAAAATTTTATAAAAACGTCTTGAAACGGGCGCTATACTATCGTTAATGAATTTAAATAGAATCCTTGATAGTGAAAATCTTAGAGAAATTAATTAGTCATTATAAGTTTTGGCTTATAGTGGAAATTAGTCAGTACCTAAGAACCAGCCGATTTTAATCGCATAAGAGTTTCATATATATATGATTTAGCTTGATGTTTGAAAAAAAAATTGATTTAAGAATAGCTGGGATAATTGGTAAAAATCATGGGCTTCATGGGGAAGTAATAGTAAACTTTATTACCGATTATCCCAATTCTATTGAAAAAGGCACTATTTTTTATACCGATGAAGAAAAAGAAAAATTTCTTGAGGTTGAGGATGTAAGAAATGTTGATTTAAATGTAAAAAATGGCGCCATAGTTAAATTTAAAGGTATTAAAGACAAGAGCTCCGCCGAAAAAATAAGGAGCTTGAATTTATTTAGAGAAGATAGCTACTCTCCAGCTTTGCAGGAAGAGGAGTTCTGGGTAGATGATCTGATAGGGTGCAGCGTTTTTGCAAAAGATAATTCCTATATTGGCAAAGTTAAAGATGTTACGCAAAATATTGCTAATGACAATATCCTGATAAAAAGAGACTTAGACAGTGTGGCTATAGTTGGAATTAAAGAAAATGAGTTTTTTATTCCATTAATTGATGATTATATTGATTCAATCAGCATTGAAGAAAAAAAAATTGTACTTAAAAAAATCCCTGAATATATTTAAATAATTTTAACTGTAGATATTTATTCTTTAAAATAATTTATCTAAACAAATTATATTAATTAACAAATTAAGACTATTTTTAATATGATTATTGATGTCGTTACAATTTTTCCGGATTTATTTTTTGAGTTTAAGAATTATGGCGTTATAAAAGAAGCTTTTACAAAAGAAATTGCCAGGTTAAACATCCACAATCTTAGAGATTTTACTAAAGACAAGCATAGAAAGGTTGATGACAGGCCTTATGGTGGTGGATTCGGAATGGTTATGATGGTCCAGCCATTCTATGATGCTGTAAAATTTATAAAGGAAAAAAATAATATTGAAAAAAAAGATAATCAAAAGGTAGTATTGCTGACTCCAAGGGGTGAAAAACTTAACCAGGATAAGTTGAAATATTTTTCAGGTCTTGAAAATATCATATTTCTTTGTGGTAGATATGAAGGAGTAGATGAAAGGGTCAGTGAAACGTCAGTTGATATGGAAATTTCAATCGGAGATTATATCCTGACCGGCGGGGAGCTGCCGGCAATGATAATAATAGACGGGATACTCCGGCTCCTTCCAGGAGTAGTTCATAGCGAAGAATCAGTAAAGATTGAATCATTTGAAAATGAGTTGCTGGAGTTTCCGCAATACACAAGGCCTCCGGAATTTATGGGTATTAAAGTGCCTGAAATATTAATTGGCGGCAACCACAGGGAGATAAAAAAGTGGAGGGACGAGCAGGCCCATTATGTTACAAAAAAAAGAAGGCCAGATTTATTTGACAAATCTTCATAAATTACCTATAGTTTGAAAGTTATTTTTTTTGATAATAAATTATATGTAACATATTTTTTGGAGTGTAAAAATGAACAATTTGGAAAAAGTTGAAAGCAAATACTACAAAACCGATGTTCCTGATTTTAAACCAGGCGACAAAGTAAAAGTTAATATAAGGATCAGCGAAGAAAACAAGGAAAGAATCCAGACATTCATGGGCATAGTTATCAAAAGGCAAGGCGGCGGACTTAATGAAACTTTTACTGTAAGGAAAATATCTTTTAATATTGGTGTTGAAAGAACATTCTTAATTAATTCTCCAATAATAAATTCTATCGAAAAAGTAAACACAGGGATTGTCAGAAGAGCAAAACTATACTACCTAAGAGATAAGATAGGCAAGAAATCCCGGGTAAAAATTGAAGAATAATTAAATATACCATATAAAATAATTTCAAAATTCTACTGATGGGCAAACATGCCGTTCCTGCAAAAACTAATAAAAGTTTTGGAAGAGAATTTTTGTCATATATATTAGTTATTTTTTTTGCTGCGTTAATATCAATTCTTTTTAGAGTCTTTTTTTTTGAACCCTTTATCGTTCCAACTTCTTCCATGGAAACAACATTAATGGTGCAGGATAAAGTAATAGTCAATAAGTTCTCCTATAAATTTACCGGCATCAAAAGAGGAGATATTATTACGTTTCATTCACCTGTTGAAGGTAAGGACTTAGTTAAAAGAGCTATTGCTTTTGAAGGCGAAACAATAACGCTGGGAACTGACGGCATTATTTATATAAACGACAAGCCAATAGAAAAAGATTATTATACTGGCAATACTCCTCCAAAGTACACCGGCCAGACTTTCAGGATAGGCAAAAATGAAATATTTGTAATGGGTGACAACAGGGACAGCAGTTATGACAGCAGATATTTCGGGCCTATTGTGCAAACTGACATTTTCGGCAAGGTTTTTATGATTTACTGGCCTCCTTCCCGCATAAAATTTGTAAAATAAAAAATAATTCCTGCTGATAGAAAAATTAATCTATAATATATTTTAAACGTGCACCTTATATTGGCAGGGTATGAAATTTTAGCAGTACAGCTAAAATTTCAGCATATCAACCAGATACTTTTTTTACTTATTTATTTAGATGAAAATAAAAGAATCAAACAGATTAATAAACTTATGCGAATACGAAGACAGCTTATATCTGCAAGGCTATGAATTAATTGCAGGTGTAGATGAGGCAGGAAGGGGAGCTCTTGCCGGCCCTATTGTAGCTGCTGCAGTAATCTTAAGAAGAGATAAGATTTTCATCGAAGGAATCAATGATTCCAAGAAATTGACTTCCAAAAAAAGAAAAGAGCTTTTTAATATAATAATTAATAACTGTATCTGCTATTCAATATCAAAGATATGTTCAAAAAAAATTGACGAGATCTCACTTGGAAAAGCAAATATTTCAGTATTTAAAAAAGCAATTGATAATTTAAGGATAACCCCTCAAATAGTGCTCACTGATGCTTTGCCTGTAAGCAATCGGATGCAGGTATTTCCGATCATTAACGGCGACGAATTAAGTGTTTCCATTGCAGCTGCTTCCATAATTGCAAAAGTAACCAGAGATGAAATAATGGAAAAGTTCGGGTTGATTTACAGAGATTACGGATTTATGGAAAACAAGGGTTATGGCACTAAAAACCATTTTGCCTGCCTTGGAAATCACGGTCCCTGCCCGATACACAGATTAAGTTTTAATGGTGTTGTGGGTAAACAGGAAAGTATTTTCAAGTAGTTTACTGCAAGTATAATTTTTTACTATAAATTTAAAGAATGTCTAAAAATAATAAAATCATCGGAAAAACAGGCGAGGAAATAGCTGTAAATTATTATAAAAATTCTGGCGCCGTAATCCACTTTAAGAATTACAAGTGCAGATATGGTGAAATTGATATAATTGCAGGTTCAGACAGTGATCTTATATTTGCCGAAGTAAAAACCAGGGAAAATATAAATTATGGCTACCCTTTTGAAGCTGTAACTGAAAGCAAACTAAATAAGATAAAAAAAGCGTCACAATATTTCTTATTAAATGAAAATTCATTTGAAAAACATAATTACAATTTAAGATTTGATGTTATTTCCATAATCCTTTCAAAAGAATTGGCAGTCGCAATTTTAGCAGAGGAAGATTTGGACCCCATAGATATCAGTAAATTAAGAAACGGCATAGATTATAACCTGGAACATATAATTGCCATTTAGAATATCTACTTTTATGCATATTTAAATATCAATTAAGCTGAAAATGCCAAATACTTATAAGCATGCAAATCAATTAAAATTAAATGTGTAATTATATTATTGACCAAATATATATTTATATATATAATTAATTCATGTTTTTTAAATTAGACAGTTTTGCATTAATGGGGATTGAAGCCATAAAGGTTGCTGTAGAAATCCATATTTCAAATGGCATGCCGTCTTTTACAATAGTAGGACTTCCTGACAAATCCATCAATGAAGCACGTGACAGAGTAAAAGCTTCAATAATAAATTCAGGTTACAAATTTCCGATGAAGAAAATCATCATAAATTTATCTCCGACGGATTTAAGAAAGGAAGGCTCATTTTATGATCTGCCAATAGCTCTTACAATTCTTGCGCTAAGTGGACAGATTACCAGTGAACTGTTTGACTGCTCTTCATTTATAGGGGAGCTTTCATTAGACGGCGGTATTGATCCGGTTAAAGGTATTTTATCAATGTCTGAAAAGGCGGCAGAAATTAAAAAACAGTATTTTTTTATTCCCAAGGAAAATGCAAATGAAGCAGGGCTTATTAAAGATATATCTATAATTGGATGCGGCAGCTTAACCGAGTGCATAGAAATATTAAAAAATAAAAGTGAAATAAATAAGCATACACATAAAAATTATATATATCCGGAAAGTGATTCAAATCAATACAGGATAGATTTTTCTGAAGTAAAAGGCCAGTTTAGGGCCAAAAGAGCAATGGAAATAGCAGTAAGCGGAATGCATAACATCCTATTAATTGGCCCGCCGGGTTCAGGCAAGTCAATGCTTGCTGAAAGAGCAATAACCATAATGCCTGACTTGAATTTTAATGAAAGCATTGAAGTTACCAAAATATACAGTCTGATAAAGAGAAGAAAATATGGTTTGATCAGAAGCAGGCCTTTTAGAAACCCTCACCATACTATTAGCGAAATAGGGCTTATAGGGGGAGGGATTTATCCCAAGCCAGGAGAAATCAGTTTGGCGCATAGGGGTATTTTGTTTCTGGATGAATTTTCTGAATTTTCCACAAGACACTCTGAATCATTAAGGCAGCCGCTTGAAAATAAAAGCATTGTAATTACAAGAAATAATGTTTCGTACACGTTTCCATGCAGCTTTATGCTCATTCTTGCAATGAATCCCTGTTTCTGCGGATATTTTGGTGATGAAAATAAAAAATGCAAATGTTCAATAAGGGAAGTTGAAAAATACTGGAAGAAACTGTCCGGACCTATACTGGACAGGATAGATATGCAGATAAAGCTCCCAAGGTTAAAGGAAGAACATTTTCTTGAAAATAAGGAAGTTGAAAATTCACATAATATTAAGGAAAGAGTCAGCAATGCTATTTTAATGCAGAATGAGAGATACAAGGACAAGGAAATAAATTATAATTCTGAAGCTAGACCAGACTATATAAATGACTGGATAAACCAAAATCAGGGCTTAAAAAAAATAACAGCAGATTTTTCTAAAAAAACTTTGATGACTGCCAGAGGAATTTCAAGCCTTATAAAAATATCAAGAACAATAGCAGATCTGGAAGGAGAAAATGAAATAGCTGAAAATCATATGATTGAAGCCTTTCAATATAAGATTTCAACTATTATTTAGGAAAGGACAGTTAGATACTTAACCATAAAAAAATAATTATTAAACAAAATAATCAAATTAAAAATAAATTGGAGAATGAAGAAATAAATTTAAACATATTAAAACTTTTTTATAATCTGAAAATAAAACCATCAGATTTCATTAATATTTATAAAAACAAAAAAAATATTGAAGATGCGCTGAAATATTTTTTTAATAGGGAAAAAGATAATCCAAAGCTATTTAATGAGAACAATAATAAATCCGGGTGCGCAGGCAAAGACTTTAACTTATTAATGCAATATTTTTACAAAAGGGCAGTTTTTATTCTTAATATAGCACAAGATCAATATCCTGTACTTTTAAAAGAGATATATTTCCCGCCTCCATTATTATTTTGCAAAGGTGAAAAAATAAAAGAAACCGGTAATTTAAAAATAGCCATAGTAGGCACCAGGAATTGCAGTGATTACGGGAGGGAAGTTGCATCGCACTTTAGCAAAGAACTTTCAAAAATGGGATTTACCATTGTCAGCGGAATGGCTATTGGTGTTGATGCGGCGGCGCATGAAGCAGCTATAAAAGAATCAGGCAGGAGCATTGGTGTTTTGGGAACTGGAATTGATATCAAGTATCCTTATGAAAATAAGCATTTGTTTGAGGAAATAATAAAGAACGGAAGCCTGGTTACAGAATTTTTGCCGGGAACCCCACCATTAAAAAGTAATTTTCCGGCAAGAAACAGAATCATAAGTGGAATTTCTATTGGAGTAATTGTCATAGAGGCAGCAGAAAAAAGTGGAGCAATTGTTACAGCAAAATCAGCAATTAGGGAAAACAGGGAAGTGTTTGCAGTGCCTGGAAATATTTTTTCCGATAAAAGCAAAGGCTGCCATAGCCTGATAAAAAGCGGAGCAAAACTGGTGGAATCAATTGAAGATATTCTTGAAGAGCTTGGAAATTATATAAAAGATCCCGCTTACCAAAATTCAATAAAACTTGAAATGACAGCGAGTGATAAAAACCCTCAATATAATCATTTTAATAACAGTTTACTGGAAAATGAATATAAAAATAAAAAAAATAATGATTGCGCTGGCTACAGGAATTTGAAAAACTTTCCTGACGATGACTATCTGAAAATATACAACTGTCTGGGATATAAGGAAAAAAGCATTGAAGAAATAATAAATACTTCAGGGCTTGACATTAAAAAAGTTCTTCAGATAATGTCTTTTTTTCAGTTAAAAAATATTGCGAAAGAAAAAAACTTTAATAACTTTGTTAAAATTAATCAAATTTAAAATCTTTTATGTTATTTTATATTATAAAACTTAATAAAAACAGACTGGGTATATTTTATTACAGGATAAAACATGTTAATAAACTTTGTGCATTTAGGTTTAATTGATTACAAGGATGCGCTTGAAATTCAGGAAAAACTGCAATTATTAAGGCAGCAATGTAAAATTGAAGATGTTTTACTGCTTCTTGAACACCCCCCGGTTCTGACCCTGGGTACAGGAAGCAAGCATTCAAACATCTTACTTTCAAAAATGGAATTGGAAGCGAAGGGAATTAAAATTTTTGAAACTAACCGTGGCGGAGATATTACTTATCATGGTCCCGGACAAATAGTTGGCTACCTGATTATGGATTTGAATAATTATGGAAAGGATTTAAATAATTTTGTATGCAAAATATGCGAAGTTTTTACTGAGCTTTTAAAAGAAGAATATAATATAGATGCTAAAAGAGACAGGGGAAAATATACAGGTGTCTGGGTTGGAAACGAAAAGATAACTGCAATAGGAATATCTGTAAAACACTGGGTTACCATGCACGGTTTTGCATTTAACGTTAATACGCAAATGGAGCATTTTAAATGGATCAATCCATGTGGCATAAAAGATAAAGGAGTTACCTCTTTGCAAAAAATCCTGGGAACTTGTCAGGATTTTGATATATTAAATGAAAAGGTATTAAAATATTTTTGTAAAGTATTTGACTTGGAACCGTTAAATACTGATATTAATTCTTTAATTTATGGAAATATCTAAAATCTTTTAAATATTTTAAAATATCAAAAGCTGTACCATCATAAAGATTTGTTCTGTATTGGAATAAAACCATTATAAAAAATCTTTCAGGGTAAAATAATGGCTTAATTTCACAACACGGGAAAGAAATTAATATTTATGACAGGAAAGATTATTATGGATCAACCGAAACCTGATTGGCTGAAAATTAAATTTAATGGGGAGAAAAGCAGAGAATATGTTGAAGAAATACTAAGAAAGCTTTTCCTTAATACTGTATGTGAAGAAGCAAATTGTCCAAATATCAGGGAGTGTTTTAACAGAAAAACAGCTACTTTTATGATTTTAGGCAGATATTGCACCCGGAATTGTACTTTTTGTAATGTTCAAAAAAAAATCCCACTGCCTTTGGACCCTGAAGAACCAGGCCATATAGCTGAAGCAGTTAAAAAAATGAATCTGAAATATGTTGTAATAACTTCAGTTACAAGAGATGATCTGATAGATGGCGGAGCAGAACATTTTGCAAATGTCATTAAGGAATTAAAAAATATTGGAACTGGTATAGCAATCGAAGTACTTATTCCTGATTTTCAAGGCAATTTTAACGCATTATCCAAAGTGGTGGAAGCCAAACCGGACGTTATAAATCATAATGTTGAAACAGTTCCCCGCCTTTATCCAACAGTCAGACCAATGGCAATATATAAACGTTCACTTGAGGTACTCGCTAATGTTAAATTAATGAATAAAGATATCTTAACAAAATCAGGGATAATGCTAGGTTTTGGAGAAAAGGAAAAAGAGATAATAGAAGTTTTTATTGATTTAAGAAATGCTGGGTGCGATTTTTTAACTATCGGCCAATACCTATCACCTTCAAAGCATCATCACCCTATTATAGAATATATACACCCTGATATTTTCGAAAAATATAAAAGACTTGCTATTAAGGCTGGTTTTAAGGACGTGGCATCTGCACCTCTTGTCAGAAGCTCGTATCATGCAGAACAAATGCTGGAGGGATTTCTTCAAAACGATAAAAAAGATTGAAATATTATGGTCAATATGTCATAATGACCATATCAAATAATTTTAAAATTGTAAAAAACAAAAGAGATGAAAATTAATGAAAGATGAATTTGAAAGTTTCAAAGAAAAAGATAAAAAAATATCAATTGCCGAAGCAAAAAGCAATTTTTCTGAATACATATCAAGAGTTGCTTATGCAGGCGAAAAGATTTTAATAACTAAAAGGGGCAAACCAGTAGCAGCTTTTGTATCCTGTAATGATTTTGATGAGCTTAAAAAAGTAAAAAAATCTGACGGGTTAAAAAATTTAATAGGAAAATGGAAAGAATTTGAAGGTCTTCCGGAGCAATTAGACAAGATATATAAAGAGAGAGAAAAAGATAGGGGAAGGGATGTATCTTTTTGATACTGACTGCATATCAAATCTTTTAAAGAAAAATCCTTCAAAAAGGGTTATAGAAAATATTGCAAAACTTGAAAAAAGCGAACAGTATGTTTCTACGATTACCGTAGGAGAACTGGTATTTGGAGCTTTTAAAAGCAATAATACACAATTATTACTCGATAAGATTACAAATATGCTGCTACCTTCAATAAATATTCTTGATTTCAACAGTTCTGCAGCTTTTATTTACGGGAAAATAAGAGCAGAACTTGAAAAAAATGGGGAAGTAATTTCAAATCCTGATATACAGATTGCTTCAATTGCTATTGCAAATAACCTTACAGTAATAACGGGCAATACGCGGCATTTTGGGCGCATAAAGGAACTTAAGATTGAAAACTGGCTCAATTAAATTTTAAATATTATAAGACTGCCTATAGTTAAAAACAGCAACTACTTTAAAATCCGGTCTTGAAGGTTTAACGTCCTCAGGTTTAATTATCGGATTTTTTTCTGATCTTGACATTATCATGACAACCTCCCGCTCTTTAAGATTTTTTTAAAAATAGTATAGCTTTTATTTCAATTCTTCTTCCCATTTAATCGCATTTTTTATTCTTTCAATTACCGGAGGATGGCTATATAGAATTGCTTTTACTATACCGTCAGGCTCAACCATTGATAAATTGGACTTAGCAAGATTTACGGATAAATCAATCCGGGTTTTATAATTTTGTGTAAGCATTTGAGCTCTTTTGTCAGCCTGACTTTCAAATCTTCTTGAAATTGCATTTTCTAAAGGCATAATTGTAAAACTTACTATGGAAAACAAGATAATTATTAAAAAAAGCCCCCTGATATCATAAAGATTTAAACCCTTGATGATATAGCCAAGTAAAAGAAAACCTATAAATGAAAAAATAGAGGCAATTGCCAGGCTCTTAATAATATGCCCATACTCCCAATGTGCGATCTCATGGGCGACAACCGAAAGTGTTTCTTCATCAGAAAAACCTGTCAGAAGATTATCATATAAGACAATTCTCTTAGTTGAACCTATGCCGGTAAAATATGCATTAGCTGTTTTTGTTTTTGTACTTGCATCGGCAACCAATACGGCGCTTACTCTGACATTAGCTTTGTCGGAAATACTAATTATTTTTTCCTTTAAATTTTCATTTTCAAGAGGCTTAAACTTGTAAAAAAGGGGATCTATTACGATCGGTGCTATATACGTTCCCAATATAATAAAAATAACCACTACTGCCCATGAAATGACCCACCAATACCTGGGAATATAAATAATAAGAGCATATATAGAAATGAATGCCGCCAAATTAATTCCAAGTGAAATGCTTTGGCTTTTTAAATAATCAGCAAACCATCCGTTAAATGTCTGATTTGATAGCCCGAACCTGTGTTCTATAATAAAACCTCTGTAATATGAGAACAAAAAAGTCATAACTATTAAAGCTAAAAAAAATATCAGCATACTTATTAAAGCAGCAAGCAGCGTAGCCCTATAATTTTTGGAAAATATCTTAAAAGACAATAAAAAAATAAGAAACATTAATGAAAAAGAAATTATCTGATTTATTACAAATATTGTTACGCTTATCTTCTGGTAATTATAAGATATATCCAAAAAATCTTTATCGAAATATCTTAGTGCATCACTGCTATAATCTTTTTTTAAAAAGACGCCTGAAATTAAAAGCAGTAAAATCACTAAAGCAGCAACTGCGACAGCGCTTATTAATATATATATAAACATATTTTGTTTGGGTATCTTTAGTTTAGTCAAAATATTTTACCATATCCTCCTCTTTGCAAACAAAGGATTTATTCTGAAAGTAATAAAATTTAATTATATAATTTAAATGCAATATTTTTACCTATTTTGTAACATTTTTTTATTATTTTTCTATTTTATTTATCTGCAGATAAAAAATTAGATATTTGTGTGATTTTAACAGGCAGCATTAATTTATTATAAAACTAAAAAAATTTTTTAATGAAAATACTTGACATTTCCAACCTCTATCAATAAATTATACTGGAATTACAAATGATATTTTCCAAATAGATGATCATATGGTATATATATTAGTATTATTAATTCTGATGTTTTTAGAAGCAGGTCAGGTTGCTGGACTTGGAAGATGGTGGGCTAATACAAAGCCTGTTAAGAGACTTCCAGGATTGGAATAATATTTAATTTAATATTAAAATGTAATTTTAAATTTATCATTTTTTAATGATAAAATATGAGACTATCAACAAGAGGCAGATACAGCACAAGATTAATGATAGAACTGGCTTTTCATTATGGAGAAAGGCCAGTTCTCTTAAAAGAAATAAGCAACTCACAGGAAATATCTTTAAAATATTTAGCTCAATTAATGATGCCATTAAAGATAGCAGGTTTGATAAAGGCATCAAGGGGAGCACACGGAGGTTATTTTTTATCTAAACACCCAAAAGATATAAAATTGAGTGAAATAATTGCTGCTGTTGAAGGCCCCTTAAATCTTGTTGAATGTGTTGATAATCCAGCAATTTGCAACAGATCAGACTTTTGCATTACAAGAGAGATTTGGACAGAAATTAGTAATAAGTTTTTTGAAACCTTAGATTCGTATACTTTACAACAGATGATGGAAAGGCAAAAAGAAAAAAAATGATTTTTCTTTTTGCCTTTATATAATGATTTATCATGATAGATCAAGATAAAAAATATCTTAATACAATAAGACATGAACTTGTAACTATTGTAGAACCAAATATTTATTACTGCTATCAGTGTGGAAAGTGCACAGCCGGCTGCCCTCTTTCTGATGTTTATGAATACCAGCCGAATGAAGTAATCAGGTTAATTCAATTAGATAAAATTGCTTCTATTCTCAATGCAAACTCTGTATATCTATGTGCATCCTGTGAGATTTGTAGCAGCCGATGTCCACAGGAGGTGGATATTGCTGCAGTTATGAACTATTTAAGAATTAAAAGCTGGCATTATAAGCAATTTAAACTATCAAGTATTGCTAACTTCTATGGAATATTCCTTAGAATTGTAAAAATATTTGGCAGAAGCTTTGAACCCCTATTAATTTTAAGTTTAAATCTCTTAAATAAAAATTTTTTTAATGATTTCGATATAGCAGTAAAAATATTGAAAAAAAGAAAAATAAGACTAATGCCGGAGTTTATTAAAAAAAGAAATGAGGTATCAAAAATCGTAAAAAAATATTTGTAATTTGTAAGGGTAATTTTTAATAAATTTTAGTTTTCAGGTTTCTTTTTTTTTATTATAAGGTAAATTAAGGCAAATTCAATTTCAGGATAAATAAATAGTGGAAAAACTAGTGAATACTAAGCAAAAAGATGATAGCACAATAGATCAGGATAAGCGAAAATTTGCATATTACCCGGGGTGTTCTCTGAACTCGACTGCAATTGATTTTAATATTTCTGTAAAAAACCTTTTTAAGGCTTTAAATATTCATTTTGAAGAAATTAGAGACTGGAATTGTTGCGGAACAACCCCTGCACATAATGTCAGCAAAGAAATGCCAATTGCACTTTCAGCAAGGAATTTGTTTCTGGCTAAAAATATGGGACTTGAAGAAATAATTTGTCCCTGTGTTTCATGTTACTGTAAGTTATCTAAAGCCTCAATTCTTATAAATAATAAGGAAATCAAATCTGAATCTGAAATAAAAACCCGAAAAGAAATATTTGAAGTATTCCAGAACATGGGGTATAAGACAGAAGAGGAGTTTAATTTTAAGGTTTATTCTCTTGTAGAGTTACTTTACAAGAACAAGGAATTAATAAGGCAAAAATTTATTGAGAATAAAAACAAAAATAGTATTAACAGTGAAACATCAACAATAGAGTCGGAAATTCTAAAGGATTTGAAGCCTGTTTGCTATTACGGGTGTGTACTTTTAAGAACTGAAGGTGTGACCAAATTTGATAATATGGAAAATCCCACATCCATGGAAGAAATCCTTGATACCGTTGGGATAAAAAGTAAGCATTTTAGATTCAAAACTGAATGCTGTGGAGCAATACTTTCATTAACTCATAAAAATATTGTACTTAAATTAAGCAAAGAAATTTTAGACGCCGCTTTAGAAGCTGGAGCAAATAGTATTGTTGTGTGCTGCCCTCTGTGTCAACAGAATTTAGACTTAAGACAATCACAAATCAATAAACATTTTAAATCAAAATACAATATCCCTGTTTATTATATTTCTCAGATTTTAGGGCTTGCAATGGGTTTGTCATATAAGGATGTAATGATTGACAGGCTTTTTGTCGAACCAAAATTTATAAAAAAATAAAAACATATTAGTTTAGGAGTTTTAGAGTTGAGAATTGGAATTTTTATATGCTATTGCGGTTCCAATATTGGTGCAACTGTTGATGTGGAAAAGGTTGCAGAAGAAGTGTTGAAATTTCCAGGAGTAGTTTTCTCACAGACCAATTTATACACCTGTTCGGAACCAGGGCAGAGTCAGATTAAAAAAGCAATCAAAGAGTATAATTTATCAAGAGTAATTGTTGCTTCCTGTTCACCGCGAGTACACAACACAACTTTCATGAGAACTGTTGAATCTGTGGGTCTCAACCCGTATCTTTTTGAAATGGCTAATATAAGGGAGCAGGATTCCTGGATACATGATGACAGGGAAAAAGCTACTCAAAAGGCGATAGAGATTATTAAAATGTCAGCTTCAAAAGTGTACAGGAACAGAGAGTTATATCCAAAGTACTTTGATCTTAACAAGAATGTGCTAGTGGTAGGCGGAGGTATAGCAGGCATTCAGGCGGCTCTCGATATAGCTGATGGCGGGAAAAAGGTAATACTGGTTGAAAAAGAAGCTTCAATTGGAGGGAGAATGGCTCAGCTTGATAAAACTTTTCCTACAATTGATTGCTCTGCATGCATACTTTCACCAAAAATGGTTGATGTAGGGATGCATGAAAACATAGAGCTTATGACTCTATCGGAAGTTGTAAAGGTTGAAGGCTCTATCGGGAATTTTAAGATAGCCATTAAAAAAAGCCCACGCTATATTGATTTAAAAAAATGCACTTCGTGCGGAGAATGTGAAAAAGTATGTCCTGTTTCTTATGTAAATACTTTTGAAGCAGGTCTTAATCAAAGAAAAGCAATCTCAAAAATTTTCACCCAGGCAGTACCATCAGCATATTTTATAAACAGAAGAGGGAAAGCGCCATGTAGAAGCAAATGCCCGGCAGATGTACCTGCACAGGGTTATATTGCACTTATAAAAGAAAAAAAATATCTTGAAGCTTTAAAACTTCACAGAGAAGAAAATCCTTTTCCGTCAATTTGTGGCAGGGTATGCACGCATCCATGCGAGTTGAATTGTACAAGAAATCTTATTGATGACCCTGTTTCAATTATGAGCCTGAAAAGATTTATTGCCGATTATGAACTGAAATTGGGAGAAATCCCACTACCTGAAATGAAAGAAAGAAAGTTAAAAAAGATTGCAATAATTGGTTCAGGTCCCGCAGGTTTGACTGCTGCCTTTTATTTAGCTAAAGACGGATATAATGTTCAGATCTTTGAATCTCTCCCAGTCATAGGAGGAATGTTAAGGGTTGGAATTCCTGAATACAGATTACCTTCAAAGATTTTAGATCTTGAAATTGACCTCATTAAACAAATGGGTGTAGAAATAAAAACAAACACTACAATCAAAAATAGCGATGATATATGGAAGCTTAAGAATTCAGATAAATTTGCTGCAATATTTCTTGCAACAGGAGCAGGTAAAAATGTTCCACTAGGTTTAAATGGTGAAAATTTAAAGGGAGTCATATCAGGAGTAGAATTTTTAAGGGATGTTAAACTTTCAAAAATAAAAAAGGTTGATGGAATTACTGCGGTTGTTGGAGGAGGGAATGCTGCCATAGATTCTGCAAGAACAGCATTAAGGCTGGGAGCAGCTGAAGTACATATCTTTTATAGAAGAAGCCGGGAAGAAATACCAGCACTTGACGAAGAGATTGAAGATTCCCTGGAGGAAGGCATTAAAATAAATTATCTCACTGCTCCAGTAGAAATATCAGGTGAAACAGGTAATGTCAAAGAACTGATTTTAATAAAAAATATGCTTGGTGAGCCAGACAGCAGTGGAAGAAGAAGACCGGTTCCTATTCCGGGAAGCGAGTTCAAGTTTCCTGCAGATCTTATAATTCTTGCAATTGGCCAGGAACCTGATGTCGAATATTTAATATCAGGTGAAAATAAATTTGAAGTAATGCGTGATAAAAAAATAAGGCTTGATAAGAAGGATATTCTTCTTGTAAACAGTGAGGGAATATTTGCAGGTGGTGATCTTGTGCTAGGACCTGCAACTGTTACCGAAGCGATTGCTCACGGTAAGCTTGCGGCAAAGGTTATCGGTAAATATTTAGAAAATGAAAAATTAGAAGACATAGAAGTTGAAATTCAAAGAGAAAAAGAAAGTGAAATATCATTAAATCCTGAAGAAGTGTTTACTAAGAAAGAATTAAGTTCTTTTGAAAAAAACAGACGCATAAGGGTTCAAAAGATGCCTGCAGAGGAAAGAATTAAAAACTTCAGTGAGGTAGTTTATCCAATATCAGAAGAGCAGTCAATAAATGAGGCACAGAGATGTCTTGATTGTGGCATCTGTTCAGAATGTCATGAGTGTGCAAAAGCTTGCGAGGCAAATGCAATAGATTATTGTCAGAAAGAAGAAACCATCACTCGAGAAGTCGGAGCAATAGTTGTAGCTACAGGTGCAGGTATGTTTGATACAGATGTTTATGAAGAATATGGAAG
>JAPLCN010000126.1 GCA_026392215.1 Actinomycetota bacterium | reverse complement strand
CCTGTACCGTTGTTGTATTAACTTCCTGCGCATAGTATGTAATTCTTTCAATATTTGTTGAATGGATAACTGCAGTATGTTTAAAGTTGTGTTCTACTCTGCAAGCAATTCTTACACCTTCTTCAAAAGTATTGACTATTACCATTGGAAGAATAGGCATAAGCTGCTCATGTTGAACAAGAGGATGCGTTTCATCATTTGCAACAAAAACTGCAAGCCTTAAATCATCTCTGGCATTAATACCTGCCTGCTTCAAAATAACCGCACAATTTTTTCCCATAAGTTTCTTGTCGATTTCTCCATTTTTAACAACAAGATTTGTAACTTTTTGAGCCTCTTCGGCATTTAATACAAGACAGTTATTTTTGCCGAATTCACTTAACAGTTTATCTGCAACAGATCTCATACAAATAAGCACTTTTTCTTCATTACAAAGTATGTTGTTGTCAAAAGAAGAGCCGGCAACTATTTCCCTTGCAGCTCTGGCAATATCTGCAGTGTCATCAACAAAAACCGGAGGATTTCCGGGACCGGCACCTAAAACTTTCTTACCGCTTTTCATGGCAATTTCAACTATTGCAGGACCACCGGTAGCGCAGATAAGATTAATATCCTTGTGAGCCATGCATATGCTTGCATTATTTATATTTGGTTCCTTGGTTGAAGTTATCAAGTTTTCGGGACCGCCTGCGTCAACAATAGCTTTGTGCACAACAAGCAGGGCATCAATTGTTACTTTTTTTGCTGCAGGGTGAGGCAGAAATACAACAGAATTGCCTGCAGAAATTATTATGATTGTATTATTGATTATGCTAGGCGCCGGATTTGTCATCGGAGTAATGGTAGCTACGACACCATAAGGAGCCATATCAACAGTTAAAGTTCCGTTATCAGTGCAGCATCTGCTGTAGCTTTTAATCTCAATGTCTTCCGGGCCTAAAGTTCTTTCTGCAGCTACAATGTTCTTTATTATTTTATCTTCTACTCTTCCCATGCCTGTTTCTTCAACAGCCATTTTTGCCCATTTTTCAGCATTGGCCAGTGAAGCTTTTCTTATTGATTCGACTACCCCGTATCTTGCATCTCTGCCTAAATCAATAAATCTTTTTTGAGCTTCCTTTGCTGCTGCAATCGCAGTTTCAATATTGTCAAATAAAGGCCCGCCTTGAGGGCCTAAGTAGCCGGCTTTGGCAGTTCCTGTACTTGAAGAGCCTGAAGAGACTACGTTCTCTACAACATTTCTTACAATCTGCTCTATTAATTTTTCATCTATGTTCACACTTACCTCCAAAGTAAACATTTGAGTTAAGAATTATAATATTTAATTTAATATTATCCTTTAAAACGGATAATTAAAAAATAAAACCTGCTTAATTATCAAAAAAATCAGCTGATAATTTTGATCCCTCTGGCAATTGCTTCATCTTTTGCAAGCGGGCTTAAAATAACGCCAGGTGATAGATTTATGCCTGAAGCTTTATAATTATCAAGATCTGCAACAGTTATTACTGTTTTTGTAGTTTTGGCAGTTCCGATATTGCTGCCCGAACCAGCCACGTTTGCTGATGAAACACTCCCTTGCATTTCCATCGCCTTGTTCATGTTTCTTAAAATATTAGGGTCTGTTATTTCACCTGAAATGCTGTTATCCGGAATGTATGGCGGAATCTTATTTGAATCTGCAATCGTTGACGGCCCTATTGGTGCTATGCATGATGCGTTTACTATCTCAATCAAAGTGCCGTTAACAGCATCTGCAGCATTGCCGTCATCAGTGTCTATATGCATTTCTGACACAGAGTCTTTGCTGACTCTTACCTGAACATTATTAAAAGTCAAACCTTTTGGCCCCGGGACTCTTACATCAACTTCGTCATTGTCTTTTATTGCAAAATAATCTGCATCTTCCTGGCTTAAATGAATATGCCTGTTGGCCCTTATAACTCCTTCTTTCAAATAAACTGCACCCTTGGGACCGATTAAAACACATGAAGTTGTGCCTTCCAGTTTTCCTGATGGTCTTACCGGTGCATCTATTCCAAGAATAATGCAATCAGTTTTTGCAAGCTCAACTTGAGTTTTGCTGCGAAGCGGGCCTAAAATTCTGACATTCTGAATTGCATTTAACCTTGGACCTACTATTGTTAAAGTTTCCTTATAAGCATAATTGCCGGGCTGATATAATTCTTTTAAAATAGTCGGCTCATAATCTTTGCCATAAAGAATATTTAGATGCTCACGGCAAAGATGAACATGCTTTACAGATATACTGCAAACAATTTTTCTGTCTGAAGCAACAGTTTCAGCCATTTTCAGCTTGCCGCCAGCTGTGCCTAAACCTAAAGTTGTATTTGTTGAAGCGTCTTGGGCAATGTTTCCATTTAACTTCCTCATAACACTCTTAACAACATCATGGATTAATTTTTCAGTATCCACTTTTGATACCTCTCTGTTTGAAAAATATTTTATTAATTAAATAAAAAATTATTCTTGAGGAAGTATCATTGCCAATTCCTGATGAGGCCTTGGAATTACATGAACAGAAATAAGTTCTCCTACTCTTTTTGCAGCAGCAGCGCCGGCATCAACAGCAGCTTTAACAGCTCCTACATCGCCTTTAACTATTACTGTGACAAAAGCAGATCCTATTCTTTCCTGGCCCATTAATGTAACATTAGCAGCTTTAACCATTGCATCTGCAGCTTCTATTGAGGCAACCAGCCCTCTGGTTTCAATTAATCCTATTGCTTCGCCGTTCATTTTTTCTCCTTATCTTTTAAATTAATTTTATTATTTATATTTTTTTAAAAAATATCCCTATAAAAAACAACAAAATATAATCTTTATATAAGCTTATCACTTTTAATATTTCTTTTAAACCCTGGCTTAAATTTTAAATTATATCATCAATTAAATTTAAAATTAATAAAATAAATCAAATTTTATACCAGAATTATTAAATTCAGGCAACATTTAATAAAAAAATATTTCAAACAAGTTTACTTATTGTACTGCTTTAAAATATTTGTAACAGTTGACTGTATTATTTCAACAAGTTCTTTTTTTGTTAAAGTAATTTTTTCATCGTCCGCGCTGAGTCCTGAACTTATTTTTAAGCCTGTGTCTGAATTTGAGCCCTTATTGTCATAATTCATCATCCTGTCGCCAATTTTGCAGCCGGAAAAATTTTCCGTATCCATACCCCAGTCAGTACGAAGCTTTAAAAGCTTTTTAACATTAGGCTCGCTTATTGTATTCACATTCCCGAGAGTTCTGGCAATAACAGCAATTTTGGCAAAAAGTTCCATGCTTTCCATTCTGTAATAAGCCTGATAAACATCAGCGCCTGTAGAAAGGGCACCGTGATTTTCCAGTAAAAATACAAAATTATCTTTCAGATGCTCCCTTACGCTGTCAGGAATTTCAAAAGTAGAAGGAGTTCCGTATTTTGTAAGAGGAATATGGCCAAGAGAGATTACTATTTCAGGAAGGATACATTCATTAAGCGGAATGCCTGCAACAGCAAAAGCAGTCCCGTAAGGCGGGTGCGCATGTACAACTGCAGTAACTCCAGGCTTGTTTTTTAATATATCAAGATGCATTTTTATTTCAGATGAAGGTCTTAAGTCCTTCTCGCCCTCAATCATATTGCCATTGATATCAACCTTTATAAGCATATCGGGAGTCATAACTCCCTTGCTTATTCCTGTAGGAGTGCATATTGCCAAACCATCACCCAAGAGCACTGATACATTGCCGTCATTTGCGGCTACCCAACCATTGTTATAAATTTTATGGCAGACATCAACTATATCTGCTCTTAACTCCCGCTCACTTTTTACTTGCATGGGCAAACCTTCCAATTAAGTTATTTTTAAATTTTATTTTTATTTTTAAAGATATATATTATATTTTATAATTATTATTTCCAATAATTATTTAATTATTTTTAAAATCAAAACACTAACATCCGCACAAAGATGATTTAATCCATCTCCAGACTTCCCTGTCAGGCCCGGAAATTACCCTGTAAGCCAGCAGTGCCCCTCTGCCCATCAAATATTTTGAAGCTACTTTTGCACCTTCCTGAACTGAAGAAAGCTCTCCGGAAAATATATAAAAACTGTTTACTCCGCAGCCTCTGGCAAGCCTGAAATCTACAAATTCAATCTGTACTGCATCTACAACTTCGTCGGCAGAACTTATTAAATTTGCCATCTGCATGCTTTCTATGATTGCAAGTGCTCCACCTGTTTCACTTTGAAGTTTCCCAAAAATAGCATTAATAACCTTATGGCTGATTGCATTTATAACCTCGGAGCTGAATACATGCATTCCGCCAATCTCGTCAGCAACTTTTAAAGAATTTTCAACAGCGCTTGTCTCGCCTTCAACAATAGTTAAATATTTTCCCGGACAAAGAGAAGTTGCCATTACAAGATTAACATTAGCAGCTTTAAGCATTGCATCAGTTGTAAATATGCCTCTTGCAATGCTTTTAAATTCAACTACAGCCAGATTGCTTTTCCTTATTTCAGTTTCCTGCACTTTACCTATCAATTTTATTTCCATATCTTTTAAATTAATTCTTTGAAATAATTATATATTTTTCAGTTATCTCTTTTACTTTTCCATCTATTGAAGCGTGGATCTTTGAGCCAAGTTTATCAGGGGCAATATCTGCAATTACAGTGCCCTCGCTGACCTTGTCGCCAACTTTTACTACCGGCCGGGAAGGAGCTCCTACATGCTGGGTTAAAAATAATTTTACTTCGTTTGTGAGAATTTCATCCTTTGATAAATCAGCATGACTAATATATCCGTCAAGCTCTGTTCTTTTAAGCAGCCTTGGAACCGGAACTTTTCTGAAATCCCTGAATTCATTGGCAGCCAGAGTGTCGCGGAGATGAGGATTTTTTATGCCGGCCTTCTCAAGCTCAACTTTTAAATAATTAAAAATTGAACGCGCTGACAAATCAACCACGCAGCTGTATAATTCACACAACCCGCAATCACAGCATAAATATGCAAAATCAAAGTTGGAAATATTTTCTGAAGTTATTTCTTTTTTATACATCCTTTTCATCAGCTCATCAGGGAAAAGGTCGTGCCCCAGTAGATACCTTGGGCACAAATCTGTGCACATCCTGCAGCTTAAACAAATAGCCTGGGCTCTTTTTAACTGCGTATTAATACTGCGCCTTTTTTGGGTTATAACTATATTTGTCTCCGGTAAAACAAGGATTGCTTTTGTTGTTTTTGTGACTGCATGAGTATTGGGATTTATAAGCTTGCCCGTCATCGGGCCGCCGTCTATCACACCATAGTCACCAGTAGTTGCACCTCCGCATGCTTCAATTAATTTTAAAACAGGTGTTCCGATAGGAACCATAAAAGTCCTGGGAGTTTCAACTGCGCCGTTAACAGTAACAAATTTTCTGGTTAAGCTTTTCCCCTCAACAGCATTTGCAACATTGATTAAGGTTTCAACATTAATTACAACAATTCCGACATTTAACGGTATGCCGCCTTCAGGTACAATCTTGCCGGTTATTTCATTTACAAGAACCTGTTCATCACCTGCAGGATAAAAGTTGCCAAGCTGAAAAATTTCAAATTTAAGGCTGTCCTGTTTAAAATCTTCAAGTGTTTTGACAGCAACTTTATTTTTGGCTTTTAAAGCTACTATTACTTTTTTGGCACCTGTAGACTCAACTGCAATTTTTAAGCCTTCATACATTCTGTCAGGATATTTTTCAATAAGCTGCCTGTCCACATGTATTAATGGTTCACATTCTGCGCCATTTACAAGTATTGTATCAACTTTAGCGCTTAATTTAACATGAGTTGGAAAACCTGCACCCCCGGCTCCCACTACACCAGCATTTTTTATTAATTCAACAGAATCTGGACTCATAAAACTTCTCCTGAAACAATATTTATTTCACTTTTTAATAAATTTAATATTAATTTTGCCATTTGCCCATATTTAACTTTTCAAATTATAGTTCTCCAGGTCAATTCTTTCAACCTTTGCTATTATTGAAGCATCAACATTTTTATGGCGGGTTTCTTTTGTATATTTTGCAGTGCTTCCTGTAGAAATAAGGCCAATTTCGCCCTCACCCAGCCCGATAGTGTCAACAGCAACAAAAAAATCATGCTTGTCTTCCAGATTTATACCCACAGTCTGCACCAAAAGTAATTTAAAACCCTGAAGGCTTGAATCTTTTATTGTTGAAGTTACGCTTCCTATTACTTTAACAAGTTTCATCTTAACCTTCCAGGACCTTGCCCATTTTTTTCATGTCAATACTGTCTATCAATCCTACTATGCATCCTCTAAGCGGAATGCTTTTTATCCCCATTATTTTACAAATTGTTGAACCGTCTTCAATCCAGTAAACCAGACTTCCGGATGCAGCATTAAGATAATCAGCAACAATAATCGGCTTCCCAATTGCCGAGCCGTCAGGATCAACGGGCTGTATTACCATAAGTTTGATTCCTGTTAACTTTTCATGCTTTAATGTTGCATATACATTTCCGATTACTCGAGCAATTCTCATTACGCTTTTAATCTTTTTAAATTGTAAATTTTAAAGATAGCTTCAACTAAATAGCCTCGTTATTTTATGTTTATTGTGAAAATTTTACTCCCGGTAATCATAATACCAGAAGTAACATCTTTTATAAATATTGATATATTTTGCTATAACATTAACTGTGGTAGGCAACAGGGCTATCTGTTACGCGGCACTTGATCCTGATAAAGGACTCCACTATGTTGCTTTTCTTGAAGGGGAAGATCTTTGCCTTTTTTTTAAAAAATAAATAAATTATTTTTATTTTTTAAAGTTTTCCTTGCCCGAAATTTCCAATTAACCTTCTGCAGTATATATTAATTTTTAAAATCAGGATTAAGCCATCAATATTTTTTAAAAACAATGTTTATTTTTACCAGGGATAGTAATTATTTTCCCGGAGGCTTGGGATCTTAACCGTAATGTCTAAATTAATAAAAAAATTAAGATTATGCTTTTAAAAAATACACTGGAGGTATAAAATATAGTATTAAATAATTATATTAGCATTATATTTTTAATACTTATATTTACTTTTGTAAAATTTATGATATAAGTATCAGTAATATTTAATATTTGTTATCATAGTCAAATACAAATTTTGATAAAAAAAATATTGCATTTGAGTATAAAACATAGTATTGTTTCTTTATAGATGTTAAACCAATCTTTTAAAAAATTGGTTTAAGTTAAGTTATTAATTAAATACGTACTGTGAGGTGTTCAAAATGGCAAAAGATACAGATTTAAAAAAGAAATCTGAAGAAATCGGAATAAATGGCTTAAATAGTATCAGCAATCTTGAAGCAGACATAATGAAAATTGTCTGGGAAAGAACAAAGGTTACTGTTAGAGAAGTACATGAATATATGTTAAGAATAGAGATTGAAAATAAAAAAGAAGGCTTCATACCCTATACTACAGTTATGTCCACTATGACTACGCTTGCAGAAAAAGGTCTTTTAAAACAGGATAAGTCTTCAAAAACATATATTTATTCTGCAGCTGTAGATAACAAAGAGCTTTCCAGGAGTATTATCAAGTCTGTTGCAGATAAGCTTCTTGAAGAATCCTCAAAAAAGTTAATTTCAAATTTCTTTAAAGACTCAAAAAAGGTTTCTGTTGAGGGAATTGAAAAGTTATTAAAAGAAATAAAGTAATAAAAAGAAAAATTAGCTTAAAAGATTAGTTTTAATTTTAAATAGCCCGATTTTATCGGGCTATTTTTTAATTGGGCCTTTATATTCTGCAAAACTGTATTTTTAAAAATAATCAGATTTTAAGTAATAAGTAAAGATCAGCCAGCAGTAAGCATATAAATGCCTCCAATACTGGGTAATACCGTAAATAACGGGATGGTATTTTTATAAGCAGAACATATATAATATTTCAATTCAGCAATTTTCTTAATTTAATGAAAAAAAATAACAGTTATCCTCAATGTTATAAACTAGAAAATATTGAATATTTTTTTAAGAAAGTAAACAATATTATATTAATATTTATATTTTATATATTACATTGTAAATATTTATGATATAGTTAATAATTATATAAATAATTTATACATATTTTAAACTTGAATTTTTTTAAGAAAATGTAATTGTAATGTTTAAATAACACTGTTTTTAAGATTGCAGTATAAAAACTTAAAATAAAATGAATTATCTTTTTATATTTTTGCAATACTTTTTACAAATTTTTGGT
>JAPLCN010000141.1 GCA_026392215.1 Actinomycetota bacterium | reverse complement strand
CTTTTTATTCTATAAAATATTATTCTATTAAGCCAAAAAATTCACTATATGCTAAGTTTTATAAAAAGATAATATTTTGGATAATCACTAATTACTGTGGATATCAAGGAAATACCTATTAAAAAGAGTATGGGGTATATGCCTAATTTAGGAAGGATAAAGCCAAAGATTCCCATTAAGAAAAAACTGATTATTGCTACTATGCTTATTGCAATTAGCAGCATCCCAGGTTTTTATGACCAGAAATGTCTTCTTTCCCTGACAATAAATATTGTGAATATGCCCATAAATATTAGCAATATTGTAGTAAAACTTTGAAGCTGGCTGTTGTCCAGATTACATTGGAGAATTATAGATGGAACTTTTTAAATTAAATCCATCCTTAAAATAAATGTATTTAACTTCCCGTCAGACTTAAAATCCAAAGTTGCCTTAAGATAAGTAGCAATTTTATGAGAAATCGCAAGCCCAAGCCCATAACCTTCAATATTGTAAAATTCTGCCTTATCCCCCCTGTAAAACATCTTGAAAATCTTTCCCTTTTCTTCACTGGAAATTTCAAAACCTTCATTTGAAACAGAGAATACAAGATATTTCAAGCTGCGCAGGTTTTCACTTAAAAGGGAAATTTCAATACTGGAATTTGGCATGGAATACTTTATCGCATTGTTTATCAGATTTGAAAGTATGGTTTGAATCAGATACTTGTCGCTTTTTAATCTTATGGTATCGTCGATATTAATATTTTTAACTATTTTTAATCTGCTTATAAAAAGCTGGTTTTCATAGGTTTCAATTAGCTCATTTACAATTTCTACAGGATTTACTTCATCCTTCTTTGTTTCAATAAATTTGTTTTCAACTTTTGAAAGGAGGAGAAGGCTGTTTGTAAGGTTTTCCAGATCTTTTGTTTTACTGATAATTTTATGGAGAGCATCACTTATTTCCTCTTTGCCTTTATAAATTCCTGATTTTATGCCTTCAGAATAACCCTGGATTACTGTAAGCATGTTTTTAATTTCATGGGAAACAGTTGATGTAAACTCCTTCAGGGAATACTGGCTTATCTTTATTTTATTTTTCATTAAATTTATATTATCAGCCAGGTCCTCAATTTCATCTCCGGTTTTTATTTTGATTTCTTCATCATAATCTCCGGATGAAATTTTCCTGACATAGCCGCTTAATTTTATAAGGTTTCCCGAAATATTACGGCTAAGGATAAATCCTGCAAAATAAGAAATTAACAGTGCCGCAAATGAGAGAAGGGCCAAAGCTAAAAAATATCTTATCGGGGGTACATCCAGATCTTTTTTTTCTTTAAAAAAAGCAGAGTATAAATCCAGCTCTCCTACTTTAAGCTTGTAAACTGATACATAATATTTTTTATTTGTTAAATTGTAATTTACAATTTTTTCCAGATTGTCGGAATTATTATTGTTGAAAAATCCTCTTAAAATTGAATTTGAAGTTATTAGTTTTTCAGCATCTACTTCGGTTAAGTCATAAGGGTTTAAAATTATATTAAAATTTTTATCAATAAGAGTAATTCTTACCCCGGATACACCTTCATAGCCTTTTACAATTAAAAAGAATGCCGGATCAATTAAAGCATCGGTAACAGAAGGGTATTTTTTTAGCAAGCCTTCAGAAAAATTAGTATTTTGCAGAGTTAAATCTATCAGCTTTGAGTTTCTGTCATTAAAAACAAAAAGCGTGGTAAAAATCCCTGATGCCAGCAAAATTATTATAAATAATGTCAAGGCAATATAATTTGTTAATTTATCCTGAATTTTCAATTTATATCCTTTTCATAATTTAATCTGTAGCCTATTGCCCAAATTGTTTCTATAAGCTCACCTTTGCTGTCGCCAATTTTTTTTCTTAATTCCTTTATGTGAACATCAATGGTCCTTGTTTCACCTGCGTAGTCATACCCCCAGACAGCTTCAAGAATTCTTTCCCGGGATATTACAATGTTCTTATTTTTTATCAGATAAAGCAAAAGCTGATATTGCTTATTGGTTAATTTAGCTTCTTTGCCATTAATAAAAACTCTGTAGGATTCTGTGTTAATTTCCAATGTTGAAATTTTTTTCTTGCCCAAAGCAGAAGCGCTGTTGTAAGTTATTTTAATTATTTTGTCACGCTGACTTTCGCTTTTCTGATCGATCACAGCAGAGAATGTTTTATCGTCTATATTCAAACCAGTTCGGAACAAGATTGAATCCTTTTTTTCTTTTAAGTTATCTGCATTCTGCTTTTCCAGGCTGGTGCGGCGTAAAACTGCCTTAATTCTTGCAACCATTTCCCTTGGATTAAAAGGCTTGGTTATATAATCATCTGCTCCAATTTCTAGCCCTAATACCTTATCTATCTCTTCATTTTTTGATGTCAGAAAAATTACAGGAATACTACTGGTCTTTCTTAATATTTTTATAACTTCCAGTCCGTCAATTTCCCCCATCATTATATCAAGTAAAACAAGGTCAAAGTCATTGTCAGGCTTTGACAGTTTTTCAAGCGCTTCCCTGCCGTTTGAAGCCATCACCGCTTCAAAGTTTTCTTTTACGAGGAAGTCTCTTATCAGTTCCCTTATTTCAGCTTCATCATCAACAACTAATATTTTTTTCATAAATTAAAAAATTTAATTTGTCCCAGCTTTTTTATCAGGAAAAATCTTTATATATTAAAAAAAAGCATATTATGGTTTCAGTTAAACTGCATGTCGTAAAGCTTTTTAAAATCAGCTTTCAGGCTTGCATACAAAGATTTATAAATTTCATAAGATTTCCTGTAAATTTTTGAGTTTTCACTTTTGGGATGAATCTCTGATGACTGTTTTACGGCTTTACTTACTGCATCTTCAACCGATTTATAAATACCGCAGCCAACTCCTGAAAGCAGTGCTGCTCCAAACGCCGGCCCTTCTTCATTTTTAAGAGTAATTATCGGACTTTCAAAAATGTCGCAGATAATTTCTTTCCATATTTTGCTTCTGGAGCCACCCCCAATAAGGACTATTTTTTCAGAATTAATCCCAAGCTCCCGCATAAGACTTAAGCAGTCCAGCTGGGAAAAAGCAACGCCTTCCATTATAGAACGGACAAAATGGTCCTGTGTATGCATGTAGGACATCCCGAAAAATACGCCGCGCGCGCAGGCATCTGCATAAGGAGTTCTTTCTCCGGTAAGATAAGGCAGAAATAACAGCCCGTCAGAACCCGGTTTTATTTTTTGCGCTTCTGCGTCAAGTAATTTGTATTTTTTTAAATCAGGCCTTTCTTTTTCAATTGCCCGTGAAGGCCCAAAGGTATCATAATACCATTTCTGGCTTCCTGCTGCTGCAAGTGTTACTCCCATAAGATGCCATTTACCAGGAACTGCATGGCAGAATGAATGAAGTCTGCCCTGGGTATCATAAACCGGCTTGTCGCTATGTGCAAAAACAACTCCTGAAGTTCCGATTGAATCTGATATTATTCCCTGTTTTATTATTCCCGATCCTAAATTACCGGCGGCATTGTCTCCTCCGCCTCCGACAATCGGGGTTCCTGCAACCAGCCCTGTTAATCTTGCAGTTTTTTCATCCAGGTGAGCGCTTACTTCAGGGCTTTCATAAATATCAGCTAAAAAGCTTCTGTTAATTTTTAAGCCCTCAAGTATTTCATCAGACCATGTTCTTTTTTTTATATCCATCAGAAGCATTCCTGATGCGTCTGATACCTCTGTAGCATATGAGCCGCTTATCATAAACCTTACATAATCTTTTGGAAGAAGGACTTTATAAACCTTGCTGTAGTTTTCCGGTTCATTTTCGCTAAGCCACATAATTTTTGGGGAAGTAAATCCGGGAAGAGCTTTATTATATGAAAGCTTAATAAAATTTTCATAGCCGAATATATCATATATTTCCTCGCATTGAGGCTCTGTCCTCTGGTCACACCAGAGCAGCGCCGGCCTTATTACCTTATTGTCCTTATCAAGAAAAACAGAGCCGTGCATCTGACCTGAAAGGCCGATTGCTTTTACATCGCTTCCGCTTATCTTATTAGACTCAAGAACTTCCTTTATGGTTGATAATGTTGCATCATACCAGTCTTGTGGATTTTGTTCAGCCCAGCCGGGCTTAGGCGTGTAAAGCGGGTATTCCTTTATGGCAGAGCCTGCAATATTTCCTTCTTCGTCAATTACAAGGCATCTTGTTCCGCTTGTTCCGATATCAATGCCTAAAAGATAATTTTTCTCCATAAAATCCTCCGTTAAAATTTAAGTTAAAATAATTTGGAAACCAAACCATAAATATCTTTATATTTTTCAAATTTATCAAGATATCTTTCCCTGATTTTCTGATCAGGCTGAAATTCGTCTTTTACTTTTACAAATCGGGAAATAGCTTCAGACATGGTAAATCTGCTGGTGCCAAGCCCGGCAAGCATCATTGATCCAAGACAACCTGCTTCTGTTATATCCATTCTTAGTATCGGCCGGTTCGAAACTGAAGCTTTTAATTTAAGCTCATAATCTGATTTTGAACCGCCGCCAACTGCACGAAGCTCAACAATTTCAACTCCGCTTGATTGTGCAAGTCCGATATTAAAGCAAATCTCAAAAATAAGTCCTTCTACCAATCCTTTGAAAATATCTTCTTTGCTGGTATCAAGGTCTATGCCTATTATGGAGCCCTTTGCTTTTGGATCAAGATAAGGAGTTCCGGAAGCAGAAAAATAAGGCAAAGTATATAATTGTGAAGGCTCAAATGTTAATTGGGACGAAATACTTCTGATAGCCTGATTGTCTCCGCCAGCAAGGTTATCCCTGAACCATTTGATAACACTTCCGCATGACATGTTATATGCAAGGGCAACATATTTTCCATCAACTGCATGAGCCTGGCAGCTGAAGTTGTTTTTTAACATTTTATCATTGGTTATAGCATCTTCCATGCAGGTTGTAACGCACTCAACTGTTCCCATTCCATCAGCTGCGATACCACCCTTAACTGCACCAACGCCAAGAGCTGTGCATGGCTGATCATGAACTCCTGTTACTATAGAAACATTGCCGATAAAACCAAGCTCATCAGCAATCTTTTTGCTTATATAGCCTATTTCAACTGCAGAAGGTGACGGCTGTGAAAATAAATTAACGTCGATATCAAAAGTAGCCAGAATGTCCTCTGTCCACTTTTTTGCCCTCACATCAAAAAATAATGTTCTTGATGCCAGCGCATAATTTATTTTAGTATGCTCTATCCCCATCTTGTGGAAAAATAAATCTTCTGTAAATAAAAGTTTTTTTGTCTTTTTAAATATTTCCGGCAAGTTATTTTTCATCCAGATTATCTTGTTTAACGGGCATATATATCCTGGCGGATAACCTGTTATTTCCATTAGATTTTCTGCACTGTATTTGGATAAAATAATATCAACCTCTTTAGCGCTTCTTGCATCTGTTGAATATATTGTGTTGTATAAAATGTTTCCTTTTTCATCTATCGGGGTAAAGCTTTCTCCTACCGTAGTTACTGCTATTGCCTTAACCGGATCATTTTTAACAGCGGGATCGCTGTTAACTTTCTTTAATACTTCAAAAACCTTATTCCACTGGTCCGCCGTATTAAACTCAACCCATCCGGGATTCGGAAAAAGCAGGTCATATTCTTTATAATCAGTTGCAAGAACCTTGCCGTTTTCACTAAAAGCTATTGCTTTGGTTCCTGTTGTTCCAATATCAAGCCCCATTAAACTCATGCTAAATCACCTTCTTGTTAATATTAATTGACTGTTTGCTTAAAAAAATATTTTTTATTAACTTTTAAAACATCAAATAATTATTTTAATGCAATTTTAAGTGCATTCCCGCTTGTGTCAACTATTGTTTTCAAACCTATAACTCTGGCAGTCTCAAAAAAAATATCATCAGCAAAGCCGCCTGGGTTGGCTCCATGTTGTTAACATTATAAGCTCCAACCCCATAATTGCCTTTAAGAGCTTCTGCCAGTATTTGTTTTGTCGGAGTTATCGGCAAATTATTGCTCCCCTTGCTGATATTGGTTTATAAATAGTATTTAAGTTCTAAAAAATTTTCACTATATATTATTTTAAAAATATGGTAAAAATTTAACTGCCCAGTTTGCTGATTTTATGAAGAAGGTATTTATTTGTGCTGTAAATAGTCTTATAAATATCGTAGCGCTTTTCATATTCATCTGCCATATATGAATCAGGAATAAATTCACTTTTTGGTTTCACAGTACACTCGACTGCTTCTTCAAAATTTTTATATTCACCAATTGAAATTCCAGCAAGTAGTGCTGCCCCCAAGCTTGCTGCTTCGTTATTTTGAAGAATATTGATTGATTTATTTAAAACATTTGCCTTGATTTGAAGCCAGACAGGAGATTTTGCGCCACCTCCAATAGCAATTATTTTTTTTATTCTTATTCCCATGCTTTCTATTTTCTCCATATTAAGCTTAAGATCATAAGCATTGCTTTCAAGCACGGCACGGGAAAGCCTGGATTTATCTGTTTCTATGTCAAGACCGATTATTATTCCTTTTGAATTTGCATCAAGTGTCGGGGTACCGCTTCCGACAAAATGGGGAAGTATAAAAACGTCAACCGGCTTATCGTATATTTTATTATCAATTATTTTATAAATATTTGTTCCTGATTTTTTAGCAAGCTCTCCTTCTTCATAACAGAATGTGTCTCTGTACCATTTTAAAAGAAGGCCGCCTGTAAGATTAAAAGTCAAAGCAGTATATTTATCCGGAATTACATAGGGGGCACAGGGGTAATTATTTTCAAGCATAATTTCATTAAGATAAGGCTTGTTTAACATTACAGTAATAGCATCTGAAGTTCCTGCCGCATTCATAGCTACACTTTCATTTATTATGCCTGCTCCAAAAGCTCCGCAAGCCTGATCATGGCCTCCGGTTGAAACCATTACTCCATGAGGAAGCCCGATTTCATCTGCAACACCTGAATCTATTTCTCCAATAGGTTCAGCAGATGGTCTGGGAGCAGCCAGCATTTCGCTATTTATATTTGCTTCCGCAAGAATGACTTTTGACCATTCTTTTTTTACTATATCAAAAGCACTTGTCCTTGCAGCAAGAGAATAGCTTATTTTAGGAGTAACTCCAAATTTCATCTGAATAAAATCTTCAAAACATAAAAATCCCGATGTTTTTTTAAATATGTCTCTTCTATGCTTTTTTAGCCACATTATTTTATTAATGGAATACATTGGATTAAGAGGCATACCTGTAATTTCAAAAAGTGCCTTTTTGCCAAGGCCTTTTTTCCAGAATTCAAACTGTTCTTCAGTCCTGTTGTCAAAAGTGACTATCGCGTTATAAAGGGCGTTCCCTTCTTTATCAACAGGAATTACTGCTTCTCCCTGGCAGGAGATGGCTAAAGCTTTTATCTTGTCCTTATCTGTTTTTTGAAGAGCTTTTTTTATAATATTTTTAATATTAAAAAAAATAAGATTGGGATCAAGCTCTACCCAACCTTGTTTTGGATGTATTAAAGGATGTTCTTCATATTCCGCTGCAATAATTTCACCGCTTCTGTCAAAAATAACAGCTTTACAGCCAGTAGTGCCAACATCTATACCAAGAAGACTCACCCTTTTTACTCCTGAATAATTTAATTAATTTATGGTGAACAATTCACTAAGGTTTAAAAAATTATAAAATTTTGAGCTTATAAAACTTAAAAAATTTACAAAAAAACTAAATTAATCACCAATAACTAATTAACATTTACAAATAATATTAATGACTTTGCTGTTAGCCCAGTATAAGTTAATTTCCAAGGGAAGCAAGAGAACCGTCCCTTTGATTCCTTACATTAAAGGTTCCAGAAATCCGGAAGATAAACTTTTTCACTGCCTTCAAGTGCTGATTTGTTGCCTAAAACTCCTGCGCTTGACCAGTTTGCTGCCTTTTCCGCATCTATTGAAGAATCTCTTTTTTCAACTATAGACATTATAAATTCATGAACAAGATGAGGATGTGAGCCGCCATGTCCGGAACCCTGAATAAATGACAGATGGGATTTTTCTTCTTCATCCATAACTTCAAATGATTTTGTAAATCTGGATATTTCTTTAGGAAGCATATCACCCGTATCAGGAATTTTAACTTTTTCAAAATCTTCCTTGCCTGTATACAATATCGGTTCTTCACTATCAAGCTTGTTCCATTCAAATGACAGTTTCTGGCCATAAACATCAAAACTTTCAATATATTGCCTTACAGTATCATATAAGGATCTTGTAACTTCTCCGCCTATCTCTGAATTTTTAAACTTCATAAGCATTGACTCTACTGCAAATGGGCAGTTCCAGTTCTTTATATATAAGTCTCTTATTCTTCCGGAACCAAGTCCAAATACCCACTCAACAGGAGCATCAGCAAGGATGGCAAGAGGGCTGACTGCATGAGTAGCATAATTCAGCGGAGGCCATCCAGCCCATGGAGGGCCCCACTCTTCCATATCCTGCATGTGGGAACCTCTTAAGAATTGTATTCTGCCAAGTTTACCTTCATCTTTAAGCTTTTTAACATATAGAAACTCCCTGGTATAAGCAGCGGTTTCCATCATCATATAATTAACGCCGGTTTTTCTTCTCATCTTTACAATTGCCTTGCAGTCTTCAACATCTATTGCCATTGGAACTGTGCATGCAACATGTTTTTCTGCCTTCAGGCAATCAAGGACTATTGGAGCATGGGTATCAGCCGGAGTAACGATATGAATAGCATCCAGTTCTTTGAGTTTTAATAAATCACTATAATCAGTATACAGCCTGTCTACGCCGTATTTCTTTCCTGCTGCTTTTAATTTGTCTTCCGATCTCTGGCAAATTGCATAAAGTTCAGCATGGGGATGATTCTGATAAATTGGAATAAAATCTGCCCCAAACCCTAAACCTACAATTCCTACCTTAACTTTTTGTCCTGGCATCTTTTTCTCCTTAAAATTTTAATAATTAGTTTTTTAAAATAATATTAATGACTTTGCTGTTAGCTCAGTATGAGTTAATTTCCAAGGGAAGCAAGAGAACCGTCCCTTTGTTTCGTCCCTTTGTTTCCTTTATTTCTTCAGAGTCTGCATCAAAATCATTTCAATTTCGCCCCTGTTGTTTTCAGGATCAAAATAAGCTTCAATTAATTTTTCATGAGGCAGCGCACTTATTCTTTCATTCATTATATGAAGGGCAAGCGAGTTAATTTCTATGGCTTTTGCAACCGGCATTCTTTCAGGGTTTATATCTATACCAAAGTATTCTTTAAATCCTGCCATTTTTAAAATATAAAGCATGGCTTCTGCCTGCTGCCACTCTACTACACCAATATTTAAATCCTGATCATAATTCCCTATAGGCTGGCTGTTCCAGTGGGTATTAAAAAGTCTTCCCTCACGAAGGCATCTTGCAATTGCATAAGGTGCATCTTCGCCACCCATTCTGATATGCCCGATTTCCGGCTGCATTCCCATTAGCGGAATTCCTTTTGCAAGGATTTCTTTATTTAGCTTATTTGTAAGCCTTCCCTCAATATCCTTGCAGGCAATAAGACCGTCTGCGGTAGTCCTGTAAATATTATTTGGAGCAGGTTCATATGGTTTCGGTTCTATTGCACAAATTACTCCGGGTACTTCATCCAATGCTAAAGCAACAGCACTTTCAAACCTATCCCACATATCATAATAGTTTGTGCCAAGCGAGTAAGTATATCCGTCAATTCCAGGCCATATTCCTGCATGGTGAAGCTTCTTTTCCTTTGCAAACTTAAAGCAGTTAACAAGTGTTTCAATGGCTTTATCGCGATATTTTTTGATAGGATTTGAAAGTGAGCCAAATTCATATTCCTTCGGATAAAAGATTGCAGGATAGCATGACTGAAGAACTATTCCGGTCTCTTTCTCAAGCTTTTCATAAAGATAATAATTTTCTTCATTTACTTCATTGGGGTAGTGCGCTTCAATTGCTCTTACTCCATACTTTACCATGTCTGCAGCCATCTCTATACGCTCACCTATGGTTTTATTTGGAACATATGCTTCATGAAATCTACCGCCTCCTGGGCTGAAATACCAGATACCTACAGATATTTTGATTTCCATATCAAAGCTCTGCATATGCTTTAATAACTCTTCTTTTGAAAGCCTTTTTCTCTGATAGCTTGTATCAATTATTGGATATCCCATATTTACCTCTCCTATATAATTTATTAATAAAAAATAATTTTCTTATAAATTATGACCGGGTTAAAAAACTTTACTTTAAATATAAATGTATTATGAAATTAAATTATTTTACTTAATTTATTATTTGGAAACCTGAATCTGAATTTTTAATTGCTTCCCGGGATTTGTTTTTAAAAGCTTTATTGCTTCTTCTGTTTTTTCAAGCGGATAAGTCCCTGTAAGTATAGGCTCTACTTTTACCAGCCCTTCTTCAATAGCCTTAATGGCTGTTCCCCATGATAATGGTGCAAGCCATGCTGAACGGATTTGCTTATCCATGGTATGGAAACTTAATGCTGGAATTTTAAAAACATCATCACCGTTTGGGAGTCCGAAATGAACAATAATTCCACAGTTTCCGGTTATTTCCACTGCCTGTTCAAATGCAGCATTTGCACTTGTAGGAGCAATAGCCCTGTCAGCAAGATGTCCGCCTGTAATGTCAGAAAGACTTTTCTTCAGATCTGGTGTATAGTATTTTGAATTCTTTTCTGTAACATTAAATATATAAGCAGCACCAAATTTCTTACCCTGCTCAAGCCTCCAGTCATCGTTTGCAGCTCCTATAAGCGCTACTTTACCTGCACCAACTGATTTACATAATTGAGTCATCATCATTCCCATTGCACCTGGCCCAAATATGGCTACAAAATCTCCCGGTTCAATGTCTAATTTTCTTATTGCGTTTACTACGCAAGCGAAGGGTTCGGTAAATGCGCCAGAGGCATAGCTGACGTTCCCCGGAAGCTTAAATAAACCTGTATATCTTGAAACACAATATTCTGCAAAAGCCCCATTCACAGTTACACCTGGAACATTTAAGTTTTCACACAAATGGGTTTGGCCTTTTGCACAAGGAAGGCATGCATTGCAATTCTGGACAGGATTTACTACAACCCTGTCTCCGGGTTTATATAATCCCATTGCTTGAGGAACTTTTCCAACCTCAACAACTTCCCCTGTAAATTCATGCCCTAAAACTATAGGACCTTTGCCTGTTGCAGTGCCAACAGGAGACAATCCATAATAATAAGAAATATCAGAACCGCAGATACCGACATTTTTTATTTTTACTAAAACATCAATATCTGTTACTTCAGGAATCGGGATCTCTTCCAATTTCATTTTTTCTGCCGCGTAAAAAACCTGGGCTTTCATTTTGCCTTTCAATTTAGCCTCCTTGAATATCTATACTTAATAATTAATAATGCTACTTGATAATTCGTCTAAAAAATTAATCCGCTATCTTTTTTAAGCCGGTAAATCTTCCAAAGAGCATCAGCAAAATATGTTAAAAAGATATTTAAAAGATTAAAAACTATTTTCCGTATTTTTTTACAAGGTTGTCTAAGAAGATCTTGCATTCAGCAGTAGCTTCTAATGCCTTAGGCCAGAAACAAAGATCTATCGGCCACCAGTCATCTTTATACCCGGCATCAAGAATAGCAGGAATAATCTCATCAAAATTAAGCAGGCCGGTACCAAGAGGAGCATGAGTGCTTGTTTCGTTATCATGAAGAGTCCCGTCAGAATCAATCAAGTGTATAGCGCCGATTTTTCCGGTAAGCATATGTGCAAATTGAACTACTCCTTTTGGAAGTGTTTCCTTTTCTCCCATTTGCCTTGATGCCAGAACACCACACATATATGCGTGGCATGAATCAAACATTATAGAAAAGTTAGGGTTATCAACTTTATAAACCATTCGCATAACTTCACTTGGCTTATTGAAAAGAAATCCGGGTTCAAATTCCCAGACTAACTTTACTCCGTCTTTAGCGCAAACATCTGCTGCCTTGTTCCAAACTGAAGCAACTTTACTAAAGCATGTTTCATAATCCATGCCCCCTGGGATACCTGTTGGAGGGTCAACTGTATCAACTCTTAGCTTTAAAATATTCAAGTCAACACATAACTCAAGATTATCCTTTACAGCTTTAATATAATCTTCTTCACTGGAAGTTGCCGGTGATGGAAATGGAGCAGCAACACCTGAAAGGCCCAGATGATATTTCTCAAGAAGCTTTTTTAATTTCATTCTTTCTTCTTTAGTATTTGAAGGAAGATGAGGAGGGAAAGCGCCAAGTTCAAAACCATCAAAACCAAGTTCGGAAATTCTTTTTAAAACTTCTTCAAGAGGTATGGGCGCTTCAGAATAACCGCCCCAGATATAAGCCCAGCCGCCAATTGACGTTTTTTTTGCCATTTTTACTCCTTTAAATCATAAAAATGATTTGATAATTTAAAAAAAATTTTTAATGCAAAACTAAATAACAATAACCTTAAAATTTCTTGTACAAAAAAGAACAAAATATAAAAATTTGAAAATTAAAAAATTCTTTCACTAAAAAATTCATTAATTAACTTTTATAAGGCTTTATCTTTGGAGCATCCGGATTAATATCAGGGCCAAAAAACTTTATAATAAGCAAATCTGTTTTTCCATCATTTTTAACTGCTAACGGCTTAATAGCCCTGTCATGAGAAATTAACAGCTCATCACACTCAAAATTTCCGGCCTCAATCTTATGGCCATCATAATTTCCTATGCCTTTCCATACCAGAATGTTATAAACGCCTTTTTCCTGGCTGGTAAAGCTCTGGCCGGGTTTTACTACAAGTCTTTTCCCTGAAAATTTGGTTGTATTGTAATAAACCCAGTGTTCCACACCACCCTGCTGTTTTGTTTCTTCAATAAAAACATTTGGCAGGTGATGGTTTTCATAAAAGAAGGGGTCTCCGTTTGCCGGCCAGTCAAGCTGGCCAAGAATTACTTTTTCACCTATTTTTTCCCTGTCTTCTTTTCTGACATCCTTAAATAAAAGATCTTTTGAAATAATTTTTCCTGCATTTAATGCCTGCAGCATTGCAAAAACATCAGAATCTTCCTGGAGTTCAATAGTTAAGGCTGTTCCGGGTGCATGCAAAATTCCTGAAGGTAAAAAGAACCCTTCCCCTGTAACATTTAAGTATGCCCTTGAATGTGCAAGGATTAAATCATCCTTCCAGTCAACAAGATATGGAAGTAAAATGTCATATTTTTTCTCATCTACAATATAAGGATGAACTCCAAAAAATGTTTCAGGATGAGGGCCTGTATCAACACCTTCAGGAAAATAATAAGCTTCATCTTTAGAATTTGCGCCTACAAGCTTTGCATCTTTTTCCATCTGATGGATGTGATAAGGAATTCGGGCAGCAAAATCATAGATTTTAGCCAGCCTGCCAAGACCTTTATGGGTTTTAGAATATTCTTTACCCATTATAAGTTCAGGAGCTTCTGAAACAGCTGATCTTAAAGTAACTTCATCTTTTGATCCTGTATTATTAAGATAGCTTAAACCTTCATCTTCGGTGCTGATGGCATTATCAGCTTTTGTAACTGAAGCAAGCCATCTTTCACAAATAAAACCTCTTTCGCCTACGTTATATTCCTTTTCAGTTAGCCCTAGCCTTCTTCCAGGTGGAAGAAAATCACGAGCTACCCATGCAGGTTTTAAATTAAGAATACCGTTGCCCTTTTCAAGAGCCTTCTCAACAATCTCTCTTACTGCCGCCATGAAATCCTCCAAACAATTTATAAATAATAAAATATATTTTTATTATGAATTAATATTTTAGCTCTACATTAATATTTAAGTTTGCCTTACATTAATATCATTAAAGTTCAAGTCTATTGCCGCTTTCATAATCAAAAATATGGGCTCTATCCATTCTGAAGTTTGCAAAAATCTTATCGCCAACACCTGCCATAAATTTTGGAGGAGCAACAGCTTTAAATATAAGTTCATCAGTAACTTTAAGGTTTAATATATCTTCAACGCCCATGCTTTGTTTAAAATAAACACTGCATTCAAAAGAATTTCCTGCCTTTTTTTCTTTGCTTACAATAATATCTTCCGGCCTGATTCCTAAAGTTACGCTTTTATTTTTCGCTTTTCCGACCAACCTGCATTGAAAATCATTTAACGTGCATTCCATAGCTCTGTCTCTTCTGCCAATAACTAATTTTTTATCATCAATTTCAGCATCAAGAAGATTTATCATCGGACTTCCGACAAACTTTGCCACAAAAGTATTATCAGGTCTGTTATATATTTCATCTGGAGTCCCGATCTGAAACAGCTTTCCCTCATTTAAAACACCAATCCTGTCAGCCATTGTCATTGCTTCAATCTGATCATGTGTTACATAAAAGAAAGTCTCCCCCAGGTCAAGGTGAAGCCTTGCAAGCTCTGTCCTCATCTCTTCACGAAGTTTGGCATCAAGATTGGATAATGGTTCATCCATTAAAAATACTTTCGGAGTTCTTACAATTGCCCTTCCAATTGCAACACGCTGCATTTCGCCCCCGCTGAGATTTACCGTAGGTCTTTCAAGCAAATGCTCAATATGAAGAATCTTTGATACTTCGTCAATTTTCTTATTAATTATATCCTGCGGAGTTCTTCTTAAATTTGACTTTAGCGGAAATTCAAGATTTTGTCTGACGGTATAATGCGGATAAAGAGTGTAATATTGAAAAACAAATGCTACATCTCTTACCGCCGGGCCGACATCATTTACCTTGCTGCTGTCAAGATAAATTTCACCTTT
>JAPLCN010000038.1 GCA_026392215.1 Actinomycetota bacterium | reverse complement strand
GAAATAGTGGGCCTGCTAATATTTAATAATCTTGAAATATCAATTCTTGAAATAGGGCCATTATCAATAATTATCTTTAAAATATTTTTCTTATTTATTTCTTTTAATGTTATTGAATTTTTTTTCACTTTTTATTAAATTTAACTTAAATTATGACTATAAAAATATTTACAATTCTTTCTTACCGCTAGGAGCTATATTTATTTTATAAAGTTACATATTCTATGTCCATGAATTTGCAGAAAGTCTTCATTTCTTTTGAAATATCTCCAAAAATCATGCTTGCATGATGAGTAAACCCCTCTTCAATGATTGTCCTGTAAAGTTTCTTTAAATCCTGAACTTTTATCCATTTCCATGAACCTCTTAGAGTTCTTGGATCATATACACCTTCACCTGTTACATTAAGCATTTTAAATTTTCCATTTATTTCAACCAATCTTGACAATGTTACTATTCCATTTTGAAGTTGAAATTCTGCAGTTCCTACGCTTCTATCAAAACCAAGCAGGCATCCTAAAATAGAATGGCTATCAATTCTTGGTTTACTATTACCATATTTAAGACTAATTGGGGCATTTCCGCAATGCCAGGCTAAAAAAATATTCTCATCTTCCTGATTTTGAATTGTCCAGTCAATGAAATGAGGAACTGTTTTTTTAAAACTTAAAAGGTGTTGGACCAACATGGTAAGAGTACCATGAACATCAACTTCACAAGAAGTCATTATGCCTTTGTTTGTAAGTCTACCCATACTCAAACAAGGTGAAATGCCTATTTGCTCCTGCATTGCAGTCCAGCATTGGATGCCAAAACCTGACAGTTTATTTTCTAATGCATATTTTGTCAGAAAATATTCCATTTTAGCCGTTTTTATTATCTGTTCAATATTTACCAGGGAAGTATCATACTGGTTTTTTATGTTTTCTATAATTAAATCAAGTTCCGGATCAGCAGTTTTGCTGTCTATTTCAGCTTTTAAAGTTATTAAATCAAATGGTACAACTCTTTGTTTAAATCTTTCAATTAAATCAACTTCATTGATAGCACATGTTTCAAATGGGGCCGGCCTTGAACCTAAAATTCCAATTCTTGCTCCAATAAAACCATTACAAGCTAAAACAACCCTGCTAAATCTTTTTAAATCAGAAATAAATTCCTCTTCCTCAGGAAAATAAATTCCTGCAAAGTCAAATTTTATGTTTCTTCTGATAAGTCCTGAAGCAGTGGAAATTGTCCCACAGAAAGAATCTGATTTTCTGTTGCCATCTTCAGTAAATGGACCTTCCCTGGTTCCAAAAATCTGCATCGGTAATTTATCAAAGGCATCTGCAATAGTAAGATTTGGAAGTTCTTCTCCAAATGTCATCATTCCTATCAGTAAGCCTTCTATCTTTTTTTGTTTAAAAAGATCAATTACTTTTTCAGCATCTTTTTCAAAGGTAACAAGACCTCCATCAGTTAATTTATTTATTTATCGACTTAATGACTCTGTTTCTCATTTCTATTGCCCATTCTTTATTAAATGGAGAACGATGAGAAGGAACAAATCCTATCTTAACCACTATAAATTCCTTTCCAATAATTTTATAAATATTGTTTTAAATAAATATAATAATAAATCTTTATTAAGCAATTAATTAAATATTAATAGGATATCCAAAAATATTTTTGATAGTCTTTTTAGACTAAACTTTTCTTACCCATGATTCACTTATATTATTTAAAAAATTAATTTAACATTTTTTAATATTTTTAATTTCAAGGCAAATAGTCCATTCAAAAGAACTTTCAGCAGGGATGATGTCATAGACATTTCTTTTTATGGAATTTTCAAGTTTATCAGTAACACAATTACATGGTTCTATCGCAATAGTTTTATATGGGTTTTTGTCAGGCCACCCATTTTTATTAATCCACAATCCGCAATATTTTATT
>JAPLCN010000079.1 GCA_026392215.1 Actinomycetota bacterium | reverse complement strand
ACAATCAGGGATATCTATAATTGAAAGTTTGCACTTTCATCTCTTGCCACCAGGATTTTGCTTTCAGAGATAAGAGAAAAAACCAATGAAAATATCAAATTGACCAATCGTGAAATAGAAATACTCGCCCTCATAGTAGAAGGATTACCAAATAAAGAAATCGCAAAAAGACTGTTTCTCAGCAATTCTACAGTTCAATTTCATGTCAGTAATATATTAAGCAAACTGGGAGTCTCCAAGAGAACCGAGGCCGCTTATCTTGCTTTAAAACAAAAACTGGTGAAATTACCAGGTTAAAGCTAGCCATTACGCCCCCGAAATACCATAGGCCTCACCGTTACTATTGTTGTGCCGCGCCATTATACTAAATCCTTTTTCTGATGGGCCGGTACTTAAAGCCTGGTATCAGGTGTTTTAAAAAAACTGTATCTTCTTATCTTGCTTTAAAACAAAACCTGGTGAAATTACCAGGTTAAACCTAATCATTATACCCACTTAAATACTATAACCCTCACCGTTACTAATATTTTGCTCTGCCCTTATAATAAATAAAAAAATGAAAATCCTATTAGCAGAAAAAAGTGAAGATTTGATTTCAGCTCTTATGCTGTTACTTACCCATATAAAAAATACTGATGTTAAAAACATAGGCCTGATCCAGAATGTAGATAAAGTTGAAAATTTATATAAAAAATTAAAAAAAGAAAGACCGGATGTATTGATTATAAATGGCGGTTTTGTTGACCATAAAACAAGTGATAAAGTAACTGTTTTGCAGAAATTATATCCACTTATGGCAATATTGATCTTAAGCGCTGACCCTGGACTAGAAAAAAAATATTTAGAAATAGGTATAGAGGATTTTATCCTAAAGGGAGATTCTGCTGAAGTTTTTTATGATTCTATGGTTATCTTTCTAAGGAAAGAGCAAAAAAGATTTCTAAATATAAGTTTTAATAATATATAAAATAACATTTCAAAACATTTAAATACTCTAAAAGTTACATACAGGTAAAATATGAAAACGACAATAATTTAATAAACTTTTAAAGTAAAGGAAATAAGAAAATGAATATATTCAATAGAATAGTTGCAGTATTGCTGCTGCTGTGCTTAATTGTGTTATCTATTGTGTCAGTTGTTAATGTCTTTGGCCATCTTTTTAAATGGTCCGATGTAGCAAATAGAGTTTTAAACTCTACATCAAATGTCAACGTCTACATTGCTGCGCTTATGCTGTTACTTTTATTAGTAGTGTCTATTGTGTTGGTAATTTTTGAATTTTACAGAAGAAAAGCTAAAACAGCACCCTTATCCGCTGTAAAGTCTGGAGGAGCAATGGTTGATTTAAAGAGTGCTTCCCAGCAAATAACAGAAGAACTTTTAAAAGTTGAAGATATAAGCGATTTGAAAGTTAAAGTTGTGTCAAAATCTGACGGTGTGGTTGTTAACATATATGCTAAATTGGCAAAAGGACTAAACGTTTCTGAAAAAACGCAACAGGTAATAGATAAGGCTTCAAAGTATGCTTCTGAAAATTTGGGTTTTAAAATAATAAAAACAAATTTTACTGTTGTTGGTTTTACTCCTGAAAGAGTGGAAAAAGCTGGAAAATTTGAAAAGATATCTGAAGAAAACACAAATGATAAAGATGTCGAAAAAGGTTCAAATATTTAATTGACTTAAAGACTTAATTCAGGTGTAAAAATATCTTCACTTAAACTCAACAGCTTGGTTCTAACATTGCGTATAGTGGCCAGCTGGGTTTGTACAATTGCGTAAACAAAATAATAAGCTTTAATTATATTTTATCTCTTTTTAAAAATTTCTTAATATCGGAAATTGAATTTACTTCTTTTTCGGTAGTTACTTTTTGATTAGGTAAAAAACACTTTGAAATTTTGGGATATAACTTACTATCAACCCATACTACATTACTAATGTCTCCATCACCTTTTAAAAAATTATTTGATTTTATATAATCTGTTGATACTCCCACAATACCGTTAGTTTGTTTACCACCAGCACTATTTGTTAGTCTATCCCAAGTCACATTATTTGGCGCCACTGCTTCTGAATTTCTAGACATTATCATATATAATACACATATATCTCACCTGATTGCTTGAATGATTTGAGCCCAATTACAAAAAATAACCAGCATGATATACTTAGTTTCAAAGGAGGAAGATTATGCAATGTTATGAAAAAAGTAGCAACAAGATTAAAAAATAGAGAAGAAGTAAAAAAAGAACACCTGGAGAAAATAGTTGAATTTCTTAGTAATTTTGCAGATAAATGCCACCATGGAAAAGAAGAAGGGATTTTGTTTCCCGAAGTTGTTAAAAATGTATCAAATTTATATTTGGTTAATGAACTTTTGGGTGAACATAAAACTGGACGTGATTATATCCGTGGTATAGCTGAATCACTAAAATATTATGATACAGGTAGTCCTGATGCATACCATATAGCTACAAACATGGAAGGATACATCTCTCTATTAACTGAACATATCAATAAAGAAAGTAAATCACTTTTCCCTATTGTCGATAAACAAATTCCAGATAAAGTTCAGCTGGTGATAGAAGAACAGTTCGAGACACTGGAGCGAGATGTAATCGGTGAGGGTAAACATGAACAATATCATGGTTGGCTTAAAGATTTAAAAAAAATCTATCTAATTTAGTTTTTTATTTACTTATAAAAACAAAGTTTGATTCTTTACTGAAAATAATATAACTGATTTACGATTTATGTTTGGTAATTAAATAATTTTTTTATTTCCTTTTACTGAGTATTATAGAAAATATTAAAATAACTTAGAAGAATTTTCAAACATGAAGATAGCTATTATATATTCATTTTTAGCTGGATTTTCACTAGTCCTGGGTGTAATTATTGGAACGGTATTTAAAATAGGCCAGAGAACTATTGCTGCAATTATGGCCTTTGGTTCCGGTGTATTAATTTGTGCACTTACTTTCGGCTTAATGGAGGAAGCTTTCAAACATGGAGGGTTTGATGCCATTGTGATCGGATTCCTGATAGGCGGGGTTGTTTTCATTGGCGGAGATTTTTTAGTCCACAGGTATGGTGGCAGAAATTATAAAAAAAAGAAGCACTTAAGAACTGTTAGTGTTAGAGATACTAATGGGAAAGCAATTATTCTTGGTGCAGCTCTTGATGGAATACCAGAATCAATTGCCCTGGGATTGTCACTTTTAGAAAAAAATGGTATTGGACTACTTATGCTTGCAGCAATTTTCCTTTCAAACCTTCCCGAAAGCATAAGCTCTATAGATGATTTGAGAAGAGAAGGGTTTTCAACAAAGCAAATTTATTTTACCTGGTCAATCGTCAGCATAGGTTCTGTAGTGGCTGCAATTTTAAGTTTTATTTTTTTAAAGAATATCAATTTAAATATGAGGGGTATAATAGAGTCTTTTGCATCTGGTGCCATACTTGCAATGCTTGCTGACAGTATGATGCCAGAGGCATATGAAGAAGGGGGGTACCTGATTGGGTTTCTGACTATGTTAGGATTCCTGACTGCATTTATACTTTCAAAGCTATGAAATAAGAATATTTAATGCTTTTTTTGATAAAATATATTACCAGTATTATCAAGATTTTCCTCGCTATTTAATAAAATAAAGTTAAATATATGAAATGGTTGTGAGAACTTAAAGCATTTTTATTCACAATAATATTTCTTACTTATTGCACAAGAGGAAGCGAAAAAGTATTATTTAAAAAGATCTGGAATTAATAAATTCACATAATTAATTAGAAATTAATAGAAATAAGGTTAAAAAAATGGACCTCAATCATAAAACAGCAATTGTTACCGGTGCAAGCAGGGGTATCGGAAAAGCAATAAGTATTGCACTTGCAAAGGAAGGCGTAAATGTTGTTCTTGCTGCAAGATCAGAAGAAAAATTAATGGAAGTTAAAAAAGACACAGACTCTTTTAATGGTAACTCCATTATCATCCCCGCTGATATCTCCAAAGAAAAAGACATATTAAACTTATTTAATAAAACAAAAAAAGAATTTGGAAAGTTAGATATTCTTATTAATAACGCAGGCATACTCATTAAAGGTAACCTAGTTGATTTTAGCGTTGAAGATTATGACAAAATAATGAATGTAAATCTAAAAGGAGTTTTCTTAAGCTGTCAGCAGGCATTAAAAATCATGATTCCACAGAAAAACGGGTTCATAATAAATATTTCCAGTAATGCTGTCTTTAAAGGTTATCCAGAACAATCAGTATATAGCGCAAGCAAATACGGAATTGTAGGTCTTACAAAGTCTATTTCAAATGAAGTTCAGAAGGATGGAATTTCTGTTGCCCTGATATATCCGGGAGGAGTTGATACGGAACTTATAAGTTATGCCAGACCTGATATCGATAAATCAGTTTTGATACCTCCGGAAGATATTGCTAAAACAGTCATCTATATGCTTAAGTTATCAGACAACTCTTGGGTAGATGAAATTTGCATTCGAAGAAGAGCTGCAAAACCATTTTAATTTTGATTCATATACTTTATGTATGCATTTTAGTATAATTCTATAAGGTAAAATTTCCTGATTTAGTTTCACAGATTAAAGAAAAGTTTGGCACTTATAAGGAGAATTCATTAAAGTTTAAAGGGTTTAATTATGTAAATGGCATAAATACAGTAGATTATACTGCTGATTTTACCAATAAGAAATTTGCCGAAAATTTAACTGCGGTCCTTGGAGAGTTCTTTTTAGAATTTTGTAAAAATAACAGAGGATACACCTACAGAAAATATACTTGCAGTTTATAAAGAATAATAGTTATTTGTTCATATATTAATTTAATAATTCAAGTAGAGGGATTGATATGGAGAAAAGGATTCTTGGAAAAACTGGGGAAAAACTTTCGATAATTGGTTTTGGTGGAATAATTGTAATGAATGAAACTACCCAAGATGCTTCCAGATATGTTTCGCAAGCAATTGATAGGGGAATTAATTATTTTGATGTTGCTCCAGAATATGGGAATGCCCAGGAAATGCTTGGTCCAGCCCTGGAGCCCTATCGCAAAGATGTCTTTCTTGCTTGTAAAACATTGGAAAGAACAAAACAAGGTGCAAAAAAAGAACTTTATGATTCTTTAAAAAAACTAAGGACAGATTATTTGGATTTGTATCAGTTCCATGCTGTGACAACTATTGATGAGGTTAATCAGATCATTGGTCCAGCTGGAGCTCTAGAATGTTTTATTGAGGCAAAAGAAAAAGGGTTGGTAAGATATCTGGGTTTTACAGCTCATTCGGAAGAAGCAGCAATAGCATTAATGGATATGTATGATTTTTCAAGTATTCTTTTTCCAATAAACTGGGCTTTATGGTTTAAAGATAATTTTGGTCCGGCAGTCTTAAATAAGGCAAAATAAAAAAAGATAGGTATCCTTGCAATTAAAGCTCTTGCAAAAAGAGCTTTGGGTAAAAATGAAAAAAAGAAATGGAGTAAATGCTGGTATGTTCCTGCAGAAAGTTTCGAAGAGGCTGCTTTAGGTCTTCGCTTTACTCTTTCTTTACCAGTAACGTCATCCGTATCCCCAAGCCATGCTGAACTTCTATGGTGGTCGTGTGATATTGCGGATCAATTAAAACCTATATCAAAAGAAGAGCTTGATATTCTAAAAAATAAATTGGAAAATATTGACACAATAATAGAAGGCCTAAAAACTAATTAGTTCTTGGTGAATAACTCAAGTTTTAGTGAATTATTTGTTTAAATTAAGCTTAAAATTTTCTCAATTTGGACCTTTTGGCTAATTGTTCACCAGAAACTAATTAGTTAGTTTTGTATAAATGGGTGTATAAATGGGGGTAAAAAAATGACTTATGAAAAAAATTATACTTTCAGGGAGGTTATGAGACAGCCGGATACCTGGCAATTTATTTATGATGAAATAATTGAAAATAAAAACTTTGACTATAATATTTTTAAAGCTAATTACGATGAAATTATTTTATTTGGTTGTGGAAGTTCCTATAATTTAAGCCAGTCAGCAGCATTTCTTACAAGATATTTATCGAAAAATGTTACAAGTCTAGCCCTTCCAAGTTCAGAGCTTCTATTAAATACAGATTTATACTTTAAAGACAATAAAAAATACCTTGTTGTTGGCTTTTCAAGATCCGGGGAGACTACTGAAAGCGTGGATGTATTGAAAAGCATTAAAGGTTATAAGAATATAAAGTCATATACTTTTTCATGTAATGATGGCAGTACCTTTTCCACGCTGGCCGATGAAAGTTATATATGCAAGAACGCTGTGGAAAAAAGCATAGTGATGACTGAATCTTTTTCAAGTATGCTTTTTGCTTACTGCGCCATTTTTGCAATGTTTATGGAAAATTCCGATGTATTGGATGACCTAAAAAAATTAATAAAATTTGTTAGAGAAAAATTACCTTCTATTGTTGATTATACGAGCCAGTATATTGAAAAAAATAATTTTAACTCTTATTTTGTACTTGGCAGTGATTTTAATTACGGACTTGCTGTAGAGGCAGATTTAAAGATGAAAGAAATGTCTCAGGTACCTTCTTATTCATATCATCTTTATGAATTCAGCCATGGTCCTAAATCTTTATTGAATGAAAATAGTCTATGCCTTATCCTGACTCCAAATAAGAATCTAATAAAATATGAAAATAAGCTTGAGGAGTATTCAGAGCTAAAAACTAAGATGCTTATTATAGGAATTGAAGAAATTAAAAATCTAAAAAATAATCAAATTAACTATTTTTTGCAAACTGAAAGCTTTAATAAAGATATTATTAAATCGTTTATAAATATTCCCGTCTTTCAATTTTTGGCCTTTTTTAAAACATTAAAAAATGGTCTAAATCCCGACATCCCTAAGAATTTAAGCTATACGGTTAAAATTTAAGATGTTTCGTGCCAGGTTACTTTGAGATTTTTATTTTGACGATGCTATCAGAAGCAATATTAATATTTAAAAATTTTAGTTATTTGGAGTACAGAAATGGTTAAAAAAGACTATACACTTAAAGAAATATTAAACCAGACAAAAGCTTTAAAAGCAGCTTATGATGATATTATTGGCAAAGATGCTGGTGCAGATCTTCTAAAAAAACCTTTTGATGAATTGATTTTATTCGGATGCGGAACAGATTACAATCTTTGTCAGTCTGCTGTTTTTTTCAGTAAATCTTTGATGAATGATAAAAGTTTTCAGGCGTTGCCCAGCTCGGAATTGTTGTTGAATACTGAAACATATATAAATAAAGATAAAAAATATTTACTTGTGGGTTTCTCAAGATCGGGAGAAACAACTGAATCAATAGATATTTTAAAGAGATTTAAAAATAAGCGTAATATTACCACCTTCATTTTCTCAGCCAGGGAAAATAGCACGATTGTAAAGTTATCGGACAGCAACTTCATCTCTAAAGAAGCCCTGGAAAAGAGTATTGCAATGACTCAAGCCTACACCTGTTTCTTATTTTCCTATTGTTTAATTTTGGCAAAAATTCTAAACCGCAAAGACATAGTTGGTGAGTTCAAAGATTTAGTTGATTTTTTAAATTTAAATATTGATAAATTATTTACAGAAATTAGTAATTATGTAAATACAGTTGGTTTTAAGAAGTGCTTTGTTTTAGGAAGTGGGTTTAATTATGGAATAGCAGTAGAAGCTGATTTAAAGATGAAGGAAATGGCACAAGTAGAATCTTATTCTTACCATTTACATGAATTTATTCATGGTCCAAAAACACTGGTTGATGATGAAAGCCTATGTTTGATTTTAACTTTAGATAAGCGTTCTTCAGGCAGTAAAGATGTTTTAAAAGAAATACTTGGTTATGGATCCAAATTGCTTACTATTGATTGCAAAGATTTGCTTAAAGTTGAAAATGATAGTATCTATAATATTATAAGCAATCCTGGTTTTAAAATAGATATGGTTAAATCCTTTTTGAACATACCAGTTTTTCAAATTTTAGCTTATTCAAAAGCAATTAAGAATGGATTAAATCCTGATATACCAAGAAATTTAAATTACACTACAAAACTAAACATATGAAAAAAATATATGATGAACTGTATAATTATATAAAAGAACTGGAGATAATAGATACCCATGAACACCTTCCTTCTTTTGAGGCTGACAGGGAAAAAAATAATGATGTATTAAGAGAATATCTATCACAATATTTCAGTTGCGATCTTATTTCTGCCGGCCTGCCAAAAAGTGATTTTATAAAAATTACTGAAAGCAAATTATCA
>JAPLCN010000030.1 GCA_026392215.1 Actinomycetota bacterium | reverse complement strand
TATGGGGACCAATCTAATAACTGTATCCCCAGGCAGAGGAAATACTCAATTCAGGCCAGGTGGCGGCTCTGAAGGCTTTGTAGCTCTTGAAGGCCTCAGAGGTGGCGGACAGAATCAGCAGAGTGCCAGGGGAGAATTATATATCGCGGATTATAAAGCCATAAAAGATAATGCAACCACAATATCTGGAGTTGCAGCAGTAATATCAAGAGGAGCAACAGTAGCTTATATGGGAGCAAGCTCACAGCTTTCAATAACTGCATCAACAGAAGATATTTTTGGAATTCGAAATTATAAACTAGATCAAGGAAATTTTCTTAATTCAGGCGATGTAACAGAAGCTTCCACTGTTGCAGTTATTGGAAGCCAGGTTGTAAGCGATTATTTTGGCAAATCAGATGTTATTGGTGAAGCAATAAAGATTAACGGGCAGAATTTTACCATAGTTGGCACTCTGCAGGCTACAGGAACACTGCAACAGGATGATGTTGTCTTTATTCCAATTACCACAGGCCAAATTAAGTTCTATGGTGATAAAACTGTTAACGAGTTAGTTGTCCAGTCCCAAAGCAAGGATACAGTAAATCAGACAATTGATGAAGTGACAAATATTCTTAAGCAGCAGCATCAAATTGCAACAGGCAAACCAAATGATTTTGATATCAGGAGCCAGACCCAAATGCTGCAGACCATTAGTACAATAACAAATACTCTATCAATTGCCCTTGCAGGTATTGCGGCAATATCACTTCTAGTTGGTGGAATAGGCATTATGAACATAATGCTTGTATCTGTTACAGAAAGAACAAGAGAGATTGGAATCAGAAAAGCAATTGGTGCCAAGAGAAAAGATATTTTAACTCAATTCTTAACTGAAAGTATTGTTTTAAGTGTTGTTGGAGGAATTTTGGGAATCCTATTTGCTGTCTTGTTATCTTTTATACTGCGGAAATTTGCAGGACTTAGTACCGCTATTACTGTTTTCCCAATAATTTTAGCAGTATGTTTTTCAACTGCAATAGGTCTTATATTTGGAATTTTCCCTGCTATGAGGGCTGCAAGACTTAATCCTATTGAAGCATTAAGATATGAATAATAAAGCAATTGTCAGATAATATTGTTATTTAAAATTACTTTTGTTTTCTTTAATATTATTAATTATATTAAAAAATATTTTCGGAAAATTGCCAGATATTATTTAAGAATTTTTTAACCGAAAGCTAAAATGAAAATTCTAGTAATAGAAGATGAAAAACTTATAGCTGATATTCTTAAAAAAGGATTGGAATACCACAGATTTAGTGTTGATGTTGCTTATAATGGAAAAGATGGCTATGCGTTAACACAGCAATTTGAATATGATGTGATAATTCTGGATCTGATGCTGCCTGACATTTCCGGTGAAGAGATTTGTAAAAAAATAAGGCAGGATAAAAATAGTGTTTATATCCTGATGCTTACAGCAAAGAAGCAGCCGGAAGATATTGTCAGCGGTTTAAATTATGGTGCAGACGATTATCTTACAAAACCCTTTGAATTTTCTGTATTGCTTGCAAGAATAAGAGCCTTGCTTAGAAGAACTTCGAAAAAAAAAGAAAACATGCTGGAAGTTCTTGATATCAAACTGTTTATTGATCAGGAAAAAGTAATGGTAGACTCAAAGGAAATTGATCTGACTAAAAAGGAATTTATGATTCTTGAATACCTTTTAAGAAATAAAGGACAGCTTTTAAGCAGAAACCAGATACTGGAGCATGCATGGGATAGAAATGTCGATATTTTTACAAACATAGTAAACACTCATATTAAGAACTTAAGAAGAAAATTAGGGAAAAGCGGAGATATTATTGAAACTGTTTATGGCTCCGGCTATAGGATTAACGAAAAACTATAGATTATCATTAATATTATGAAACCAAAATTAACTTTTAACAAAAAAATAACATTGACATTTATCATAGTTATAATTATTAGTCTTGTATTGTACGCTTCATTGCTGGCAATGCTATACAGTGTCAATCTTCAAAATGAAAAAGTGCTTCAGGAGCTAAGAAACAAACCCGGGCTAGATGAAAATACCATAAAAAATATTGAAGAGTTCAATAAAAATAAGCCAAGAGGTAGAATGTTTCCTCCGTTAATAATCTTGCACCCTTATGTAATTTTCAGGATTGTCTTCATTTTATCCGGTGGAGTATTATTTATTATACTGGTAGCAACATCCGGAGGATTCCTATTCTTAAAAAGAACTCTAGGCCAGGTTGCATACATAACTAAAAATGTTGAGGAAATTGACGATAAAAAATTGCATTTAAGATTAAATATTAAAGGTAAAGATGCAATAGCAAAGATGTCCCAAACTTTTGATTCGATGCTTGATAAGCTTGAGGCATCTTTTGAAAGCCAGAAGCTTTTTGTTCAAAACGCTTCTCATGAGCTAAGTACTCCACTTACAGTCATTAAAACCAATATTGATGTTTTAAGGCAGAATAAAAATGCAACTAAAAAAGATTATGAAGAGGTAATTGAACTAATTGATAACGAAATAATCAGGTTATCTAAAATATCAGACAGATTACTTATATTAACCAATCAGGAAGATGTAAGGGAAAAAGCAGATCAAGGTTTGTAGCAACAATACATCTCCATTTTTTCTCCACTTTTTTATTTTATGATTGCTAAATAAGATTTATTAAAAATTTAATTATTTAGAAGGAAACAATATATATGATGCGTGGAGTTTTTTTTGGAAATTTTATACCTTTGATGATATTAACCAGAATAGTGCCTTTTGCTCTTTTTGCAATATTGGCCGTATTGACAATAATTTTCTGGGTTATTTATGGAGTTAATAAATTCAAATGGGCTAAGATTACTGCGATAGTTTTATCTGCAGTATTGGGGCTATTTTTTATTGGCAGCATTGCGCTTTTAATACTAAGATGTTTTATTATGCCTGTGTCCAGAAGTATAATGAAAGGATTTTTTGGATTTAACCATAGCATAAGGCGTTTTTAATCTTTAAGTGTTAGCAGATAGTACATATAAAAGCCTGGTGTTTACTTCGGGGAAATACCAGGCTTTATTTATCTTCCCTTATCATTCTTTTTTTCTTCCTGATAATCACCGCTTTGATAAAAATATAAGCTATGAAGGCAAATATTATTAAATCCAGGAAAAAAATTACAGCTTTCCTTTAGATTTTTACACGATAGGCAACAGAGGTTATGGCTACGACAAATGATTGTTAAAAGTATACAATCTATAATCCTGGTTCAAATAAGAACCCGTCATTAAAATTGCCAGATATGAATTCATAAAATTTGAACAAAATTTATTATATTTCCGGTAATTTATAATGTTATAATTGACTTCAAATATTTCCTTAAAACTATAAAATATTATAAAATATATTCTAATGAATTCTTCCATTATCATACATTTACTTTTAAGGTTTGGGTACCCGATAATATTTTTATTGGTCGTGTATGAAGGACCTCTAGCTACTGTTACAGCTGCATTTTTTGCAGCAGCAGGATATTTAAATATTTTCATTTTATACCCCTTAATTGTTGTAGCAGATTTATCTTCTGATATTATGTGGTATTTTATTGGGTATTTTGGAAGAGAAAAAGTCGTTAATCGTTGGGGGCGTTTTATTGGTTTAAACCAGGACAGCCTTGATAAGTTTCAAAAATTAAATAATAAGTTTAAAAACCATCAAGGAAAAATATTGTTTATAGCTAAAATAACTCATGTGATTGGTTTTCCTTTTCTTATCAATGCAGGAATTTTCAAATGGGATATAAAGAAATATATATTATTTAATTTTTTGGCTACTCTTCCCAAAACCCTGGGTTTTATGCTTTTGGGATTTTTCTTCGGAAAGACAAGTAATGTTATAAGTAAATATCTTGGATACGAAACATACATCGGAATAGGTGCATTTATTTGTTCTATTTTATCATACTTTCTTATTTTAAAAATCGCTAAAAATAAATTCAAAAACTATGAGGAATAAATTAAAAATATTAATTACAACTGAAGTTTATCCCCCAATTATTACAGGTTCCGGAATTGCAGTTACAGGACTTGCTGTGGGATTGGCTAAAAGAGGCCATAAGGTTGCAGTAGTTTGTCCAGGGAAAAGCATTAGAGATGAAATACATATTGAATCAGGTGTTACCATTCATAGGTTGAGTTCGTTACCATTACCAGTAATTTTTCATAATGAAATAAGGGTTTCACCATTTCCTAAAAAATATATAAAAAATCTTTTTAAAGAATTTAATCCCGATATAATCCATATTACTGATCACCATTTTATATCCTCTGCAGCTTTTTCATTAGCTAAAAAAAACAAAATAAAAGTAATAGGGACAAATTATTTCACTCCATATAACTGGCTTGACAATTTTATAATAAAAAAGAACTCGCAATTATATAGAATTACGTCGAAAATATTATGGTATTATTTTGTAAAATTATACAACAAAATAGATGTTGTCACAGTTCCTACTTTTTTCAGTAAAAAACAGGCTCAAGATGTCGGAATAAAAAAATCAATAGAAGTTATTTCATGCGGCATTGATCTGAAACAATATAAAAAAAACGAAATAGATAAAAACATTTTTGCAAAATATAAGATAAAAGAAAATAAACTTACTTTACTTTCAGTCAGCAGACTTGATAAGGAAAAAAGAGTGGATTTACTCTTGAATGCAATATATCTTATAAAAGATAAAATAGACTTTCAATTTATAATAACGGGAAGAGGAAAAGAAAAAGAGAATCTTGAAAAATTGGTTATAGAAAAAAATTTATCAGAAAGAGTAATATTTACTGATGTTGTTTCTGATTTAGAGTTAAAAAATTTATATAAAATCAGTGATATTTTTTTAACTGCCAGTGAAGTAGAGCTTCAAGGTTTATCCATCATGGAAGCAATGGCTTCAGGGTTACCTGTTATCGCAGCATCTTCTATGGCTATTCCTGAATTAGTAAAAGATGGCTTTAATGGATTTCTTTTTGAACCGGGAAAAGCAATGGATGCAAGTGAAAAAATATTAAGACTTGCCACTGACAGGGACCTGATAAAGAAAATGTCACTAGCCAGCTCTAAACTAATAAGGGAACACTGTATGGAAGTTACTCTTGATAGATTTGAAGAAATATATTATGAAAATTTATCTTAAAAAATCATTAACTCAGTAATAATATGTATGACTGGTTTCTCATAATACAAGTTCATTAACAATTGTCAGTTATCTCTTTATAAATCCGTTTAATATTTTCATTTTTTATATTTTTATATTCAAAATATAAGCTTTCCAATTTTTCTATTACATTTTTTATATCATGTTCTTTTACCAATTCAGCAGATTGTCTTCCAAAATCTTCTCTTAGTTTACTATCCAGATATAATATTTTTATTTTTTCAGCCATTTCTTTCTCATCAAACGGCTTGGTTATGTACCCGTTTACATTATTTTTTACACAATCAGGTATTGCTAATTTATTTACGCCTATAATTGGTAAGCCGGAAGCCATTGCTTCAAGAATTACAATACCCTGGGTTTCTATGGTGCTTGCTGTTATGAAAATATCATGTTCTTTATATATACTGCTTAATTTACTATGTTCCACAAAGCCAAAAAAATGAATGTTTTTCTCAAGCTCAAGTTCTTTTGCCAATAATTTTAGGCTTTTTAATGCGGGGCCTTCCCCCACAAGGCTTAGACTTATATCAGGAAATTCCTTACTTAATATCCCTACTGATTTTATTATTACATCAACAGATTTCTCATAACTCATTCTTCCGACATGAAGCAGCTTCACTTTCCCGTCATACTTTTCTTTGCTGGGAAAGTTATCCAGATTAAGTCCATTACTTAAAAAAATAACTTCAGTTTTTAATCCGTTTTTCTTAATATCCTCTTTCATGGATTCGGATGGAACTATTACCAGATCACATTTATCGTATAAACGGTTTGATAATTTCCACACAATTTTTTTTGAAAGATATTTTTTATCAAATTTATCAATTTTTTTATTTGGAGAAATACAAATAAGAAAATTAGGCAAATAGGTATGATAAGTTCCAATTAATGGAATTTTATATCGCTCGGCAAATTTTATTCCTATAATCCCTAAAGTACCCGGGGTATGGATATGTATAATATCGGGTTTAAATCTTTTAATGCTCTCTCTTACTTTCTGAGGAACAGGCATCGCTAATCTGAATTCAGGGTAACCTATAAGCTTAAAAGAAATATGTCTTTCTATAGAAATATTTTCATGAAAATATTTTAACTCTATGTTCCCATAGTTTGGTACATAAAGCTTTATTTTATGCCCTTTTTCTGCAAGAAGTTGGATAAAATTTAATAACGTTATTGTGATACCATTTATGCTTGGATAAAAAGTATCAGAAAATATTGCTATATTCATTACAGTATTTTTCTACTTTTTTTCTGACTGGATTTTAAATTTTGCTTCTTTGAAAAATGATTCTGCAAAAGATGATAAAAACGTTCTTTCTTCAAAAGTCTTTTTCTCAAGGGTTTCCAGAAAACCTTTAAACTGGTCAAAATAAGATCCATATATATGGTAACTGTCTGCCATATCAACATAACGGCCTACTTTAACAGTCTTGCTTATTTTTATCGATACTTCTTCTGCTATAGCTCTTTGCAAATCTGTAAGGGCAAAAATATTCATAAATGCTGCTTTATAAGCATCCCTGGATCGCCAGTGTGTGTTCATATTAAGAACAAGACCTTTTTTCGGGTCTTCCAATATTCGAAACCAAAGTCTTTGAAGGCATGGAGGCTCATGGTCTCTGGCATCTATTTCCGGATCCCACGTAATAGCCTGGGCTCTTCTGGTATAAGCGCAATCAGCAAGATTTTCAATTACATTACCAATTTGGTTTAAGTGTCCGTTGCTTGTTTTATAATTAAACAGCCTGTCATGATAACTATATGACCAGCCATGGCTGCCAATCCAATGGTCGTGAATGCCAAGAACAACTTCCTGTCGATAGATTTCAAGCTCATCAAGCCCGGTAGGCAAAGCTCTATGGATTCTTGGCTCTGCAAATGGTTCATTAATAATCATTACCATGGTAGCGTCTTTGCTTGGAGGATCATTTGGTCTGTCATACTGGGTTTTAATTGCAATGCCATTATTCCAGACTTCGATAAGCGATTTTTCCCATACTTCCGGTAAAGATTTGCCTTCAACCTTTAAAACAGGAATATCCCCGCTGCTAAAAGTTGCTTCTATGTTTGCCTTTTTATCAGCCATTTACCATACCCCCTTTTAACGTCTATAAGATTTAAAAATTTTAAAAATACTGGTTAACAGACTTTTTTAAAATACTTTAAAATAATAATAAATTAAATTTCACCAATAAGATATTTATTTAAAAATGTTATAGAAAATATTAAGAACTATCAAATTATTTTATTTAATAGCAGAATAAATTTTAAAAACATGCACGTAATCAATAAAAACTGATAATAAAAATAAATATTAACGACACTTATTCAACATAAAGAACCAGCCCTTTTAAATATTCCCCTTCAGGATGAAAGATGCTTACAGGATGGTCTGCCGGCTGGTTTAACTGATAAATTATTTTTACATCTCTTCCGGCAGTAGCTGCAGCCTGAAAAACAGCTGTTCTAAAGTCTTCTTTTGAAACTATCTGGGAACATGAGAAAGTAAATAAAATCCCTCCGGGCATTAAATTTTCAATTGCTTTTTTATTAATTCTGGCATATCCCTTAAGGCCCTGACTTAATGCATCTGTATGTTTTGCAAATGCTGGCGGGTCAAGAATTATAACATCATACTTTTCTTCCAGATTATCCAAAAAACCAAATACGTCTTCCCTAAAAGATATATGATTGTTTATATTACCGAAATTAATTTCAATGTTCTTATCAGTAAGATCAATTGCTTTCATAGAACTGTCGACACTATGGACCATAGTCGCACCATCTTCTAATGCATAAACCGAAAATCCTCCGGAGTAGCAAAAAGTATTTAGAACTTTCTTTTTCTTGCAGAAATTTTTAAGCAAAGAGCGATTTTCACGCTGGTCAATAAAGAAACCAGTCTTCTGGCCTTCAATAACATCTATAAAAAATTTATTGCCATACTCGTTAACGATTATTTCGCTGGCTTTCCCAAAAATAAAGCCGTCTTCAGTTTTAAGTTGTGCTTTATGTGGTAATGCTGCGCTGCTTTTATCATAAATGGCTTTCAGTTTATGCCCTAGCAGTTCTATAAGGAGTTTTTTAAACAGTTCCAGATGCAGATACATCCCGGCAGAATGAGCCTGAAAAACAAGTGTTCCATTATAATAATCAATAATCAGCCCCGGAAAACCATCCCCTTCCGCATTTATAAGGCGGAAAACATTAAGATTTTCATTGTTAAAAAAGCCAAGTTTTTCCCTTAAGTTTATTGCATCTACAAGCTTTTTCTTCCAGAAATCTTCGTTTATATCTTGTTTTAAAAAAGTAAACAGTCTTACCGCAATGGAGCTTGGCTGGTAATGGCCTGTGGCAAGATATCTGTTGCCACTGCTGAAAACTTCTACTATATCGCCTTCACCAATTCCAGGTTCAATTTCCTTAATAGCTCCGGAAAATACCCATGGATGGAAACGCAGGATTGATCTTTCCTTGCCGGATTTTAATTTAACTTTTGCAATTTTTTTTTCTGGCATTTTTTTTAGAAACAGACGATTTTAAAATTAAATTCCCTGTTTATTAAATAAATAAGTTATAAGTATAAAATTTTAATAAATATATTCCTATTAAAAAAATAAAATATATAATTTCAATAAAATAAATACCTAATTTTTTATATTAACTATAAAATAAAATTTAGTAAAATTAACTGAATAATCTAAAATATCAGGAGGCAGCTATCAAAGGCTTAATAGGAGTTTTTGGATCTTGGGACCAACTCTGTAAAGTTCCTTATTTTTAATGAAAATCAGGATGTTATTTCAGAGGCTTACAAACCAACCAGACAATTTTATCTCCAGCCTGGATTTATTATAACTGTTAAAACTATGAATTTACTTAAATAAATTATGCTTAAAAAAACTAAAATAATTTGTACTATAGGACCCTCAAGCAAACCTCATAAAATACTGGAAAAATTGATTTTGGGGGGAATGGATATTGCCAGAATCAATACGTCCTATAGCACACTGGAAGAGATAACTGAAACAATAAACAATATAAGATCTATTGCTTCGCATCATAATAAGAACACTGCGATTTTACTTGATCTGCAAGGCCCTAAAATCAGAGTCGGGCAGCTGGAAAAGGTATTAAAGCTAAAAAGTGGTCAGAAAGTAATTTTTACTGTAAAGGAAAATATTGATGATTTAGAAGGATTAGTTGACAAAAATATTGATATTGTAAACGTAGATTATAAAAAT
>JAPLCN010000196.1 GCA_026392215.1 Actinomycetota bacterium | reverse complement strand
TGAAATGCTATTCCCAGATAATTCCCAAATACTTTGAAAGGAATAATATCTTTAAAATCAAGATTTAACACAGCCCCTATAAGTATAGCCCCTTCTATGAGAGCGGCTGTCTTTTTTTCAATCATAGTTATGTAGTCCTCGGGATTTACATCAAATTTATCCTCAAAACTGATATCCAGGTATTGCCCTTCAAGCATTTTAAGGCAGCTTTCATTTAGAATTTTAAAAACTTCTATCTGCTTGCTGTATAAAACATTGTATCCCTGCAATTTTAAAATAGCCAAATTAGCAAGAACCTTCATTGTGGTTCCGGCATTTATTGCTTGAGGCTTGCCCCATAGATACCATAAAGTAGGCCTGTGCCTTCTTTGCATGTCATTATCCTGGATGTCATCATGAATTAAAGAAAAATTATGTATGAGTTCAATTGCCGCAGCAATAGGCAGCGCCTTTTTATAGTCTTCGCCGGTTGATATGCAAGCTAACATGCATAAAGTTGCTCTTAAAAATTTACCTTTGTTAAAGTTCCCGGGATTACCTTTTTCATCTATCCATCCCATATGATACCTTAACATTTCATACAGCGGAAGGCTCCCTTCGGTTATTATTGACTTCATCTCGCAGTCTATTTCGTGGCTGAACCTGTTAAATATGTCAGGAAGATCGTTCAAAATCCTATCCTTTTAATTTACGTTTATATATTTTTTTATATTATAAATTAAGCTACAAATAAATGCTAAAAACAATTACACATTAACCTATTTGAAGGTCCTGAATTTTTCTTAAATTAACCAGAAAGGAGTTTGTATTAATTTCAACATCAACATATTTTATCGGCTCATCTTTGGACAATTTTCGTTTTACAACACAGCCTTCGCTGATACCCATTGATAAAAATTTTTCCTTTTTAGTTATCTCATGGAGTTCTATCAATCCATAGCATGTATACCCCCCGATCCCATCAAGAATATCTCCAGGCTTTAAATCCTTCTTAGCGCAAGCCATCACTTCTGAAACAAACCCGAAACCAGGTTCGATAGTAGATTCATTATATAGAAATGCTTTTGCAACAGAAATAGGTGTTTCAATGCTGGCAAGATGGTATGGACGATATATTAAAAAATAAGGCCCGCTGCCATTTTTCAGATACTGCAGATCCCGTCTTACAATTTTAGAATCAGTTGTATAAATAAGAAAAACTCCGGGCGCCAAATCGCCGGTAACATAATCTACAACACCGGTTTTTGACAATATTCCCCCATCTTTTTTTGGTATAAGAACATTAACCAGCTCTTTAATGTCTGCTTTTGGGCCATGCATGCCTCTTATGTCAGGAACGAGCCCCGTTGCATTTGAAAGGCAGGCCATTTCTATCATGGACTTTGTTCCATCAACAAAAGATGTCATCATATATGGATTGGACCCCTTGCTTTTTGCAAAATCTTTAAGCGTTTCAGGATTTGAATACTTATCCAAAGGGTTATTTTTCCCTTTGCCCGCAGCCACTACTTTTAAATTAAGCGAAGTTGCAAAATCAAAAAGCTCTTTTGCAGCAGCAGGTTCATCACCTGCAGAAACAGTATAGACAACATCAGCGCTTAATGCCAGTTTTCTGAGTATCGGGCCGATTGTAACATCGCCTTCAACATTCAGTGTTACTACATGCTTTTTATTTATTATTGAATTAAATGAAATAAATGCTCCCACTTCAGGTTTTCCGGTAGCATCAATAACAACGTCGATGTCTTTCATGGCAGGAATTACTGAAGCATCATTTGTGATAACCAGCTTGCCTTCAAGATCAACCTTATTGATCTGTTCAATCCTGCCCTGCCCTGATTTTGATTTTCTCAGATCCAATACATCTTCTTTCAGATTCATCCCTTCAGAAAAACCGTCTGCATCAAAAATAATTATATTTTTTTCCTTGTAACCGGCTTCTTTTGCAAAATTAAGTGTTGCGCTTATATCTTTTGTAGCAACAGCTGAAACTTCCATTCCGGGAATATTGCTTATATTAGCCAAAAGGCCGCTTCCCATCTGTCCGACTCCGACAATGCCAATTTTTATTTTAATTCCCTGCTCCTGCAAATTGATTAGCTTGCTGCGTAAGTCCAAAATTAATCCTCCAATCAAATTAAAAAATACATAAAACAAAATTATTATGGTACTTATATATTTTTATGACAATTCTTTTATTTTTCTTATGATCGCCTCTGTCATTTCGCTTGTACTTGCCGCCGAAGGATCGTCTCTGTTTAATTTTAAATCATAAGTAACATATTTGCCTTCACTGATAACAGCAGCAATAGCTTTTTCAAGAATATCAGCAGCTTTGCCTTCATTAATATGTTTTAACATCAGAACTGCTGACAGCATCATAGCAGTCGGGTTAATTTTATTTAAACCTTTGTATTTTGGGGCGCTTCCATGCGTTGCTTCAAATAAAGCAATTTCATCACCAATATTTGCTCCCGGCGCAACACCTAACCCGCCCACTAGCCCGGCAGCCAAATCGGAAATTATATCTCCATAAAGATTAGGCAGAACAAGTACATCATAAATTTCAGGCTTTTGAACCAGCTGCATGCACATGTTGTCAACAATTCTGTCTTCTGATTCAATTTCCGGATACTGCGCAGCAATCCGCCTGAACGCCTCCAGATAAAGCCCGTCTGAATATTTCATAATATTTGCTTTATGAACTCCTGTTACTTTTTTTCTGCCATTTTTTTTAGCATATTCAAAAGCATATCTAATGATTTTTTCAGAGCCGGAAACAGATATTGGCTTAATGCTGATGCCGCTATCTTTTTTTATTGATATATCCTTTTTCTCTTTTATGAAATCAATTAACTCAAGAGTTTCAGGCTTGTTCAGTTCAAATTCTATGCCTGCATATAAATCTTCTGTGTTCTCCCTTACAATAACGAGATCAAGATTTGAATATCTGGATTTAACGCCGGGATAGCTTTTACATGGCCTTATACATGCATATAAATTAAAAATTCTTCTCATTGCAACATTGACGCTTCTGAAACCTTTTCCGACCGGTGTTGTAATAGGACCCTTTATTCCAACTTTATTTTTTCTAAGAGACTTGAGCACGTTTTCAGGAAGAACGGTGCCTTCTTTTTCGTATACTTCCGCACCGGCGTTGTTTATATCCCACTCTATATCAACTCCGGTAGCTTCGACTACTTTAACAGTTGCTTCAGAAATTTCCGGGCCTGTTCCATCCCCGGGTATTAAAGTTATTATGTGTTTCATAGATTAAACCCTTTATTCTTTATTATATGTTCAACTAAACCGCCATCATTTAATAATTTAATCATTACATCGGGAAGAGCTTTAAAGCCAAGCTCGATATTTTTAGTTATGTCCCTAATAATACCTTTGCTCAAATCAATTTCAAGCTCATCATTTTCGCTTATCTTATCAGTATCACAAATCAGGACAGGTAATCCTATATTTATGCTGTTTCTGAAAAATATTCTTGCAAAGGACTTGGCAAGCACAGCGCCAACTCCAGCAAGTTTAATAATAATTGGAGCATGCTCTCTTGAAGAGCCAAGCCCGAAGTTTCTTCCTGCAACAACAAAATCTCCCTGCTTGACTTTGCGGACAAACTCTGTGTCTGCATCTTCAAGAACATGCCTTGCAAGTTCAGGCAGGTTTGACCTTAAATGGAAATACCTTCCGGGAGCTATCAAGTCAGTTGAGATGTCATCTCCGAATTTAAAGCTTTTCCCTTTTAAAATTTTTTGCGTTGTATTTTTTTGTTCAGCCATTTTTTACTCTTCCATATATAAATCTTTTTTAATTATAAATTTTCAAACTTAAGTGCAATCGCCGTTACAAAATTTCCCTTACATCAGAGATATATCCTTTTATGGCGCTGTAAGCTGCCGTTGCAGGTGAAGAAAGATAAATAAATGAATCGGGATTTCCCATTCTTCCTTTGAAGTTTCTGTTCTGCGTTGAAAGACAGGCTTCTCCATCTCCTAATATTCCCTGATGGACACCCACACATGGTCCGCATCCTGGAGATTGTATGGCAGCTCCGCTTTCTATAAGCGCCTCAATAATTCCTTCTTTAAGAGCTTCCAGATATACTTTTTTTGAAGCAGGAACAACTATAAGTCTGACATTTTTATTTACTTTTTTACCTTTTAAAATATCAGAAGCTATTTTTAAATCAGCCAGCCGGCCATTAGTGCAAGTGCCTATTAACACCTGGTCTATCTTAATTTTTTCAATTTTGCTGACAGAACAGACATTATCAACTGTATACGGCATTGAAATTATTGGCTCAAGCATTGAGCAGTCTATATCTATAACCTGCTCATAACTTGCGTTTTTATCTGCGAAGACTTCCTTAAAATCATTTCCCCTGCCTTGAGATTTTAGAAATCTTTTTGTAATTTCATCGCTTTCAAAAAGACCGGCTTTGGCGCCAGCCTCGACAGCCATATTTGAAATAGTAAACCTGTCATCAATTGTCATATTTTTTGTAAAACTTCCGCTGAATTCAAGTGTCTTGTAAGTTGCGCCTTCTGCGGTAATTTTTCCAATAAGATAAATTATTAAATCTTTGGCATAAACTCCCTTTGAAGGAATATTGTTAAAATTAACCTTAATTGTTTGAGGAACCATTAACCATGTTTTAGCCAGCGCAAATCCAACAGCTATATCTGTTGAACCCATTCCTGTAGAAAAAGCACCCAAAGCTCCCGAAGTACAGGTGTGGGAATCTGCACCGATTACTATATCCCCTGGTGAAGCAAAATTTTCAACAAGTATCTGGTGGCAAACACCTTCTCCTACGTCACTTAAAACCATTCCTGCATTTTCTGCATACTGCCTTAAAACTGCATGTGTGTTTGAAAGCTCTTTTCTTGGGCTTGGGGCAGCATGGTCTATAAAAAAAATTGACTTTGCCGGGTTTTTTACTTTTTCAAAGCCCATCTTTTTAAGCTGGCTTACTGCAAGCGGACCTGTGCCATCCTGTGCCATTACTACATCCACATCAACAACAGCAATGTCTCCGCTGTAAACATCCCTTCCGGCATGACTGCTTATAATTTTTTCTGAAATTGTCTTATCCAAAAAATCCTCCTTAAAATTTTATGCTTGAAATAAGTCATTAAGAATTAATCGGGTGTATCCATTTCTTCCTGAATGTTTTTTTTGCTTTCTAAATAGTCTCTGTAGATGTACATCAGCTCCTTATCAAATAATGGCCTTTTTAAGTCAACTGACATTGCCCTGGTAAGTGCAAGTATCTCATTAGCTTCACTATCGGTAAGGTCAATTCCGAATTCTTTGAATTTATGGAGTATTGTATGTGAACCGGAATGCTTGCCTACAACAATCTGCCTTGTAAGCCCGACTTCTGACGGTTCAAACGCTTCATAATTTCTTGGATTCTTTAAAACTCCATCTGCATGAATCCCTGACTCATGGGCAAAAACATTGGTTCCTACAATTGCTTTCCATATCGGTATAGCTCTTGCTGAAGCCTTGGCAACATATTCAGATAATTCTCTGAACCTTGCAGTCTTAATACCAAGATCAATATTTTCAAGATATTTTAAAGCCATAACTATTTCTTCTAAAGCAGCATTTCCGGTGCCTTCTGCAAGTCCGTTTACTGCTGTCATTATGCTTGTTGCACCTGCTCTTATTGCAGCAAGGCCATTTGCAGTTGCCATTCCAAAGTTATTTTTTGTATGCACTTCCAGTGGAAAATCAACCGTGGACAATATAGTATTTATTCTTAAAAATGTTTTAAACGGATCAAATGCTCCAACACTGTCACAAATCCTGACTCTTAAAGCCCCTTTGTTTTTAGCAATATGGATTATCTGAAGTATTAGTTCCAAATCAGCCCTGGTTCCGTCTTCTGCGCTAATGATGAAATTCATATTGTTGTTTTTAATTTCCTTTATTGTATCTTTTAACTTGGAAATAAGATTGCTTTTACTTCTTTCATATTTTTCCTTAATTTGATCATCTGAAGTAAAAGCAGTAATAACCACATTTTTTAAGCCGCATTCCGCACAATAAGCAATTTCTTTAGGGTCTGCCTCGCAATAACCAAAAATTTTGCAGTTCAGATTTAATTTCAGTATACCCCGGATTGTTTCTCTTTCAGATTCTGCAATTGACGGAACTCCTACTTCAAGCTCCGGCACACCAATTTCATCAAGAATCCTTGCTATCCTGATTTTTTCATTTTTAGAAAATACTACTCCTGCAGTTTGCTCTCCGCTTCTTAGAGTTGAATCAATTATATTAACACTTTTATTTATATTATCAGCACACATTTCCACTCCTTTATATTTAAATCAAAAACTGCTAAAAATTAAAAGCCATTCAAAATTATTAAAATCAATTTTTTTTATCATGTAAAACTAATTGCCTTTTATATATGACTCACATGTTTCAATTATCTCGCTGTCAAACAAGGATCTCTTTAACGAAATTGCCTTAGCCCTTGATATTTCAAGAAGTTCAGCAATTTGTTTTTCTTCAAAATTATATCCCAGTGACTTAAGTTTTGAATTTAGAGAAAACATACCTGAATATTTCCCGATAATTATTTTTGTATCCAGGCCTACGTCCTCAGGATCATAAAGCTCATAATTTCTGTGGTTTGCAGTGTATAGTTTTACCCTGTTTTCAGTTTCAAATACAAAAATGTTTGCTCCTACTATAGGTTTCCATGCCGGGATGCTCCTGTCAGAAGCTATTGCTGCATACTCTGAAAGATCTCTGAATTTTTTGGTATTAAATCCTAAATCAATTCCTTCAATATATTTCAATGCCATTACAAGCTCTTCAAATGCAGCATTGCCTGCCCTTTCCCCAAGTCCGTTTATTGTTGTATTGACATATTTTGCTCCAGCTTTGATTCCGGCAATTGAATTTGCAATAGCCATCCCGAAATCATTATGCATGTGCATTTCAATATCTATGCCTATAATGTCGCGGACTGTCTTGATTCTCATGAATGTCTCAAAAGGGTCCATTATCCCTAAAGTATCACAATATCTTAGCCTGTCTGCACCGGCATCACGGGCATTTCTGGCAAATTGCAGCAGGAATTCCATATCAGTTCTTGATGCATCTTCTGCATTTACTGAAACATATAAATTATACTTTTTAGCATAATCAACTGCGTTTCTTACACTTTCCAAAACCCATTCACGGGTTTTTCTTAATTTCTGTTCTATGTGAATATCTGAAGATGAAATGGAAATTGCAACAGAATCAACTCCGCATTCAACAGAGTCTTCAAGATCGGAAATAACTGCCCTGTTCCATGCAAGCAGGCTGCAGTTAAGGCCCATGGAAGCAATTTTTTTTATTGCTGCCTTTTCATCTCCTCCCATTGCAGGTATTCCAACTTCTATCTGATGAACTCCTACATCATCAAGCATCTTTGCGATATGTATTTTTTCTTCATTTGCAAAAACTACTCCTGCAGTCTGCTCTCCATCTCTAAGTGAAGTATCATCTATCTTAATGCTTTGGCCATCAATTTTTTCGCCTGCCCTCTGGGAAAATTCGGTAAGTATGTTTATTCCTCTCATTTTTTGCCTCATATATCCTTATTTTTAATAATGATCTTTATTTTAGAAATTTTTTTAATCAATAAACTAGTATTATTTATTAACCTTAATTAGTTCCTGTTGATTAATTTAAGTTATTTTTTAAATCTTTTAGTTTTATAAGCTCAAAAATTCATAATTTTTTAAACTTTAATGAATTGTCCACCAGAAACTAATTAATTTTTTCATTTTTTGTCATATAAATTTTAATTTTAATAAATTATATCACTATTTTATATAAAAATTAATTTTTCCGTTAAAATTAATTATATTTTCATAATTTTTGATAAATTAACGTAAATATTTAAATTTTTAATAATATTTTAAGAAAAATAAGAAAATTTATTTTATTTTTACTATTTTTATACTTTTTGGCGAATCTAAAAACTGAAATATCCAAAAACATTGTTTTAAAGATTTATTTAAATATAAACCAGTTTTAATATATATATAACCGTCTTTTTATTATAAAAATTATTAAGCACTTGAACCAGTTATAAATAAAAAAGAAAAGCATCAGAGTGTCAAGAAAATCCAGTCATTTATCACAAGGTTTAAAATTAACCATTATAAGTATCGCACCGGTTTTTCTTTGTTATCTGGGAATATTTATTAAAGCATTAACTGAAGGGCATTAATTTTATCTGGCTTAACCTTTTATTACACCAAGCGGGACTAATTTTGCCACCTTTTCAGATAACCCCGCTTTTTCTGCAATATCTACAATATTTTTTACATCCTTATACGCTATAGGCGCTTCTTCAGCAATGCTTGACATGCTGTCAGCTAATACTATTATGCCTTTGGAATCAAAAAGTTCTCTCTGCAGCTCTTTTCCATTGACTTTCTTTCTTGCACTTGTTCTTGAAAGCAGCCTTCCTGCTCCATGGCAGGTTGACCCAAAGCTTTCATGCATTGCTTTTTTTGTTCCAAGCAAAACATATGAATATCTTCCCATATCACCAGGTATTATAACCGGCTGTCCCAAATCCTTATAGTCATCCGGAATCCCATGGCAACCAGGGCCAAATGAACGTGTCGCACCTTTTCTGTGGACACATAATTTTTTTTCTTTGCCGTTAACATCATGAGTTTCAAACTTTGCAACATTATGTGAAACATCGTAAACCAAATCCATGCCTAATTTTTTATAAGATTTATTGAACATTTTTTCAAAAACAAGCCTGACCCAGTGGGCAAGACATTCTCTGTTTGCAAGCGCAAAATTAACTGCACAAACCATTGCAGAATAATATTTAATGCTTTCAGGCGAGTTTATTGGAGCACAAGCCAGCTGTCTGTCTGACAAAATTATATTATATTTTTTGGAAGCGCTTTGCATTACTTTAAGATAATCGCTGCATATCTGATGGCCAAGCCCTCTTGAGCCTGAATGTATCATTACAGTTATCTGGCCAACACTTAAGCCCATTCTTTTTGCAGCAGCCTTATTATATATTTCATCAACCTTTTGCACTTCAATAAAGTGATTTCCCGAACCAAGTGAGCCAACCTGTTCAAAGCCTCTTACAATTGCTTCCCTGCTGACATTTAAAGGTTCGGCTCCAGCCATACAGCCATTTTCCTCAATATGGTATTTATCTTCTTCATCTCCATATCCATTGTTTATTGCCCAGACAGCGCCATTTTTAAAAATAAGATTAATTTCTCTTTCGGTCAGTTTTATTCTGCCTTTTGTCCCAATGCCTTTTGGCACACTCGTAAAGATATTTCCCATCAGATTTTCCATCTTTTTTTCAATATCCTTATATTCCAGATCAGAGCGAAGAAGCCTGACTCCACACGCAATATCAAATCCCACTCCTCCGGGGGAAATAACTCCGTCATCCATATCAAATGCAGCAACTCCTCCAATCGGAAAGCCATAACCATAATGGATGTCCGGCATCGCGTAAGAAGCATTTACAATACCTGGCATAGTGGCAACATTTATTACCTGTGCCAGAGTTTCTTCTTGTGACGCATGCTCAAGAAGCTCTTTATCAGAAAAAATTATTCCCGGGACTCTCATTTTAAAATCTTTATTTAAAGGCAGTTCCCACTTATAGTCTGATATTTTTTTTATTTCGTATTCTTTCAATTTATTTTCCTCCTTAAAAAGCTGTGACCATAATTAAACATCAAAAACAATATCTACAGTAAAAATGCCTGCTTCATTGTCTTGTTTTATAAAAAGATTGTGGTAAGTCGGAGCTTTGATTTGTAAAAAAATTTCGTGTTTTTTAAGATTAATTTTTTCACCTTTCAGTAATGCTGAAATCCTGCTTTCACTTTCATTATTTATCAAATCAATAATCTTAAATTCTGAAAAAATCAAATCGTTGACTTCATTTAAATATAAAATTTTTTCAAGCCAGATTATTAATAAATCTTCTAAACCTATCTTCTCCCTTAGATTGATTTTCATCTTCTTTTCAAATTTTTTTTCAATACTTTCAATATCAATAATCAAAGAAAACATTCCTTCTGCAGCATTTTCAAAAAGTTCTTTTATACTTTTGCCATAAGCCCTTATCAAGACATCAGACAAATAATCCATTACAACGTATCTCTTAAAATCTTGCCCGTCATTAGATTTAAGCATAAGATAAACTCCAATAATTTTTTTATTTGCTTTTATTTAATTGTGCAATATTAAATAAAATTTTACAAACACCATGTTTTTCTTTAATAATAAAAAAAACAATATTATAATTTACCTATTTATAATTGAGTACATTTACTTGCTACACTATGTTGGAGGATTAATGGAAAAAAATATTACAGAAAATATTGCTGCTAATGCTGAAGCAGAAAAAACAAACTTTCAGAAATCTCTTGAAAATGGAAAATTTGCAGTTACTTGTGAGATAGGCCCGCCAAAAGGGACTGATATCAAAGAAGTAGAAGATACTGCACAAATTTTAAAGGGTAAGGTTGATGCTGTAAATGTAACTGACCTTCAAAGTTCAGTAATGAAGCTGGGTTCTCTTGCAACAAGCCACCTTTTAATCGGACTAGGAATAGAGCCGATATTCCAGATTACTTGCAGAGATAGAAACAGGCTTGCACTTCAATCTGATTTACTGAGCGCTTACGTTTTAGGTATAAGAAATGTGCTCTCTTTAACAGGCGACCACACAACTGTCGGTGATCATCCTCAAGCAAAACCGGTTTACGATCTGGATTCAGTAAGCCTGCTGTGGACTATGAAAAAACTTGAAAGCGGAGTTGACCTGGCAGGTAAGGAATTAAAAGGCAAGCCGACCTTTTTTAAAGGTGCAGCTGTTAATCCCGGGGCAGATACCAGGCCTGCCCTGGAGCTTCAGCTATTAAAGATGCAGAAAAAAATTGATGCAGGGGCACAGTTTTTCCAGACGCAGGTAATATTTGATGCAGTTTCTTTTGAAAAGTTTATGGAAAGAGTTCAAAAGCTGGATATTAAAGTTCCGATACTTGCCGGAATAATTTTACTTAAATCAGAAAAAATGGCTAATTATATGAATAAGTTCGTACCCGGGGTTAATGTTCCAGATTCAATAATTAAGAAAATGGCAGCAACCCAGGATAAGGTTACGGCTATGCTTGAAATCACTACAGAATTAATTGAAAAAGTTAAGCCGTTTGTTCAGGGTGTCCATATCCAGGCGCTTGGCTGGGAAAAACATGTTCCGGCATTACTGAAGAATTTAAATTTATAATTAAATTATGAAATTATTTTTAATTTAATTAATTTCTGGTGAACAATTCACTGAAGTTTAAAAAATTATAAAATTTTGAGCATATAAAACTTGAAAATTTACAAAAAAACTTAAGTTAATCACCAATAACTATTTAACTATTAGCTCATGTGACCCC
>JAPLCN010000006.1:5150-5498 GCA_026392215.1 Actinomycetota bacterium | reverse complement strand
TTGCTATACAGGTAAGTGTTCTTGAAACTCCTCCAACTTTTTGAATCTTATCAACGATTAAACTTGTAAGATCACTTGGATTCTCAAATTCAACAAATGCGATAATATCGTAAGGTCCAATTGTTGCATGAGCACTTTTTACACCTTCTATTGTTCTAATTTCAGCTAATGCACTCATTACCTTTCCTGCATCCGTGGTAATTAAAATATAAGCCTGCATTTTCTCACCTCCTATAGTATTATTTGCCTTTTAAAATACAAAAACCGACCCATTTAGTCGGTTTCGCCATTGGCTCTGCTTACTTTTAAAGCGCCCACATAATAAAGTAAGCTTCATAGCCTCTAAAT
>JAPLCN010000006.1:0-5105 GCA_026392215.1 Actinomycetota bacterium | reverse complement strand
CAAATATATTTTACTTCTTCTAGGGTAAAATATAAAATTTATTTTAGTGGAATTTATTTAATAGAATAAATTATTCTTATAAGCTCAATTCTGGTATAAAATATCCTCACTTAAGCTCAATAATCTGGTTCTAACATTGCGTATGGTGGCCAGCCAACCTGTGCAGCAGCCAAACTGACCAACCTGCCTCATTTATGTAAAATTATCAAAGGAATTTAAAAGAAATAAAATTTGTTGCAGAATTAAAGAAGTTTAATTTGATGATTTTTAGAAGAATTATTGAAATGAGATTTTATTTTATCTTAACTTGTTCTGTATAAATATTTTTATTATAAATATAAAATGGGATATTAAGCCCCCTTACAAACTCTCCCTTTTCTCTTCTGTTAGCCCTCTAGATTATAGGCAGATGATGCAAAACAACCAGAATTGCAAGGGCTACACGCAGATTATCGATGAAGAGCAGACGATTTGATGGTTTATCAGATGAAAGACTAGCCATAAAATAATCTCCTCTATATTGTGGAACATTTACATATTAGCATGCAAACATTGAACTTGTTTCATAGCTCATTTTTTTTATAGATTAAGTATGACAAAGGACATGAAATAATAAGCAGAATTAACCCCAACCCGATTCCTGTCACCCAAATCATATTCTGATGAGAAGTAAAATACTGAATAATTTGACTTAGACTTTTAAGAATGTCGGTCTTATTAAGAATATAAGCGCCAATAACAAAAACAAGGTAAAATGGCAAATTAGAAAATATATAAACCTTGGAAAAAGCATATTTAAAATATATCGGAAACTGAACTGCAATAAATAGGCAAAAATAAAGAAAAGAAGCAGATAAATAGGTTATGAAAGTGAGACGATCCATTCCTTTATTGAGAAAAAGTGAAATTATATATGCTAAAATTCCTGAAACAATTCCATTTATAATGCTGAGAAACAAGGCATATAAATATCTGCCTATAACGACTTCAAATTTTCCAAGTGGCAAAATTCCATACAGCTTACTTAGGTTGTTTTTTTCGTATACAGAAAAATATGTACCAATAAAAGGTGCCGTAATAACCACAACGATCGCAACTGTTAAAGCTGGTATCTTTGCGATTATTCCGATAATGATTGCAATCACGTAAACTACTATAAATGCTTTATAATATGCCTTTAAAATATAATTATCCAATCTTATTGATTTTAAAACATTACCCATGGTTTCCTTCCCTTTTACTTATACATACTAAAATCTCCTCTATGGAGGGTGTTTCTGTAATAATTTCTTTGGATAAATGTTTCATCTCGGAAGCCGGCATCAACCCTGAAAATCCTGTATTATTTTTCGTAAGCCCGATAATTTTTTCACGCAGAGGATTTGTCAGATCATCCGGGCCGCCCTTTATTACAAAAAAGCTTTCCAGCAGGTAGTCCTTTGTTCCGGTATAAAACAGATTGCCTTTGTCAATTAAAGTGATATAATCCGCAATTTTTTCCAAGTCCGATACGATATGCGTTGAAAATAGTATGCTTTTCTGTCCGTCGGAGATATACGCGCTCAATATTTCAAGAAGCTCATCACGGGCAACGGGATCAAGCCCGCTTGTCGGTTCATCAAGAATCAGCAGCTTCGCTTCATGAGACATAGCAACAGCAAGCATTAGCTTCATTTTCATACCGTGGGACAGATCTTTCACTTTTTTATCCACCGGCAGATGGAAGCTGCTCACATATTGGCTGTATAAGGTGCTGCTCCAGTTGACATAGAAACTTTTAAGAGCTTTCTCGACTTCATACACCGTCCAGTTTTTGACGAAATAAATGTCGTCAAAAACAACGGCAACATCCTGCTTGATTTTTTGCTCGTCCTTAATATTGTCCATACCAAATATTTTAATATCGCCGCCGGTTCGGTCAGTCATATTCAGGATCAGACGAATCGTAGTGGTTTTGCCCGCGCCGTTTTGGCCGACAAACCCCATGATATAGCCAGTCGGTAAAGAAAAGGAAATATTGTTTAGTGAAAAATCTTTATAATTCTTGCAAAGGTTTTTAATCTCAATAACGTTATTCATAACGATTCTCCTCCATTATAAATTCCAGTATATTTATTAATTCATTATGAGATAATTTGGCAATCTTTCCAGCATTGACAGCCGTTAAAAAACTATCCTCTATCTTTCGGAGTAGTTGCTCATGAACAATCTCACTATTTTTAGGCAAAACAAAACATCCTTTGCCTTGTTGAATCGCTATAAAACCTTCCTGCTCCAAATCAGTATAGGCTCTTGTCGTAGTGATCACACTGATTTTTAAATCCCTGGCAAGCTGCCTGATGGATGGGAGCATATCTCCTTCGCTTAGTTCATCACTAAGGATAGCCTCCTTGATTTGTTCTTTAATCTGTTCATAAATTGGCTCCTTAGATGTATTTTTAATAATTATTCGCAAGTTAAAATCACCCCATTGTTGAGCAAGTGCCTATATTGATAATACTGTTCATGTATATTATTATCACTTGTCTTATAGCATGTCAAGGTCTTTGTAAAGCATCCTTCTTTTACCAATTTGGTGAAGACAATTCTTTTGTGGTAAACAATAACTATAAAAATATTTATAATTAAACTTATAATCCTTGCTGATAAATCTTTTAGATTGTTCTGAATAACTAAGTATAAAAATATCTTTATTTAAGCTTATCAACTTTACTATAATATTAAATTAGTGAGCAACTAGGCAAATATTATTTAATTACTAAACAGGTCTTTCAAATTTAATAATCCCTTTAAGTAGGGTCGAGAACTGGCGCGCCACTGAATTATTTCAGTACGTTTCCAGCTCCCGCCACGTCAAACCCAGCGTTCGGATCTCCCGAACTGGGCTTGACCTATCGGATTGGCAGCGCTTTTAAGCTTGGTATTACCTTAAACCAAGCTCTACTCCACCTGTTCCAACCGAAGCCATGACGCTCCATGTCTTTTCAGACTTCGCCTTTAGGTATATCTTTCTCTTTAGTTCCTGCAGATTTATAGACGCCTTTATCATCTCGTCCCTGCCTCCCATTTTAGTCAAAAGACTGTTTAACAATAGGGCCCCTTTGCTCCCCGGACATTACTCCAGTTCTTAGCTGTAGAGTCGGAGGAGGTTGGCCTTAGCCTCCCTCCGTCCGCTCGAACAAACGGACCGTGCGGTTTTCCCGCAATCCGCTTTCTCATAGCAATGCTAATTTTTGCGCAGGTTTTCTCTCAAGACCAGGTATTAATTGAATAAGGTTAACCAGTCGGAATTCCTCATAAAGCCTTTTCGCCGGGTACTTTTTCCAGCCGGCATTTCTCCACTTTTTATAGCGGTGACTCCAGAGCCGTCTGATTATCCACCTATCAAGCCTGTTAAATAGCTTTCGTACATTTGCCTTGTGGTAATACGTTCCCCATCCTCGAATAACCGGGTTAATAATGTCAACTAGTTCCTTAAAGGTAACGGGTATTTTCCTTTTTGTTCTCTGCCGGATTGTATCCATAAATCTCTTTATTGATTCATCCGAAGGAAAGGCATAAAGATTAAGTGCATTAGCCGCTGTTTTAACTATGCTTTTTGGTAGTTTCAAGCCTTTCCCCTGCTTGATTTTGTATCCCAGAAACACAAATCCCCATTTTATGTTGGTTATTCGTGTTTTATTCTGGTTAAGAGTCAGACCGAGTTTTTCCAGCTCTTCTTTAGCCGTTTTTAACGCCTTTTCAGCTTCTGCTTTACTTTTGCAGACAATCAGCCAATCATCGGCAAAACGAGTGAGCTTAAATCCCTTCTCTGTCATGGCATTGTCAAATGGTGTCAGGTAAATATTACTTAGCAAAGGACTAATTACCGCTCCCTGCGGAGTTCCAGCTTTGGTTTCATATCTGCGTTTCTTGTCTATATACCCAGCTTTTAGCATTTGCCTGATTAGGAAAAGAATTCTTCCGTCACTTACTTTTTCAGCAACCATATCAATTAATATTTCATGGTCTACTGTTCCAAAGTAGTCGCGTAGGTCTCCATCAACTATCCATTCATTCCCTTGTTTTATTTCCTGCCATATTTTCTTCATAGCATGGTGAGGAGAGCGTTTCGGTCTGTAGCCAAAACTGCAGTCGTTAAATGTTTCCTCAAATATCGGCTCCAGCCTGTTCTTCAATGCCTGTTGGCATACCCGGTCTATGATTGTCGGTATTCCCAGTGGACGTTTCTCTTTCGGTTTTCCTCTTTTGGGTATGTACACCCGTTTTACTGGTAACGGCTCATATGTTCTTTCTTTAAGGTGCTTGTGGAGAGTTTTTAATTCCTCCTTAGCCACCTTTTCAAATTCATCCATATAAATCCCGTCAATTCCTCCAGCTCCTTTATTGGCCTTGACTTTCCTCCAAGCCCTTTCCAGATTTGTTGGATGATACACCTTGTCAATTAATGAATGTACCTTGAGTTTCTTACCTGTACTTACTTTCTCCGTCATCATCAGTATCCTCTGCCACAAGTTCCGGGTCTTTCACATAAGGAACTTTCCTTCCCTTGTTTCATACTCACTAACACTCCTTTGATTTAAGTTTGCTATGTGAGCCGCCTTCCCCCATATTGCACCTTTTTAAGATTGCAATATGGCTGTTCACTAAGAACAGTCCTGCCGTTTCTGTTGTTCGGCAGTTAAAGTACTATACAGCTCTCCGACTCCTTGCACCGCATCAACAAGCATTTCGGGTTTACCTTATAGCTTGCCTTACTGTTAACAGACGATACAAGGCCTCCGTGGGTCACGCAGCTTCCTTCCGTACCATGCCGCCCGCAAACACCTTGGTGCGACGGGTGAATTGGAACGCCTTCGCCTCCATAGTGCAGGCTCGACCTTGTCCCGTCTTTGGCCGACCGGTTCATCAGCAGAATGGCTTCCATTGATTACGGCCTGGTACTTCTCCTCAAGCCCTTAGGACTCCGCTTCACAACGGACGCCCCGCCCTCTGGCTTTAGCCAGCCCTTGAGAAATTACTCCCAAGTTTGGATATGAACTCCCCAATTCAAAGTTCAGCGGGACTTTAACCCGCCCGGCAACTGCGCTGCCACGCACACACTA
>JAPLCN010000045.1 GCA_026392215.1 Actinomycetota bacterium | reverse complement strand
AGAATTATTAATATTTTAAATATAAAACCTGGTGACACAACAAGTGATTATAAATTTACGCTTGATACTGTAAATTGCCTGGGCTGTTGTGCACTTGGACCGGTATTGATGTTAAATAATAAGTATCATAGTAATCCATCAACAAGAGAGATTGAGAAATTATTTAATGGACTAAATTAAATTTATTTTTTATTATTTTAAGATTTTAAAAGGCAGGGAGAAATGAATGTTTCAGTTAAGAATAGAATTGATTCGCTAGATATTTTAAAAAAGAAAGCAATTAAATCTCAATCCCAGTTAAACAATAGTATTGTTATATCAGTTTGTTCTGGAACAGGCTGCAAGGCTTATTCATCTGATATTGTTTTTTATGCACTTCAGAAAGAAATTGAAAAAAATGGTGATAGTAAATCTAAAGATGGTAGGAATATAATTCTTCGAAAAACAGGTTGCCATGGTTATTGTGAAAGAGGTCCAATAATAGTTATTCACCCTGATGAAATATGTTATTTAGGAGTTAAAGAAGAGAATGTTCCTGAAATTTTTGAAAAGACATCGAAGGGAGAACTGGTTGAAGGCCTTCTTTATAAAGATGATGGTTCAACAATTGTTAGAGAGTCAGATATTCCATTTTATAAATACCAGCAAAGGATAATCTTAGATAATAATTCAAAAATAGACCCTAGAAGTATAGATGATTATATAAGAACAGGCGGTTATCAGGCATTAGCAAAAGCTTTACTCCAGATGACTCCTGAAGAAGTTATTGCAGAAATAAAGAAATCAAATCTAAGAGGAAGAGGAGGTGGAGGATTTCCCGCTGGAGTGAAATGGGAAACAACTAAAAGTGCTAAAGATGAACCAAAATATATTATTGTCAATGCTGATGAAGGTGATCCGGGAGCTTATATGGATAGAAGTGTTTTAGAAGGGAATCCCCATAGTGTAATTGAGGGATTAATAATAGCTGCCTATGCTATAGGATCAAATCAGGGATTTATTTATGTAAGGCAAGAATATCTATTGCAATCGAGCAGGCAAAAGATTATGGACTGCTTGGGGAAAATATTTTAAATTCTGGTTTTAATTTCACTATAAAAGTTCACAGAGGTGCAGGTGCCTTCGTTTCAGGCGAATCCAGCGCTCTTATGACCGCTATTGAAGGAATAGTTGGTGAGCCAAGGTTAAAATATATCCATACTGCAATCAGCGGATTATGGGGAAAACCAACAAATCTTAATAATGTAGAAACTTATGCAAATGTTACATTGATAATAAAAAATGGGGCTGACTGGTTTACAAGCATTGGTACTAAATCAAGTACCGGTACAAAGATTTTCTCACTAGTTGGAAAAGTTAAAAATACTGGACTTGTAGAAGTCCCTATGGGAATTACTTTAAAGGATATAATTTATAAAATTGGTGGAGGTATTAAAGGCGATAAAAAATTTAAAGCAGTTCAAACTGGTGGTCCTTCAGGTGGAGTTATACCAGAACAACTACTGGATCTTCATGTAGATTTTGATGAATTGACCAAAGCAGGATCTATGATGGGTTCAGGAGGAATGATAGTTTTAGATGAATCAGATTGTATGGTAAATTTTGCCCATTATTTTTTAAAATTTCTTTCTGATGAATCATGTGGGAAATGTGTTCCCTGTAGAGAAGGTTTAAGACAACTTATTTATGTTTATGATAGGAAGATTTACAACTGCTCCAAGATCTTGCTATAGTACTTGAAGGTGCTTCATTATGTGCGTTAGGCACAACAGCTCCGAACATAGTACTGACAACATTAAAATATTTCAGGGATGAATATGAAGCTCATATCTATAATCATTCCTGCCCTGCAATGGTTTGCAAGCCGCTCATTAATTATCTGATTATTGCTGATAAATGTTCAGGTTGCTTATTGTGTAAAAAAGCTTGTCCCGTTGGTGCAATTTCTGGTGAAGCAAAAAAACCTCATACAATTAACCAGAGCATATGCACAAAGTGTGGTGCCTGTATTGATACTTGTCCTCAAAAATTTAGTGCTGTTGTAAAGAAAACAGGGCTTTTACAAGTTAAATCGTAAGGAGCAATTTTTGCTCTAAATTGTATTAAAATGATTAGATTCAAATAAATAAAATAGAAACAAATTTTATGATAGGAGCATAATATATGAATCTTGAAAATAACAAGGTTACTTCTAAAAATAAGGTAAATCTGCTAATTGATAATATTGCAGTTGAAGTTGATGAAGGCAGCACAATACTGAGTGCTGCGAACATAGCAGGTATTCATATTCCAACTTTGTGCTATCATGAGAAATTAATGCCATATGGAGCTTGCAGGCTGTGTCTGGTTGAAATAGAAAAAAGAGGTAGAACCAGAATTGTTGCCTCATGCGCCTATCCTGCAGAAGAAGGCCTTAAGGTATTTTCAGAAAGTCCAAAGGTTAAAGAGATAAGAAAACTTCTTGTGGAGTTGTACCTTGCAATGTTTCCTTATAATAATGAAATAAAAAGTCTTGCTAAAAAATATGGTCTTAGGGGAACAAGGTTTAAAAAAGAAAATAATTATTGCATTTTATGTGGACTATGTGTCAGATACTGCGCAGAGGTAAAAGGAGACCATGCAGTAGGTTTTGTAGGCAGAGGTATAAATAAAAAAGTTACATTTATTCCTGATTCTGCTTATTTTAAACATTGCGTAAATTGCATGAAATGCATGGACATATGTCCAACGGGTGTTTTCCCTTCTAATTTTGGCATTGAAAGAATCCCACAAATATCGGAATCTTAAAATTTTAATAGAAAATAATTCAGTTTTTTAAAATTGTAAAGATTGTTACTAATTTTTTTGATATATTATTCAATTTGTAAGAACTTGTTTTAGCGTCTAAAAGTATAAAGCAGGTATTTGCACAGAATTTGCCATTTACACAAAAATTTTACATGCCGGTGCTTATCCTTGCAAATTCAAAGAATAAAAAAGAGAAAATAATTATCATAAAAATTGGCGCCAAAATGGAAATTACATTTTTCCTTCCAGGTTTATACAAGTTTAACAGTACAAAGGAGAACCGCCATTATGCCCGATAAAAATTACAAGGTATATCCTTACCGTTGGATTGTGCTGGGTGTATTCATGCTCATCAACCTGGCCATCCAGATGCTGTGGATCTGCTTTGCCCCCATAACAGGGCCAGCCGCCCGGTTCTACAGCGTATCCGACCTGCAAATCGGTTTCTTAGCCATGGCCTTCATGATTGTTTACATCCCGCTCTCCATACCGGTCTCATGGATAGTGGATACCATTGGCTACCGCAAATCGGTAAGCATCGGTGCGGTGATGATGGGCGTTTTTGCCCTGCTACGCGGTGTTTTTGCCACTAATTATACCCTGGTGGTCATCGCAACCATGGGGTTGGCGGTTTCGCAGCCTTTCATGATGAATTCGATCAGCACGGTAGCTGCCAAATGGTTTCCGATCAAAGAACGCGCCACAGCTTCCGGTCTGGTGATCGTGGCCAGCTTCCTGGGCATCGCGGTTGGTGAGGTGGTCTCTCCGCTGCTGTTTATAAGATATGGCATCGCGACTATGCTTCTGATCTACGGCGTTGTGGCTGCTGCCACGGTACTGGTATTTGTGATATTTACCCGTGAAGCTCCGCCCACGCCGCCCTGCCCTCCAGGCGGGGAAACGCGCGCGCTGATGCTGGACGGGCTGAAGAGAATGCTTAAGATGAAGGATATCTGGATACTGATGGGGCTCTTTCTGGTGGGGATGGGTGTCTTCAACGGCATTTCCATCTGGATCGAAAGCATCGTGCGGCCGAAAGGTTTCACCATCTCCCAGGCCGGAAATCTGGGTGGGGCACTTTTACTGGGCGGCATTGTCGGCGCGGCCATCATCCCGATCTTATCGGACAGGCTTCGTAAGCGCAAGATTTTCTTGATGGTGGGAGTGGCCATGGGCATCCCGGGGTTGCTCGGAGTGATCTTTGCCGGTTCCTACTGGACGATAATAGGTTCCATGTTTATTTTGGGCTTCTTCCTGATGAGCCTGGCGCCGGTGGGATACCAGTACGCGGCCGAGATTATGTATCCAGCACCGGAAGGCACATCCAACGGGCTGCTCAATCTGGCCGGACAGGCGTCTGTGGTCTTTATTTACGGCATGGAATTATTCAAGGGCAAGGACGGTTCGTTCACTCCTTCACTGCTAATCCTGGTTGGATTGTTGGCGCTGTGCGTCATCCTGATCACAAGGCTGAAAGAATCGGCCTTGATCCAGACTTAGGAACCGGTCGGACCTGCGCAGGTATAAGCTGATCTTTAAAATAGAGGCGCGCTCCAATTGGAACGTGTCTTTTTGTTATTTTGTGCTTGATGAAGAGATATAAACAAGACTAAAATAACCCTTTTAAAAACATGCAGGAGAAATAATTAAACCCTGTAAGGATACAAACAGACATTCTTATTACGGGAGGAACAGGACATTATTATTTTTATAGCAAATTATTTTGGAATTGATTGCAAAAAATTTAAATTAAAATAATAATATATTTTTAATTATATCAAATTTTATTTAAATTTAATTTAACTTTGAATTTCAGGAGGATATTTTGAACATAAACCCGGTGGCATTTAACCTTTTTGGGAAAATTGAAATCAGATGGTACGGTATTCTTATTGCGGCTGGACTTGTAATTGGAATTGTTCTGGCTTATTACATTGCAAAATACAGAAAATTGAAAGCAGATGAAATAATTAATTTTGCTCCTTTTGCAATAATCGGAGGAATAATATGCGCCAGACTGCTTCACGTTGTAGTTAACTGGTCTTTTTATGCAAAGTACCCTTCTTATATTTTAGCTTACAGGCAGGGAGGGCTTGCAATCCAGGGTGCTGTTATCGGTGGAATAATTGCGTTGATAATTTTTACAAGGGTCAGGAAAATTGATTTCTGGGCTTATGCTGATTCCATAATTCCAGCTTTGGCGATTGCTCAAGCAATTGGAAGATGGGGTAATTTTTTCAACCAGGAAGCATTTGGCCGGCCAACAAGTTCAAAATTAGGAATTTTTATTGCACCTGAAAACAGGCCACCGGATTATATGAATGCAGAGTATTTTCATCCGACATTCTTATACGAGTCTATGGCAAATCTGATTTTATTCGGAATTCTGATTTTTATGCATTACTGGTTTAAAAAACGCCCCAATAAATACCCCAATGGTTTAATTCTTAATGCTTACCTTATAATTTATTCTTTGTATCGAATATTTATTGAGTCCTATAGAATAGACAGCTCCTATGTTGGCCAGATAAAAGTAGTATATCTAATTTGCGGATTTACAATCATTGTTGCCTTAGTTATAGCGAATATCCTGATAAACAAATTTAACGCAAAGAAAAAAGAGCAGGCATTAATTGATGAAGAAAAAGAGGAAAAATAATAATCTACTTTTTTAAAAATTATCGCTTGAGAAAATTATGTATTAAGTAAATATTTAAGAATCTCGCACTTTTAAATAATAGTGCAGGAATTTTGGGATAAATATATTTTCAACCGGCTTACATTTTTTTTATTAATTATTGCTTTTTCTGATGCTATATTTGCAACCACAATAATTCTGCCTGTAAAAATCTGACTTCCTGCTTATTTCCATTGTTTTTTTGAAACCGTCTTTTTTCTTAAAATTAGATTCAAAATAAGAAACTCCATAGGATTTTTCCAGGCTCATGCCAATAGTATTTATAAGTTCAAAGTTTTTATGAGGGCTTATGCTCATTGTTGTGGCAAAATAGTCAAAGTCATTTGATTTTGCTTCGTAAGCTGTTTCCTGAAGTCTGAACCTGAAACATTTTTCACATCTTCTGCCGCCTTCAGGCTCATCCTCCAGACCGGTTACGTAGTTTTCCCAGGATTCATTATTGTACCCACCAATGGTTAAATTAATGCCTGAATTCTCTGAAAATCTTTTTATATCACTTAATCTTTTCTGATATTCATTTTCAGGATAAATATTAGGATTATAATAGAATAATGTGACATCATAATTTTCAGATAAAAAAAAATAAGGATAGCCGGCACAGGTTGCGCAGCAAGTGTGTAAAAGAATTTTTTTTATATTTTTTTCCAACTTATAAATTTGCATTTGATAATAAATTTTAAAGCAAACGAAGTAAAATATAAAATAAAATAGATATTGTCATATTTGGTTATTTTTAATATATTAAAAAGATAAAAAATTTAAAAGATTTCCAAACCTTTATCCTGGGTTTAATAAAATAAATAAATAGATCGGCCTGATTAAATAATTAAAATGAATATGAATTTATTAAAAGTAAATAAAG
>JAPLCN010000020.1 GCA_026392215.1 Actinomycetota bacterium | reverse complement strand
TAAATATAATTTAATAAAATGTTGTTTAATTTATAAACATACTATTGTTTTAGAACATATATTTTTTATAAAGAACACTATTTTAAAAGAAAGGTTACAAATGGCTCAGGAAGAATCAGTTATAAAAAAATTACCCGTTCTGGATCGTTTTCTGACTTTGTGGATATTTATTGCAATGGCAGCTGGCGTGGCAATAGGTTATTTTTATCCTAATATTTCTAATTTATCAACTAAATTATCTGTAGGCACAACTAATATTCCTATAGCAATCGGCCTTATTTTAATGATGTATCCGCCCCTGGCAAAAGTAAAATATGATGAACTGGGTAAGGTATTTCGCAATTATAAAGTCTTATTATTGTCACTGGTGCAGAACTGGATAGTAGGGCCCCTACTGATGTTTTTTCTGGCTATCATTTTTCTAAGAGACTATCCTGAGTATATGGTTGGCCTTATCATGATAGGACTGGCCCGTTGCATAGCTATGGTTATTGTCTGGAACGAGCTTGCCAAAGGGGATACCGAATATGCTGCAGGGCTTGTAGCATTTAATTCAATTTTTCAGGTTATTGCTTATTCAGCCTATGCTTATATTTTTATAACGGTGCTGCCAAAGTTTTTTGGTTTAAAGGGTACGGTAGTCAATGTTTCAATAGTTGAAGTTGCAAAAAGTGTCTTAATATATCTTGGCATACCATTTTTTGCAGGCATGATAACCCGTTTTGTTCTGGTAAAGCTAAAAGGGAAAATATGGTATGAAAAAAAATTTATTCCTAAAATCAGCCCTATTACTTTAGTTGCACTGCTATTTACGATAGTAGTCATGTTTTCTTTAAAAGGCGAGTATATTGTAAAAATTCCTATGGATGTAGTAAGAATTGCAATACCGCTTCTTATATATTTTGTTGTTATGTTTTTTGTTTCATTTTTTATGGGCAAAGCCATAAAAGCAAAATATGCCCAGGTTGCGACCTTAGGCTTTACTGCTGCAAGCAATAACTTCGAGCTTGCAATTGCTGTATCAGTAGCAGTATTCGGGATAAACTCAGGAGTCGCATTTGCTGCAGTAATAGGGCCCCTTGTTGAAGTGCCGGTTCTTATAGGTCTGGTAAATGTTGCCTTGTACTTTAAAAAACATCTGTTTAAAGAAACGCCGTAAATTTAGTTTATTATAAATAAAATGCAGGCAAATTATATTTTTAACATAAGGTAAAAAGAAGAGTAAAAATGAAAGATAACAAATTAAAAAAAATAACAAAAATTATAATTTGCTTAAATCCAAAAAGGAAGTTTGTGTATGCGAGATAACAGAAATTATTAATCTTTCGCAGCCTACTATTTCTTCCCATTTAAAAAAATTGCAGGAAGCAGGAATTATTACTTTCAGAAAAGACGGCTTATGGGTGAATTATTATCTCAGTGAAGAGATGGACACTGAAATCAAAGAACTGATTGATTTAATTATCAGGTTTATAGAAAAAGATCCGATTGTCAAAAAGGATTTACTGAAAGCTGCTCATATAGACAGGGTTGCTATTTGCAGGAAGTAATGAATTTCAACCAGGTTATTTCCTTAATTATATCAGGGATTGTAATTATTACTTCAATCTTTAGTGAGGTTTTGCTTAAAATCAAAATTACAGCAAAAGATGCGACGGAAGAAAGAATAAAAAGTGCGATAAAATCTGCAAGGAAGTACAGCCTGGTTGCCCAGTCTATTAGGGCAGAAGTTAAGATCGAGCCGGAAATAGAAATTGTTAAATAAAAATATAAATTTTAAAATTTTATTAAATAAAAATGCTTAAAGTTAAACCACATTCTGATTATCCACCCGAAGAAGGGAGATATATTAGAGGGAACGATAATTCTCCTGTTGCTGTAGCTATTATTTTAAACTGTGACGCTGATAAAATTCCAATTGAATTGGAAAATCTGGTAAGAGCAGGAGCTGAAGGTGGGGCGGCCTTGTCTGGTACAGTCCAGACTCCAAATATTGGATTTGAAAAGATAATTTGTAATATTGTTTCCAACCCAAATATCAGGTATTTAATTTTAGGAGGTCCGGAATCAGAAGGTCATCTAACCGGACAGGCATTAAAAGCTTTGTTGATTAATGGTGTTGATTCTAAAAAAAGAATTAAAGAAACACAGGCTCCACATCCATTTTTATTTAATATATCTATGGAATTGATTGATAGATTTATAAAACAAATTTCTTTAATAGATCTCCAGTTTGAAGGTAATCCAAATGAGATAAAAATGGCAGTATGGTCCTGTTATCAAGAAAAACCTGTCGATTTTCGTGATTATTCTCTTTATGACCCAGGCGCATACCCAGAACAACCATTAAGCGGAAAAATAACCTGGCGTGTTACCATGCCTTGGGCACAACCTGAAGATGATGAAGAAGAAGAAGCACTCAAAAAAGCTAATGAATTAATGGAAAAGATAAGATTAAAAAATAAGAAATAGAAAAATTATTTCTATAAAAATATTCCTGATTTTTCCAATTTTTTAAAAATTGAGATAATCAAGTTAATTTATTGAAATTATTAAAATAAAAAGCTAAAATTACTTAAATTAAAAATTTTACTATAGCGATGAAGCTCGCTTAAAGCTTTAAGGATGATAGCTTTTACTTTTTGTGGTAGGGGCTATTTTTATTTTAAGTATTAATTAATAAAAAAATGATGAGAAGTTGATAAATAATTGTTTATAAATAAAATAAATAAATTCAACGAAAAATTTGGAATCTCTAAAAATGTTTTTGCCTTGGGGTGGGTAAGTTTTTTTAATGACATAGCTTCAGAAATGATTTATCCTCTTGTTCCAATTTTTTTAACAAGTTTTTTAGGTGTGTCGGTAGCAGTAGTAGGCGTAATTGAAGGAATTGCAGAGGCAACAGCTTCACTCTTAAAAGTTTTTTCCGGATGGTTGTCAGATAAATTTCAAAAAAGAATGCCTTTCGTTATTTCAGGTTATACACTTTCTGCTTTTTCAAAGATAATACTGGGGCTATCATATACGTGGCCACTTGTTCTGGTAGCTCGTTTTTTTGACAGATTTGGTAAAGGTATAAGAACAACTGCCAGGGATTCATTAATAACTGAAAGCTGTTCCAATAGCGAGAGAGGAAGATCCTTCGGATTTCATCGGGCCCTTGATACTCTTGGTGCAGTATTCGGCCCCCTTTTGGCTATCTTATTGCTTTCAATATTAAATAATAACGTAAGGTTAATCTTTTATATAGCCTTTATTCCAGGATTTATTGGTATACTGCTACTGCTTATTTTTGTTCGTGAAAAGAAGAAGAAAGCTTTATGCTTTAGTGATTTAAAATTAAAATGGAGAGACGTAAACCCATCTTTTAAAATATTTTTATTTATCAGTATTGTTTTTTCTATAGGTAACAGCTCAGATGCTTTTTTAATCCTTCGAACTCAAAATTTAGGTTTAGCTATTAAAACAACAATTTTTGCTTATGTTCTTTTTAATCTGACCTATGCTATATTTTCCATTCCAGCCGGCATAATAGCTGATAAAATAGGTGCAAAAAGAGTATTAATTACAGGACTCTTAATATTTAGTTTAGTGTATCTGTTTTTTGGACTTATAAGCAATAGTATGTTTATCTGGCTTCTTTTTCCTGTTTATGGGATTTACATGGCTTTAACTGAAGGTGTGGGTAAAGCCTATATTTCTCTGCTGGTACCACAGGAAAAATCCGGAACTGCTTTTGGTATCTACCAGACGAGCATAGGAATTTGTAGTTTCCTGTCGTCTTTAATAGCAGGAGTTATGTGGAGATATATAAATGTTAGAGTTCCTTTTTTCTTTGGGAGCATAACAGCTTTTGTTTCAGCAATTTTATTTATTGGACTAAGCAAAAAGTTGACACTCTCCACGACTAAAGTCGGAAGATTCTTAGGTGGTTAACGCCCTCTGTCCGTTTCCGGTTCGGGCAACCCCTAAGTTCAGGGCTGTGTCAGGCAGCCCTTCCCGAGAAGGATATACAATCCCGGGCAGCGATGC
>JAPLCN010000173.1 GCA_026392215.1 Actinomycetota bacterium | reverse complement strand
GAGAAATTTTAATAAAAATTTTAAAATTTTAGTTTTTATTACAATTAGGAAACTATTTTATAATAAATTAAACGAGAGAGTAAATTATGAAAGCATTACTCATATTCGATTCGTATTTTGGAAATACAAAAATGATTGCTGAGACGATTGCAAAAGAACTAGGAAAAGACACAAAAGCAATATCAGTTTCTGATTTTAATATGAAAGAACTGGAGGGGGTTGATCTACTTGTTGCTGGCAGCCCTATTATTGGCTGGAAGCCATCAGAAAAAATGGGAAACTTTTTGACAAGCATAGGTAGAGACCAACTGAAAGGTCTTAAGGCAGCAACTTTTGATACGAGAGTAAAAATCTTTCATGGAGATGCTGCAAAAAAGATATCCCAAAAACTTATAGAAGCGGGAGCAGAAATCGTTGGCAAACCACAAGCATTTTTTGTTAAAGGTAAAGAGGGGCCATTAGTTGATGGAGAGATAGAAAAAGCAATAAAATGGGCAAAATCAATAAAAATTAAGACAGAACAAAATGATTAATAACAAAAATTCATCTACACATGAATCATCGGAAAGCCGCAATCGCATGGTTATCCCAATTTAGCTGCTTTTTTGGGGAGTATTAGGAAAAGTTGATTAACTGACATCTTTTATTTAAAAAGTTGACAAACACGTGTAGTTTATATTATATTGATACGTGTAATAATTTAACGGTAAGAATTTAATGGAGATTAATATGACAACAAAACTAACATTAACCTTGGATAATAAAATAATTGAAGCTGCAAAGACATATGCTAAAAAAAATAATATGAGTTTATCCGGGATAAACGAGCTTTATTTTAAAACTCTATCCTCTGAAATTAATAATAATAAGATACCACCGATTACCAAAGAATTATCAGGAATAGCCAGGTTTACTGCAACAAAATCGGATAAGGAACTTTTAGAAGAAGCATTAAATGAAAGATTTTTATGATAGAAAAATTATTTATTGACACTGATATTATTCTGGATTTAGTTTTAAAAAGGGAACCCTTTTTCCATGATTCCCAAAGGGTGCTATCTCTAATTGAAAGAAACTATTTCTTAGGTTTCACATCTTCTCTGATATTAGCAAATTGTTACTATATTATAAACAGTAACAGAGATAAAAAAACTGCTTTAAAAACAATTTCAAAATTAAGGTCTATCTTAAATATTTTACCATTTACAGATAAGGAGATAGGAGAATCATTAAACTCAAATATAACTGACTTTGAAGATGGTATTCAATACTTTATTGCATTAAATAATAAAATAAATAACTTAATAACAAGAAATATTTCCGATTATAAAGGTTTAGATATAAATGTTCTAACTCCAAAAGATTTCTTAAATCTGAAAAAAATAAAAAAAATCATTGAATCAAAATAAACATTGCGCTATGAAACGAACTGATCTTGAATCTTTTCTATTACTGTTATTGCTTCATTTCCCTATTACTTATTATGTAGTAAAAATCCGATTTTTTATCTGTTACAGGTTCCAGGTTGATGCTGCCAGGAAGTTCCTTAAGAGCAAAAGGAGATGGAACTGTATTTTTATCAATCTAATAGCTTGAGCATTTCATTTATATTATTTGTGGGCAGCTTACAGCTATAATTAGAGCAGACATATACGGTAGGCTTGTTATTTATCATTGTTAAATCCTTTATAAAATCAGAAACTTCTATTATTTCTGATTCAGTGCTGCCAGGTGTTTTTAAAATAACAACTTTATTAGGGATAAACCTGGAATTTATGGCTTTAAGTATTTTTTTGGTTTCACTTGAATTTAAGTCTCCAACAATAACAATTTCATAAGATGGGCCAAGAAGAAAATCAAATGATGAAATGAATTGAGTATAAGCTTCAGGGGATTTTTCAATAATCTCCGAAAAAGTTCTTGTAATTAACATTGCTTTTTCTTCAAGGCTTAAATCAGCTGTAATCCTACTTAGTTTAATCAGATTTAAAAGTGCTATGGAATTGCCGGAAGGGATTGCCCCGTCATAAATATCCTTTTGCCTGGAATGCCTCAATGCAACCTATGGAAATTAATGCCTGGTCATATAGCATCTTTTCAAAGTGAGGGACAGTCCATTTTTCATCTGTAGAGTATCTGTGAAAACCATAACCTATATGATCGTAGATTCCACCAGATCTCATGGCTTTTATTGTTTTTTCAACCATTCCTAATGCATATTCATTTTTAGTTCTTTTTCCATGACATGGCACCAATGGCATGTGGAATAGCCAATAGATAAGAAAATTGGCTTATCCTCTTTTTGTGCTTTTTTAAAAGCTTCATCTCCCCAGGAATACCAATCAACCGGGTTGTAAGCATGCTGAAGCAAGTAAGGGCTTTTTTCAGATATAAGGTGATTGCTATTTTTATTCATTTATTAATATTTTTTGATTAAACTTATTTTTTAAAATGATACTACTTAGAAATATTTGGGATGTAAAGATATTAAATAAAGTAATATTTTACAAAAAGAATACAACTTAGATCAGGCTGGTCCAACAGGACCTGCAATAGCACACGGTAAAATATTTGTTCCAAAAGCCCACTACGAAGTAGCGGCACTTGACATGAAGGGCAATGAGCTTTGATTGTATCTGTAATTTGTTATTTATTAAACCATTAAAAAAAACTATAATGTTTTTTATTTTCAATCAAGGCAAAAAGGCTGGGAGGAAATAAATATCAATATTATTAAAATATTTTGGAGGGTTGATTGGAAAATTTTACTTTTAAAAATGATACTAAAATAATTTTCGGGAAAGGTACTGAAAACAGTGCCGGAAAAGAAATATTAAAATATGGTAAAAAGATTCTTTTGCATTACGGCGGGGGAAGCATAAAGAAATCAGGCCTTTATGATAAGGTTATGAAATCTTTAAAAGAAAGCAGCATCACGGTTTTTGAATTGGGAGGAGTTAAACCGAATCCTGCTGTAAGTCTTATAAGACAAGGGATTGGCATCTGCAGAGAAAATAAAATTGATTTTATTTTAGCAGTTGGTGGCGGAAGTGTTATTGATTCTTCAAAAGCAATTTCTATGGGCGTTAATTATAGCGGGGATGTCTGGGATTTTTTTGAAGGCAAGGCAAAGCTTGAAAGCTCTCTTCCTGTCGGTGTTATTCTAACTATCCCGGCAGCTGGCAGCGAGTCAAGTGTTGTCACGGTTATAACAAATGAAGATGGATTAATAAAAAGAGGATTTCACAGCTCAATGCTGCTGCCTAAGTTTGCAATTTTAAATCCTGAACTGACATTTACTCTTCCGGTGTTTCAAATTGCATGTGGGGCGGCTGATATACTGGCGCATACTTTTGAAAGGTATTTTACCCAGACAAAAAATGTGGATTTAACAGACAGGTTATGCGAAGGTTTAATGAAAACAGTTATTGAAAATTCGAAAATTGCTGTAAAGGATTTGGGCAATTATGATGCTATGGCTGAACTGATGTGGGCAAGCACTATAGCTCATAACGGTATTTTAGGAACAGGAAGAGTTGAAGACTGGGCGTCACACAAACTTGGCCACGAGTTGAGCGCACTATATGGCATTACTCATGGTGCATCAATATCTGTAATGTTTCCTGCATGGATGAAATATGTTTATAAATATAACATTGACAGATTTGCCCAATTTGCAGCAAGAGTCTTTAATATTGACTATGGTTTTGGTGACGAGCAGTGGCTTGCTTTAAGAGGAATAACTGAGCTTGAAAATTATTTTAAAGAATTAGGGCTTCCAACTACACTTACAGAACTTAAAGTTCCATTTGATAAGCTGGAATTGATGGCAGAAAAAGCAGTCGTAAAAGGCCCGATAGGAAATTTTGTAAAAATTAATAAAGAAGATGCTTTCAAAATTTACGAGCTGGCAAAATAACATGAGTTTTAATAAGAGGTGGGAATATGAGAAATAAAAAAATAATTCTTATTTCAATTTCCTTAATTATCTGCCTTATTTTTATAGTTTTTACAAATACCGGTTGCTTGTATAAGCTTGGGAAAAGTATGGGTGAGCAGTTAAAGTCTCAAGCCACTAATACTTCAAACTCAAGTTCAGACAATAGTAGTTCAACACAGGAAACTGTAGCGAGTACAGAAAATTCTGGTTCAGACTATAGCAGTTCTACTACAGAGTTGTCTTCCACAACTTACAACACACAGGCTAAAGACAGTAATGAATCTACTACAGAGCTGTCTTCCACAACTTACAATACACAGACTAAAGACAGTAATGAAAATAGCGGTACTAAAAATGAGATACAGGTAAGTTTTGACATGGATTATAAGTTTAATATTTCGGGAAATGTTTCCGATATAAGTTTTATTGTCATTATCCCAAAAGATTATAAAGACAGGCAAAAAATTATTAATTCCCAGTATTCAATAAAACCTGAAAGGGTATTTGATGACGGTCCCAACACTTATGCGGAGTTCATAATTAATAATCCGACAACAAATTTTGAGCTTAACATAATGGACGAGATTGTTTTAAGCCAGTACGGTTTAGACACAGCCTTTAACGCCGGAAATAAAGATTTTGACGCAAAAGATCTGGATAAATACTTGGCAGCAGAGAAATATATTGAAAAAGATGATGAGGAAATTATAAAAACTGCCGGGAATTTTGAGGGAGAGGATACTTATGTGCTTGTTCAGGCTATATATGATTATGTTATGGAAAACATGGAATGGGTGGAGTATGTGCCTGAAGATGTTGGAGCGAAAGTGGCACTTATTGAAAAAAGGGGAGACTGCACAAGTTATTCTGATTTGTTTATTGCGCTTCTTAGAGCAAAGGGAATTCCGGCAAGGATTGTGGAAGGGTATACGATTGATGCAACTGATTTAAATGTGGGGCATAATTGGGTAGAAGTATATTTTAATGACATTGGCTGGGTTCCTTTTGACCCGACTTATGATGACAATAACGGCTCTACATCACTTTTTAATAATTTGAATAATATATATGTGTATTTTTCTTTAAAAAGAAATGACTTAATTTTAAACGGATTTCATTTTTTTTCTTATAACTGGCATGGCGACGGCCAGGTAGAAGTAACTAAGAATATTTCCGTTAATTAACTTAAGTAGTTTTAGCGGAAGAAAATAGATCACTTTTAACTGGCATGTTTTAGCGAAATATTGTCTTTTAATGTTATTTTTGGTATAAGTTTAAAACATTGCAATTAATTCTTAAGTTGGAGAGATGGCTGAGCGGTTGAAAGCGCACGATTGGAAATCGTGTAGGCGGTGACAAACTGCCTCGAGGGTTCAAATCCCTCTCTCTCCGCCATAAACTATAAGATTTAAAGCAACACTATTAAGTTAAGACTAATTACACAAATAATGCATTTTTATCACAACAACTGTTTTTTTAAAATTATTATTTTTTAATTGTTAATATTCTTAAGGAGTATTTGTGGAAAAAATTGCTATTGTAACAGACAGCACAGCAGATATACCCAAAAAATTATATGAAAAATATAAAATAACCATAGTACCCTTAACTGTAATTTTTGGTGATGAATCTTATAAAGCAGATGGAGTAGACCTTTCAATTAAGGATTTTTATGAGAAGCTCAAGGTTTCAAAACAACTTCCAAAGACAGTTCAGCCATCCCCTGGTGATTTTATTATTATTTATAAAGAATTGCTAAAAAATTATGATGCAATTATATCAATTCATATTTCAAAAAAAATGTCCGGCACGGTAGACAGTGCCCTGATTGCAAAAAAAGAATTTCAAGATAAAAAAATTGAAGTAGTTGATTCAGGGCTCGTTCACATGCCTTTAGGATTTCTTGCAATTGAAGCTGCAATGATGGCAGAGAAGGGTGCTTCAATTGAGCAGATATTGGATAGAATTAATATGTTAAAACCAAATATGAAGTCATTGTTTGTCCCAAAAACTCTTGAGTACCTTCAAAAAGGAGGAAGGATAGGAAGAGCAAAGTCTTTAATTGCGTCTCTTCTTGAAATAAAACCTATATTAACTATAAATTATGGTGAGGTCTCTCCATATAAGAATACGAGAAGGTGGAATCAGGCAAAAGAAGAAATTTTAACTTCGATGAAAGTTATTTTGCCTTCCCCAGAAAATCTGATTGTATCTGTTGGTGATCTGGATTTAAAGGAAGATGGGGAAGAGATGGCTGAAAGGATAAAGGCTGAGTTTAACCCCAGGGAATTAATAAGGGTTGATTTTGGAATAATTGTAGGTGCGCATTTGGGTCCTGCAATAGGAATTACTTTTTATGATAGACAAAATTAATAATGATGAACAAAAAATTTCAAAAATTTTAAGTTTAAATGATTAAAGAACTTTCAAGTATGGTTAAACCTTTGTTTTTGTATCTTTTTATGATTTCTTTTGCAAGTTCATCATAAGCTTTAGCGCCTTTTGCACCCGGCTCAAATTCTATGATTGGCTTACCATGTGATGCTGATTCGTCAAGCCTTACATTCCTGGGGATTATGGAATTATAAAGCTTATTTCCAAAATGATTTTTTATCTCACTAATGACGCTGTCTGCAAGTTTGCTGCGGGAATACATTGTCATTACCACACCTTCAACTTCAAGCTTTACGTTAAGGCTTCTTCTGACAAGGTCTATTATATTAAGGAGCTGTGCAACACCTTCCAGTGCAAAATATCCGCATTGGATTGGTATGATAATATTTTTGACGGCAGCAAGCGCATTTACAGTAAGCAAGCCCAGGGAAGGCGGACAGTCTATAATTATATAATCATAATTATCTTCAAGTTTCTGAAGTACTTCCTTAAGGCGGAATTCTCTTTTAAATACTGTAACCAATTCTACTTCTGCACCGGAAAGCTGCTTGGTGGAGGGAATTAATTTTAAATTTTCATAAGGGGTTTTAAGAATTGCCTTGTTGGGGTCCTCATTGTAAACTAGCAGGCTGTAAATAGAAATGTTTACACTGTTTTGTGAAAATCCCAAGCCACTGGTTGCATTGCTTTGGGGATCCATATCGATTAATAGAGTTTTATAACCATAATGGGCAAGGTATGCTGCAATATTTATTGCTGTAGTTGTCTTGCCTACCCCACCTTTCTGGTTGGCAATTGCAACTATTTTACCTAAAAACCCATCACTTTCTTTTTTTAGAAAGGAATTATTTAAGTTATCGCTTGAATTCATTATTAATATATTTGCCCTAATTATTACAAATATAAAGAAATTGTAAATATTCTAACATTAAATGTTAAAAAAATTAATCCAAATATTTTACTATTTTAAATTTTCAGGATTTAATAATAAAAGCTCGTCAATGACAAATCTGCCATCTTTTCTGATTAGTTTTCCGTCAAGATAAATTTCTCCACCTCCATATTCAGGTGTTTGGATATAAACAAGATCCCAATGAATTGAAGAATTATTGCCATTTGGAGCTTCATCGTAGCAGTTGCCTGGAGTAAAATGGATGCTTCCTGAAATTTTCTCATCAAACAGCCCGTCTTTCATTGGTTTTGTAATATAAGGATTTACACCAAATGAAAATTCGCCCGCATACCTCGAACCCTCGTCCATATCAAGAATTTTATTCAGGCGTTCCGTATTGTTTGATGTCGCATTTATTATTTTGCCGTCTTTAAATTCAAAAAATATATTTTCAAATGTTACTCCCTGATAAACTGCAGGAGTATTAAAAGTGATTGTACCGTTTACTGAATTTCTGACAGGTGCTGTAAAAACTTCACCATCAGGAATATTCATTTCTCCGGCGCATTTTATTGCAGGTATGCCTTTGATTGAAAAATTTAAATCAGTTCCATTTCCTTTTAATCTGACCGTATCAGTTCTTTGCATCAAATTTACAAGCGAATCCATTGCTTCTGACATTTTTTTATAGTTTAAATTGCAGACATCAAAATAAAAGTCTTCAAAAGCTTCAAGGCTTGTATTTGCCAACTGCGCCATAGAGTTGTTTGGCCATCTCAGTACAACCCATTTTGTGTTTTTTACCCTGTAATTTGCAACCGGCCAGTTATAATTTGAAGTAAACATCTTCATTTTTTCAGGGCTTGCATCGGCTAATTCGTTTACATTGTCATGAGCCCTTATACCGATATATGCTTTCATTTGTTTCATCCTGTATAAATCAAAGTCTGCCATAGCTTTTAATTGTTCAACAGTGCAGTTTTTAAGTATTTCTCTTGTAATGCTGTTTGTTCCGTATATTACAAAAGGAATGCCTTTTGCTTTATAAACTTCTTTAATAAGGGCTTTAACCAGATCAAAAGGGCTTGTGCCAACACACTCAATTAAAACTTTTTCTCCTTTTTTAATTCTGCATGAATAATTCACCAGAATTGAAGCCATTTTTTGAATTCTTGAATCCATCTTTTAATTCCTTCCTGAATTTATTTAAAATTTTTAATTAAATTTTTAAATTTGTTTTTAATATAAGACAAAGCAATGATTTTAAAAATAAAACCATTGTAAGTTATAAACTTTAAAAATAAAAAAACAAACAAAACAAATAAAAATTTATATATTTTTTAGTTTTATTAATTAAAGCTTATTGTGTTAAAATTTGCTATTATTTTAACTTAGAAAAATGTGCCGGTTTTTAAATTATCAGCAGACGTTTTTATTATTTAAGGCAATAAGGCAATTAAATCTTTTTATTAAAATGGAGAGATGGCTGAGTGGTTGAAAGCGCTCGACTCGAAATCGAGTAGGCGGCGTTGAACTGCCTCGAGGGTTCGAACCCCTCTCTCTCCGCCATAAACTATAAATTTTAAAGTAAAGCTATGGGTAGAGTTTAAAGAT
>JAPLCN010000048.1 GCA_026392215.1 Actinomycetota bacterium | reverse complement strand
AAAACAGAACAAATAAAAAACAATATGGAAAGTAAAATTCATAAAGGAATATTTTTTGCCGGAGAAATTACAGGGGTAAACAGTTATGAGGAAGCATCTGCACAAGGCATGGCAGCAGGCCTGAATGCAGCATTAAATATTTTAGAAAATAAAGATTTATTATTTAATAAAGAAGACTCGTTGATTGGACTTGTAATAGACAAAACGATAAATGGGGGTCTACCCTCATCGTCATACTCAATATTTGAAGATAAAATAAATTATAAAAAATTTAGTAGTGAGGATTTAGAATTAAGAATGGCTAGTTATTTTGAAAGATTAAAATATTACAAATTTTGACACTCTCCACGACTAAAGTCGGGAGATTTCTTGCTTGGAGGTCTGTAAAATATAAAATCCCGGCATCCATATTAACTGCGTAAAATTGCTATTTTCGGTGAAATAAATAAAATATCTATTTCTGTATGACTATTTTTTAGCATGTTGTTAATTAAATAATAACAACTATAATTTTTTTAATTTTATTAAATGTTTCACGTGAAACATAATCGCTTATGGATGATATAAAAAATAAATTTGATGCCATAGTAGTAGGAGCCGGCCACGCAGGTTGCGAGGCTGCGCTTGCTTGCGCAAGGCTAAAACTTAAAACTTTACTTTTAACAATCAATATAGATAAAATTGCTTTAATGCCGTGCAATCCATCAATAGGGGGAATAGGGAAGAGCCAGCTTGTTGCTGAACTGGATGCGCTTGGTGGTCAAATGGCCAGGACTGCCGAGCAAACATTAATTCAATTAAAAATATTAAATAAAAGCAAAGGCCCTGCTGTACAATCTTTAAGAGCTCAGATAGATAAAAAAGCATACGAAATAGAAATGAAAAAAATTCTTGAGAATACGCCAAATCTAATTGTCAGGCAGGGAACAGCATCCGGTATTTTAACTGAAAACAAAAAAGTTATCGGAGTAGAAATTGAAGGCAGACAGGTTTTTTATGGTAATGCAGTAATAATTACCACAGGGACTTTTTTAAGAGGCAGAATAATTATAGGAGACAAGGAGTATAAAGCCGGGCGGATGGGCGAGTATCCATGTATGAATTTAACGAAAAGTTTAAACAATCTGGGAATAAAAACAGATAGATATCAAACTGCAACCCCGCCAAGAATTGATAAAAGGACAATTGATTTTTCTAAAACAATTGAACAGCCGGGTGAATTTGAACCTATGAGTTTTTCTTTTTGGAATGATAAGTTTATCCATACCAATATATCCAGTTTTTTAACTTATACAAATAAAAAAACACATGAAGTCATTTCAAAGAATATTGATAAGTCACCTATAAGATCCGGAATAATAAATACACACGGTCCAAGGCATTGCCCATCTATTGACAGAAAAGTTATAAATTTTCCTGAAAAACCCAGACATCCTATTTTTATAGAGCCTGAAGGAAAAAATACAAACGAAATTTATCTGCAAGGCTTGACTACCAGTATGCCTGTTGAGTTTCAGCAGTTAATAATTAATTCTGTAGTTGGACTTGAAGATGCAAGGATTATAAGGCCCGGGTATGCAGTGGAATATGATTATATTTATCCAAGCCAGTTGAATTTAACCCTTGAATCCAAAATTATTGATAATTTGTTTTTTGCAGGGCAGATAAACGGAACCAGCGGTTATGAAGAAGCTGCAGTGCAGGGTTTTGTTGCAGGTGTTAATGCCTCTTTAAAAATACTTGGAAAATCACCGCTGATTTTAACAAGGGAAGAAAGTTATATTGGAGTGCTAATTGACGATTTAATTACAAAAGAAATGAATGAACCATACAGGATGTATACCTCAAGGGCGGAGTACAGGCTTTTATTAAGATCTGATAATGCAGATTTAAGGCTTTCAAAATATGGATATGACATTGGCTTGCTAAGTAAAAAACAATACGCAAAAGTATTAAATAAAGAAAAAGAAATGAAATTATTAAATAAATTTTTAAAACAAAAAACTATTTTTCCAACCAGACAGAACAATGATATTTTAAAAACTATGAACTCATCAATACTTGAAGTTCCAAGTACCCTTTACCAGATATTAAAAAGGCCTGAAATATCAATTTCAAAGTTGTTAAATAATTTTGGCGGTGGCTCTACCATAAGAGACAATGATGCATATAATCAAACCGAAATAAATATAAAATATGAAGGATATATTTTAAAGCAACTTGAAGAAATTAAAAAATATTCAAATCTTGAAAAAATTCTTATTCCGCAAGATTTTGATTATTTTAAAATAAAAGGCTTAACATTTGAAGCAACAGAAAAACTAAATAATATCAGGCCAAATACTCTTGGGCAGGCTTCAAGAATTGCAGGTGTTTCACCTGCAGACATTTCTATTATAATAATTAATATAAAATCAAAAGCCGGGAAAATATGACTAAAATAACTGACAGCAGCAGCAGCAGTGATATTTTGAAGAGTTATTTAAAAGAAATGAATGTAGATTTTAATAATGAAGATATCCTTAAAATATTAACCCTCCTTGATGAAATTTACAATTTTAACCTGACTACCAATATAGTTGGCTCAAAAGATAAAGACGATATTTTTTTCAGGCATATTTTAGACTGTCTTTCCATTTTTAATTTAAAAGAAGAATTCAGTCAAAAGAATTTATATAATAAAAAGATACTGGATGTTGGAACAGGAGCAGGGCTTCCAGGGTTATTATTATCCATATTGTTAAAAGACAGTAAGATGTTTTTGCTTGAAAAACAGCATAAGAAGGCAAGTTTTTTATCAAAGATGGTTTCTGAACTGGAGCTGTCTAACACAACAGTGATTAACTATCCGGCGCAGTACCTTGCAAAGGATAAAAATTATCGTGAGTCTTTTGATTTCTGTATGGCAAGAGCAGTTGTAAAAATTAATATTTTATTGGAATTAATAATTCCATTTTGCAGAATTAATGGTAAAATATTTTTATATAAAAGCAGGAAAGTTTTTTTAGAAGTTGAGGAAAATAGAAATATTCTGGAAAAGCTTGGTTCAGTGATTAACAGGATTGAAGAAATTAGTGTCCCATACCTTGATGAATTCAGAGCAATATTAATAATGGACAAGAAAACAAAAACATCAAACATATTTCCAAGAGATTTGTCCTTAATTAAAAAGACTTAAGGTTTTTAATAATTTAATAATTAATTGTTAATAATTTTTTATCTATTTGTTCATAGGCACAAATTATGAGTGTTTTTAGCAGGATTTTTAAAAATAAGAAATATGGAGATAATTCTCACTTAAATAATCAATTAAATAGTAATAAAATTATTGATAATTTTGATAATAAAAATCAAAATACAAATAATATTCATTTGGAAGACGTAAAAATGAATGATTCAAAAATTAATCCTGAAGACAAGAATTATTTTAAAAAAAATAGGAGTTTAGCTAAAAAAGTAATTGCCATTGCTAATCAGAAAGGCGGTGTAGGAAAGAGTACAACTGCTGTTAACCTTACTTCCTACCTGGGTTATTTTGGTTATAAAACGCTGATAATAGATATAGACCCCCAAAGCAATTCAACAAGCGGTTTGGGAATTTCCACTGATTCAGACAAGTCTTCAATTTATAACGTTATTATTGGCGGGGAACTGCTTGCAAATGTAACCATAAAGACTGATTTTTTAAATCTTGATGCAATTCCTTCATCAATACAGCTTGCAGGCGCAGAGGTTGAGCTTGTTGCAAGCATGAAAAGGGAATATAAGCTGAAAGAAGCTGTTGATAAAATTAAAAACGATTATGACTATATAATAATTGATTGCCCGCCTGCACTTGGGCTTTTAACAATAAATGCCTTAAGTGCAGCAACCGAAGTAATTATTCCCATTCAATGTGAGTATTATGCTCTTGAAGGTTTAGGGCAATTATTACATACAATAAAGCTTGTAAAAGAAAATTTAAATTCGGAACTGGAGATTGCAGGTGCTTTAATGACAATGTATGACCCCAGGATAAAACTTGCAGGGCAGGTAATATCTGAAGTAAAAAAATATTTTCCAGAGAAAGTTTATTCCACTATTATTCCAAGAAACGTAAGATTAAGTGAGGCTCCCAGCTATGGGAAACCGATTTTATCATATGATCCGGAATGCAAAGGAGCCCAGGCATATAAAAGTTTTACAAAGGAAGTGATTGAAAATGGCACAAAGAGGACTAGGTAGGGGACTTGGAGCACTAATACCAAATATTAATAGAAGTACCGAAGTCGCAGATAATATTGAAAGCAGGGTATTTGAACTTGGTGTTGATCAGATTGAACCGAACAAAAATCAGCCAAGGCGTACTTTTAATGAACAGAGTTTAAGCGAGCTTGCTGATTCAATCAGGGAATTCGGAATCATCCAGCCGATCATAGTCAGGAGGTTAAACGGTGAGGAAAGATACGAAATAATTACAGGAGAAAGAAGATTAAGGGCTGCAAAACAAGTTGGGTTAACATCAATTCCTGCAATAATTAATGTTAATATTGACGACACTTCAAGCCTTGTTATGGCGTTGATTGAAAATATACACAGGGAGAATTTAAGTCCAATTGAGCAAGCGCATACTTACAAGCAGCTGCTTGATGAGTTTAATATAACTCACGAAGATCTTTCAAAGAAGGTTGGGAAAAGCAGAGCCACAATAACTAACTCAATAAGAATATTAAATCTGCCGGTCAGTGTGCAAAAACTAATTGATGAAGGTAAAGTTACAACCGGGCACGCGAAAGTTCTTGTAAGTTTAAAAAAAGCAGATGACCAGTTGCTGATTGCGGAACTTATAATTAAAAACGATTTAAGCGTAAGAGAAGTAGAGAAAATCGTTAATTTAAGAAATAACCCCCCGGTTAAAAAGCTGCCGGAATCTATAGTCCAGTTAACTAAATTGCCGGCTTTAAGCCAAAAAATTTCTGATTTTCTAAATGCTCCGGTTAAAATAAAGCAAGGAAAGAAAAAAGGTAAAATTGAAATTGAATTTGGCAGCGTAGGCGAGCTCGAAAGAATAGTGAAAGCCATAACAAAATAGCAAATAACTATTTTTTTGAAAATATTATTTTACCGTAAATATTTTTTTAAAATTACTTACTTGTTCTTAATATATTTTTGTTTTTTCATTTTAAAAAAAGCATCCGTAATGAAAGCAAAAAATTTGTTCAGGTATTTAATAGTATCAGCTATTGCTTTTATTTTACTATTCACATTACTGTTATCAGCATGCAAAATTCAGAATAAGCCAGGTGCATCTTCTACCGCAGAATCTTCACAATTAAGTGAAACTTCCCTTGCGGAAACAACGGGAACCGGTTATGCCACATTGACCGAAACTACTTTGGAACAAATAAATTCCCCGGAAAACACCGGTAATGAAAATCAGGCGGATTTTCAGAAGCCGGTATCTTTTATCAGCAAGGAAGCGGGTTTCAGTATGGATTATCCTTCCGATATTGTAACATTTAGTACAAATCCTTACGTTAATGCAAGCGGAAATGATATATTGCTTTCGGTCCAGATTAACAAAATAGATGAATTAGGGGAACAAACTCTGGGCTATGATAAAGCTACGGCATTAAAGGATCAGGGTGAATTAAAAAATGGTCAATTTGGAGAAGATATTGATTTCCCGTTTGAGGCCTCAAAAAAAGTTTTAAAAATCAAAGATATTTATGCGAAAGGCTTTGTGGTTTTTAGAAGACTTGAAGTATGTGATGTTGTTTTTGAAAGAAAGCTTATTTTTTACAATAATGGGTACCAGGTGGTTATAACGCTTGAAACCGGTAAGGATAAAATAATTCAAAGCATGCCTGATTTTTTTGGCATTGACAAGGAAAACTGCGGCGATTTGCTGACATGGAAAAGACAGGACGGCAAATCTTCCCAGGATGAATTTTATAAGGCGCTTGTTTCCAAATCGGCTTCCGGGATGGCCCAGGACTGGTACGATACTTTTGATTTGATTGCAGGCACCATTAAAATAAATACGGGAGAGCTGGCATCCGTATCTGCAAAGATCGGATTTTCGAATATAAGAAAAAGTGAGACAAACAAAAAATATAATTATTATTTTTTAAACTCATATCCTGAATTTGTTAATATATCAAACCTGCCGGCAGACGAGATTAGCAATATAAATTCCGGAATTATTGCTGTAACAAAACCAATTGAGAACAGTTTCAAAAAAGATATGACGACCTACGGGATTCCTTCTGCTACCGATGAAAGAAATTATGTCAACTATTACCAGGGAGATTATTCCATATCAATTGCAAATGAAAATATAATTAGCTTAGTTTATGAGGTCTATACCTATACAGGCGGGGCACACGGCAGTACAACCCAGTATACCTTTAACTTTGATATTGATAACAATAAAGAGATTAAACTTGCAGATTTATTTAAACCAGGATTTGATTATTTAAAATTCATTTCTGATTTTTGCCTGAAAGACTTGGAAAGACAGATGAAATCGATGGGAATGACAGGCGATGATTTGTTCAAAGAAGGAGCAAGCCCAGATGCTGGTAATTTCGGATGTTTTGTTCTGACAGATGACTCACTGATAATCAAGTTCGGTCAATACCAGGTTGCAGCATATGCGGCGGGAATGTTTGATGTAAAAATACCTTATAGCGAGTTCGGGGATAATATAAATCCTGAGAGCGTGGTTATAAAATTGGTTAATTAATTTGTTATCTTAATATTTTAAAAACAGCTTTTTTATACTTAGTTCTTGGAGAATATATTAATTTTTAATGGATTATTTGTTTAAAGTAAGCTTAAAATTTTCTCAATTTGGCCCTTTTGGCTAATTCTTCACTTAGAGTAACCCTCTTCTTCTTGCATATTCTACAATACTAAATTTACATTTTGTCTCTTTTTTAATACTTGAGAATTGCTGCTCCTTAAGTAAGAAGAAGCAGTAGGTTAAGGTTTTTATCCTGGCTGATATATACCTTTGGGACATCTCCCTTTAACTTGTCAAGTTTCGCTATAGGGTAAAAATAAGATAGATCTCCTTTTTGATAAATAAGAGATTCTTCCGACTGGCTCTTTAAGTCATTTTTGGTTAATTTGCTCTGTGTTGTAACTTTCTGGTAAATATTAAATGTACCTGCGGGGCTGTAAATTTTATCCAGGCGCGGTATAAATTTATCGTAATTCTTCTTTTTTAGAAGAACCTGGGTTAATTCCTCACGATTTTCTGCAAAGTAGTCAATTAGCTCTAAGGAATCAACTCCACGCTCTTTTGCTTCTTCAGTTATAAATTCCCTGAACTCTTTTGATTCTCCGGTGTCTTCTTCATCTAAGTGATCAAAGAGTTCCTGCTGGTAGATAAGTGAAAGGAGGGCTTCACGCTGGGTATTTTTATTTTTCTTACTTACTTTAGCCATTATTAAGTTAAATTGTTTAGAGAGTTATTTTTTATTTGCCTGGTTGATTGTGCGCCAACTTTTTCTCTTAATAAAAAATTATCTACCTCGCTTCTTAAAATTCTCCATGAGCGGCCGACTTTATTTGCAAAAATTCTTCCAGGAATCCGTTCGTCACTGACAAGGTCATAAATAGTTCGCGTTGATACCCTAAGAAGTTCTGAGCATTGCTCTATTGTTAGAATATCTTCTTTGCTGTCTGTAATCATAATTTGTAATTATGGCTTTGTTATAAGAATTTATTACATTATATTTGAAGATAGTGAAGGAAGTCAATAGGAAAATAAGGCAAAAAAATATTAATAAAGAAGAATTTTTTTAATCTTAAATTTAGATAAAATAAAAAAAGGTATAGAGTCAGTAGGCAACCACCTAAAAGTTATTTACTTTTATTATATTTTGTAATATATTATAAATAATATTAATTTATAAAATTATTTTATTATATATATTTTATATTTATTATGTTTTGTAAAGAATGTGGTAAAGCAATTGAAGATGATTCCAAATTCTGCAAACATTGTGGTTTTATTATTAGCTCGGAACAAAATAATATTATAGATGCCTCTGTAAAACCTGTCGAAATTATATCAAAGGGAGACATTGCAAAGAATAATATCTGCTGCCCTTTATATAAGCATATAGATAATATTTCCAAGGTTTCAGCAGTATACAGCTCAGGAGTTTCTGAAGGCAAATATTCCGGTACAGCTATAAGCTATATAGCACCATTTAGCTCAAATGAATCTTCTTCCATAGCAGTCACCCCAGTATCAATGGGTGGATTTAATATTACTGATTTAAGCAGAAGACTTGCCCCACCCCCGCAGCCTGAGTACCCGTCTCAGGCATTGTTTGTTGTATTTTTAATTCTTTCATGTCTTTCATTTCCACTATGTTTTTTGTTTGGTATAGGGATTCCGATAAAAGAAGGGAAATAAAGGAATACCTACCTATATATGAAAAAGCAATTGTGAGGTGGAATAAATTATACTACTGTTTTAGAGATGATATTGTTTTTGACCCTGAAACAAATGAATATGCTCCAGCAGATAAAATTAATAATTTAATTTATAAAGATTTTTATATTCAAGAAGAAATTTCAGAAAATAAACAAATAGCAGAATAATATAAGAAAATAAAATTAATTTTAGAGGATTTTAAAATGAATAAGAAAAAATTATAGAGGGATTTTAAAATGAATAGAAAAATTATTATAATCATCCTTCTCTTAGTTTTATCCTTATTCTTTATGTATCCAGGAACAATAAAGGCTGACACGGCACAAACAATCAATGAACAAATAGTAAATGAAACTTATAAGTATACCGATAATGAACCAGCTGGGAGTTGTGTTGAATTTGTTAAGAATATTCTAAGAGGTGTAGGAATAAAAATAGGTGCAGGTTATAGAAGCGCATATTTAAATGCAATACCTGCTCCTACAGAGGTATCAATGAATGATGCTAAAGCAGGTGACGTCATTCAAATAAGCAATGATACTGATGAAACGCATTTTCATAATGGTATGCATGCCGCAATAATATTTGGTAGTGGAAATTCAAACGGATATTTTGATGTTGTAGATTCTAATTGGGATAGATATCCAGAGAGAGATAAAGATGGTAACATTTTAAAGGATAAAGATGGAAACATCATTTGGCATGACGAAAATAGGGTTAAAAAATCAGCAAACCAACCAGCGAATTTAAATAATCAAACAAAACCTCTTAACTTTATTGATAAAATTAAAACAAGTGTTTTGGGTTTGTTTAATGAAGTTAAGGGCGGATTATCAAATTTCGGTAAAATCATAGGAAATTTATTTGTGGCTAAAGCAGCAGAACCATCAAATTCCCAGTCAGCTACAATAGCGGCAAGTCAGGAATCTCAGCAAGGCATTCAAGCATCAACTAAATCAGCAGAAACAGCTGCTGAAAACACGGCTCAAATCCCACAGCCATCAAAACCATCACTTACCAGTCCTTATAACTGGTACCAGTCAATAGGTGAGTCCCCTGCACTTAGATGGCAAGGGGATTCAAATTCAGCTTCTTATTATGTACTGGTAAATAGTTCCAACACAGGTAATATTGAAAGTGGATGGATTAATTCAACGTCATGGAAGCCTAACCTTCCAAATGAAAATTATATATATACCTGGAAAGTAAAGGCTAAAAACAGTCAGGGGATAGAAGGCCCCTGGAGTGATGAATCTCATTTTAGTACTGCCTCAACTAATCTTAAATTTGAGGGAGATATTTCCTTTAGTCCACCATCACCATCGTCATCCGATAAGATTAAAATATTTGCATCAACTACCGGCTGGGGTGGTGTTGGAGTTACTCTCAGGGTATCAGTCAACACTGCACCTGATGGATCAACTAGTGGTATGGGCAAATGGAACATATAGGATAAGGGTTGAAGCCAAAGGGCCAGATGACCCTAACTGGCAAAATCCTGCTGTTATTGAAAAAATATATAAACTTATAAATAAAACAACAAATACTGATACAACAATAACAAAAGAAACCGAGTCTACATCAGCAGAAACTACAACATCCTCATCAACAACAACTACTACAGCAGCTCCGGTCAATGCTCCTCCAGTAGAGGATTTATCATTAAGTTCAAGTTCTGCTCAAATAGGTTCAACAGTAAAAATTCATGCAAAAGCGACATGGAATTCATCATTTTGTGCAATGAGACTTAAAATTGACGGTAATATTGTTTATGAACTTGGCTCACCTGAATTTAACTATGACTGGAATACATCAGGCTGTTCTGAAGGAAATCACACAATAAGGCTTGAAGTCGCTGCAATTGGAGATAACGACTGGAGAAATCCTTCAGTGCGTGAAGTAACGTGCAGTTTAAAGTCACCTTCTTCTAGTGGTTTAAATAAGCCAACATTATCAAGCCCTGAAAATGGTAAATTAATTCCTCCGGGTACAGATGTTACTTTAAATTGGAATTCTGTAAATGGTGCAAACCAGTATTATGTAGAAATATGGGGAGGCCAGTATGGAAGTAACCACAATAATCTTGGAGGATGGCAGGGAGGTACTTCAAGACATATAGGTACAATATCTCCTGGGAATGTTTTATGGCGAGTTAAAGCTCGTGACGGATCCGGTAATGAAAGTCCCTGGAGTGATGAATGGAATTTTACTCCACAATAAAAATTTGATTCTTAATGACTTTGTTAGAATTAACCTATTAGGTTTTTGAATTTTATAAATAATTATTATTTTTATTCATTGTGGAGTTTTAAATAATGATGAAGGAGTAATTAAACGGCAAAATTTTTTAAAATTTTTTTTATTTTCACATTTATTTTTATTTTT
>JAPLCN010000104.1 GCA_026392215.1 Actinomycetota bacterium | reverse complement strand
TTTCCAATTGGCCATGCTTTGTTATTACCACATTTAGGACACTCAAATCCGTTTGACCAGCGCAGTGCAAATAAATAATCACGGCACGATTCTTCTGTATTAAATTTTTTTTCAAATTCTTCCAAAGTCATCGGATATTCTTTCATACCATAATACTACATCTTGTATGTGCCTTGGTAAAGTGCATACCTAGGTTGCTTTATTTAAAAAGTATCTGAAATTAATTTAATAAATGAGATAAGCTTCCTATATTTAAAAATAAAATCTACATCTTTTAAATATAGGGAGGCAAAGAGGATGCTAACTATGAGGTATAGAAAAGCAGTAACAACCGAAGTTCAAGACAGGTACAAAAAGTCAACTAAAAAGAAAAAGGGTACAATTTTAAATGAATTTATAGCTACCACCGGCTATAACCGCACATACGCAGCAAGGATTTTAAGCCTTGCTGAAGGGAAAGTAATAGGATATAAGCAGATCAGGTGGCAAAAGCAGAACTTCTCATTTTAGATGATTTTGGTCTGGAAAACCTTGACAGCTCTTCCAGACTATTTCTTCTTGAGATATTTGAGGACAGACACGGGCTTGCCTCTACTATTATTACCAGCCAACTTCCGGTATCTTCCTGGCATGAGGTCATTGGAGATCCTACAATTGCTGATGCTATTTGTGACAGGATCATAAACAGCTCATACAGAATAGAATTAAAGGGTGAATCTGCCAGAGTAAAATATAAAATAGATTGACATTTTGTATTTATTTTTTATATATTAAAAAATAAGAATTTGGATAGTTTAAGTGTCCTTTAAAAAACGGAATGCCTGTCCGGTGAAACCGGAATAGGTGTCCGGTTTCACCGGAATAAACATTTAAGATCAGTTCACTTATAATTTTTAAATGACAAAATGAAAATAATTATTTGACAAATTTAATAATTTTTGATACTCTAACAATTAGTCTTTGGATGGAAGCAACATTTAGTAATAATTGAAACTTACAGACGAAAGAATGTAGGAGAGTAAAAAAATCTGAATGAAGCTGGTAAAGTTCAAAGAGGACCCCCAGGGTGTTAAGTAACCTAAAGTCGCAAGACTATGGTAAAAGATAACTTGGGGTTTATTTTTTTTAGGACCATGTAAAGGTAGCAAACACTAACTCCGCTATATCCTAAAATAACGTGGGTATATTTTTTATCTAACTGCTGTTGACCTTAAAAATACCTATATTTTCTTACTTTCATATTAAGCCTGGCTATCTTATCGATATGTTGCCTGCTGTGTGTCTTGGCATTTGACGGGAGCATTTTAATTTCTGCTATCTTGACCATTATAGGCATTAATGCTCCCGTCGTTCCTTTTACCTTACCCTTCATCCATTATTTCTTGGGTTTATCTGGTTCTTTCTTCTTGTCGACCATAGCTTCCTCCTCCCAGGCGTCATATTGCTGTTAAACCGTTATTTTACCATATTTACGGTTAATCATGCCAAATAGCTGTCAACTTAAAATTTGCCTTGCTGTAATCAACTCTAAGTCCTTAAAATTTCAATTAAGGTGTAAATGTATGCCTTTTTATTCTTTTATTTCGTTCTCTGTGTCGCTGTCATGGCGACTTACTTAGAAGCCTCTTTAAGGATTTGTTCTGTTTCTTCGTAGAGTTCGATAAGTCTTTTCTCGTATTCAGGATCTGCATGTATTTTTCCCTCTAATTTCTTCTCAAGTTCGGCTTCGGTCTTATCTGTAAATTCAGTTTCAATCTTCCTGCCGGGAACATACTCACTTTCCATTTCAAACAAAAGTTTAGCAAACTGGAAGTCTCCAGACTTTGCTCTTCGTATTGCAATTTTATAACGTGCTATAAGCAATTTATCTAAAAGCTCATTTTTCTTTGAGTTGATCCACTCTACAAATTCTTTTTTCTGAAACCAACGTCATATAGGTGTCCTTGCAACATTAATTTCTTTAGCAACAGTTTCCTTCTAGTCTTCAGGACTCTACACAAAAAATATTACACTTTCTTAAGTGATTATTTGTTTGATTTAATTCTGAAAACTTTTGTTCCACAAACTGAGCAGGTTCCTGTAATAGCTTGTCTTCCGTTTTTCATTGTAACTTCCTTAGGATCTTTAATTTCAGTTTTTTTCTTACATTTAACACAGTATGCGTCCATTACTATACCTCCATATTATTTATTGTAATAATTAAAACTGATTAAATATTATAAGCTATAAATTTAAAGATATGGACTTAAATTCTATTAGCACATCTATTTACTAAAAGCCCAGAGGATTTTAAGTAGGGTAGATAAGTCTTCATCCTCAACTTTGATTTCAAATTCTTTATTATCTTCAATTTTTATTTTTATGGTTTTCATTATATTATTTTTTGATTTGTTTTCATTATAAATTATAAACTGTATTTATTGCATTTAGTGGAAGTTTTTTGACCTCTAAATTTGCCATATAAGCGGAGAAAATAAGCCGGGCATACAATTTATATACCCTTGAAATTTTTAATGAAGACTTAAATACTGAAATATTAAAATTTAACCCCGGTAAAGACACTTTTTAAACCTGCTATTTTTTCTTTTATCCTATAAATTATATTTTCATCATTTAAGGATTGATTTTTTATGGTTTCTTTTAATACGCCTAATGGGATTATATTTTTTTTATTTCTGATAATGGATTAAAAAGTTTTTCACTTATCTGAGGGTGGGTAAGTGGTATTTTGTATTTATATGCTGATTCGTGAATGTATCTGGTTTCTACTACCGGAATATAAATAATAGGTGTTGTTTTAAAATATGCTGATAAATCTTTTTTGGTTATGACCGGCGTGTAATAGTTGATTATAAATTCTATGGGAAAGCCTTCTTTTTTTAATTTTAGAAGCTTTTCAATTTTGTCTTTGTTTTTGTTTAATTCTGCAGGAAATGGGTTTATTACTATTAAAAACATGCCTGCACCGGAAAGAATAGATTCAATACTTTCATGTTCATAATTTGTGCTGACATCAATTATATTAATGGGAGATCTTCTTGACAGGTTAAGAAGCATAAGCATTTTTATGTGGTCCCAGCCCTCTATTTTATTTTCAAAGGGACTGGGCATAATCCAGATAATATCATCTATTATTGTCCCCATGTTTTTTATAATTTTTTGGCCATTATCTATTGCGTGAGGATATGAGTAGAAACTGTTTTCCATGCATTTGATGCTTAGCTTTTTATATATGCCAAGATAGTAAAAAAGATAAGGCGTATCAATTGGAGGCTATATTACTGATGTTCTTATTTTTAAATCAGTGAGTGCTTTTACAAGATTTACAGAAAGAGATGTTGAACCGGCTCCTTTTGAAAGAGCTCCTATGATTATAAGCTTGTTTTCCAGTACCTTGTATCTTATATTTTTTACCGGCAAGGCTTCCTCTTTGGTAGGGGTTTTCTTTTCAATATCTTTTGCTATTTTTTGAGTTATTCTTTCTATTCCGGAAATTATACCGGTAAAGCTGGGAGATTTATCTCCTGATATATTAGATCAAATAACACAATATATTAAAATTTATCTTAATATTTATTGATATTATATTGTTGTGCGATGACCAGGCATTAAAATGGACTAAAATATAATATTTCAAGGATATTACCGATTTTCTAGTAGTTATAATTTAAATTAAATCATATGTTAGTTTGATATGATTTCTATAAATTTATTAACCAGTACCGGGTCAAACTGGGTACCGGCACATCTTTTAAGTTCTTCAATTACGGCGTCCTTACTCATCGTCTTTTTATATATTCTTTCACTTGTCATAACATCATAAGCATCAGCAATAGACACAATTCGGGACAGAAGGGGGATTGCTTCTTCTGCCAGTCCCTGCGGGTAACCGGAACCATCCCAGTTTTCATGGCAGGAAAGAATAAATTTAGAAATATGGACAATTTGTGGAGATGACTGGGCAATGTTAAAACCTATCTCAGGATGTCTTTTTATAACTTCCCACTCTTCTTCTGTTAACTTGCCATCTTTTAATAATATTTTTTCAGGGATAGAAACTTTACCTATGTCATGAAGCGATGCAAGAAGTGAAAGTTCATCTAACTGGCTGGATGCAAGTTTAATTGATTTTCCCAGTTTT
>JAPLCN010000176.1 GCA_026392215.1 Actinomycetota bacterium | reverse complement strand
AATTGAAATTAATAAATTTTAAATACAAAATTATGAAATCAATTTATGGCAGCAAATAGTATTTTAAGCAGTTATAAATATTCAATAAATAAATTTCTCTCAAATAAAATTTTTTATAATTTATTAAAATAAAACTTTGTTTTTATCTAAGGATAGTATATCAACAGGACTTCAATTAAAGACCTTTTCTTTTTTCTATCGGGCTAAAAATATGACATTTCTACTTTGCTACAGCACTATTTAAAATAGTTGTTGCATTTATAACTTTTGAATATTAATATTAAGTGTTTTAGAGAATGCGTACAAACTGCTTGTTTTTTATCATTTGAAACAGTTTTAAACATTATAATACAAAAAATATATAAAGGCTTAATTATTAATTCCTGAACTTAACTAATATTATTTAAACAGTTTTGGATCAGGAGAGAAGATTAATAAGTTCTGATAGGGATATTGAAAAGTAATGGAAATTCGTAATATTGCAATAATAGCCCATGTAGATCATGGAAAAACTACTCTGGTGGATTCTTTGCTGCGCCAGTCAAAAACACATTTAAATAAAGATATAGCTGATACAACATGTATCATGGACAGCAACGAACTGGAACGTGAGCGTGGCATCACAATTTTTTCTAAAAATGCTTCTGTTGTGTGGAAAGGAATAAAAATCAATATAATCGATACTCCCGGCCATGCTGATTTCAGCGGCGAGGTTGAACGGGTTTTAAAAATGGCAGACGGTTCACTTCTTCTTGTTGACGCCAAGGAAGGCCCGATGCCTCAAACACGTTTTGTTTTAAAAAAAGCTCTTGAATTAAAGCATAAAATCATAGTTGTCATTAATAAAATTGATAAGCCAAATGCTGATGTTAATGATGCATTAAATAAAACTTTTGATCTTTTTATTGATTTGGGTGCAGATGAGAAAACAGCTAACTTTCCCATTATTTACGCTTCTTCAAAATTTGGTAAAGCAGGCCTGACGCCTGATTTAAAGCATATGAAAGACGTCACCCCTTTATTTGATGAAATTGTTAAATATTTTTCAAAACCCAGCGGGGACGTTGACCTTCCGCTGCAAATGCTGGTAACCTCCATTAATTGGGACAATTATAGAGGTAGAATAGCCAGAGGAAGAATTTATAACGGAAAAATTATAGCAGGACAGGAAGTAATGCTTATAAACCGCGAAGGGCAGATGAAAAAATATCGGCTGACTTCACTTGTAACTTTCCAGGGCTTGTCTCAAACTGAAGTTAGAGAAGCCCAGTCAGGAGAAATTATAGCTATTGCAGGTATTCCGGATATTATGATCGGTGAAACAATTGCAGATGTTGACCAACCGATAGCTTTGCCTTTGCTGCAGATAGAAGAGCCGACTGTTAAAATGACTTTTATGGCAAACACATCTCCTTTTGCCGGCAGAGAGGGGCAGTTTACAACATCCAGACAAATCAGGGAAAGGCTTTATAAGGAACTGGAAAATGATGTAGCATTAAGGGTTGAGGACAACCCTAATGGAAGCTGGGTTGTTTCAGGTCGCGGAGAGCTTCATCTTGCTATTTTAATAGAACGCCTTCGCCGCGAAGGTTTTGAATTTGAAGTATCACAACCGCAGGTTATTGTTAAAGTTATCGACGGCAAGAAAATGATACCTTATGAGGAAGTATTTATTGAAGTTCCGGAAGAATATTCCGGAGCAGTTATCCAAAAACTTGGCAGCCGCTATGGACTTATGAAAAAAATGGAAATCAAAGATGGTATTGTGCATCTGGAATTTATTATTCCAACCCGTGGTTTATTTGGTTATCGAAGAGATTTTATGACCGATACCCGCGGTTTAGGTATTATGAATGCAATATTTTATAAATATATGCAGGAAAAAGGCGAGTGGAAAGAGCGGGACAGGGGTTCGCTTGTGGCAACTGAAACCGGAATTACAAGGCTTTACGGTTTAACCAATGTTCAGGATAGGGGAGAGCTGTTTTATGGTCCTACTGCGAATGTATATAAGAGCCAGGTAGTTGGCCAGAATTCCCGCAGTATGGATATAGGGGTTAATGTATGCAAAGAAAAGGCCCTATCCAATATGCGTTCAAAAGGGGACGGCAGCGCAGAGCATTTTAATGTTCCGAGAATTATGGGATTGGATGATGCACTGGAATACATAGACGACAGCGAGCTAGTTGAAGTTACCCCCAAATCAATAAGGATCCGAAAAATTGGAAATGATGAGCTTGATGAAAAAAGAAGACGAAGAGGAACAAACAAATAAGCCTGTCAAAGCTTCGTTATAATTTTGTTCTGATAAAAAAAGAAATAATCATATATCTGCATAATTGCCAAAACTTTATAGCCAGAAATCTTCCGATTAGAGTAAATATAGAAAAAGAAAAACCCCAAGTTATCTTTCACCATCGTCATAGTCTTATGACCTTAGGTTACTTAACATCTTGGGGTCTCTTCCTAGAACTTTTCTTAGGACTATTTTGAAATTAACATACTTTTTACATTCTTTCGTCTGAAATTTCTGTTAATCCTAATCGTTGCCTTATTTTCTAAGAATTGAATATATAATATCAGCGTTGTTAGCAACTGTCAATTAAATTTTTTATATATAATCCAATATGGGAAAATTTATACATTAATAAAAATAAATAGGCAATAATTTCAAGAAAACAATACTTTGCTTAAACCACAGACTACTTAAACCACAAACCAACAACCTTCATTTGGTCGTTTATCTTCTTAAAGGTAACTTCAACGCTAGAATCTTTAGCTTTTTCAAAATCAGCCGTATAAGTTGCAGTGGTTAAATCATTTTTAATGCTAACTCCAACTATTTTTTTAGAACCTTCTTTATAATTACCAATTACCCCGTTTATCTGGGCTAAAAAATCAGGAAATTTAGCTTCAGTTAACTCAGCTTTCAATGTTTCGTCAAAATCCTTTGAAAAGCCAGCATAATCAGCTTTATTCATTGATATTAAAATATTTTCAGTAATTGGATCTGAAAATTGTGCAACTTTACCACATCCCGTAAATGTTGGTAAAGCAATTAAAATTATTGCTACTGTTAGAGCTAAAATTAGAAGTAGTTTGTTTCTCTTCATTTCTCCCTCTTTCTTAATTATAGTTATCATATTTCAATTTACATATTCTTTTTAAATTAATAATATCATTTTTAGTATTATATCACATATTTTATTACAATTAAATTAAAAAATTTATTTTATTGATTCAAGAACACTCTTATCAATCTCATCAAGATTTAGTTTTATAAACATATCTAACATACAAGATGATTGAAGAAATCGGAATAGATTCAATACATGGTTATGGGAAAACGAATAAGCTAGGTGTTTATATAACTTATAATTTTGGTAATCTTTTAGAAAGTAATAAAACTTTGCACTGGGCGAGCGAAGAGGGATGTTCCAGACACCTAACAATAGCGCAATTAAATATGATTACTTTTTCAAATTTTTAGAAAATTTTGCATTTTCCTGCAGCATTATTTTAAAAATACTGAAATTTTTTATGTTAAAATTAAATTATTAATAATTATTAGTAAGGAGAAAAGTAATGCCGGTTACAGGAATAAACCCTGATTTTAGTACTTATATTTGCAACGATTGCGGTGAGCAGGTTGTTCTTAATAATAGCACAACTATTTTCCCGCCCTGTCCAAACTGTTATGGAAACTCTTTTAGAAAAGCATAATATTACATAAATTTTTTAAATAGAAGGAATAAAACCAATCCTGATTTTATATTATTAATTAGTTATTGGTGATTAACTTAAGTTTTTTTGTAAATTTTCCCGTTTTATAAGCTCAAAATTTTATAATTTTTTAAGCTTTAGTGAATTGTTCACCAGAAATTAATTAATTTTAAAGATATATTTAGTAATTATTAAATGCTTTAGATATAATTAATCATCCAATAAATTTTAAGAAAGGAGATCTTTTTGGAAGATATAAAAAAAGAATTAATAGAGCTGGGTAAAAATTACCCTAAAAATTTTGTTGAAATAAGGAATAATATTTTTCTTCTCGATTTTACAGTGGCAGAGAGAAAAGCTTTTTTACGTACTGACAAGCTTACTTATAGTTGCAAGCTAAAAATTGATAATCAAAAAAATGAAATAATATTTTTTGAGATCTTAAAGGAAAGAGGTGCCGGATTTAGTGCAGGTGCCTCTGATGATTTTGGACCTGGTTTTGGTTTTAAAACTGAAAAAACCAAAATTGGAATTGGTGGAAGGGAAGGCACCATTGAAGAACAATCTGTCTTATTTGGCAAAACTTATTCATATAAATTCAGTTTTGAAAAAATAAGACAAGATATCAAAGATATTTCTAAAAAATATGGATTTAATTTTACCTATGTTTTAAATGAAAGAGCTGTAAGGTAAGAAAATATGAGCCGGAAACATTTACCTTACGGAAGAGCAGAAGCATAAACAATATCAGCAGCGAAATAAATATATGATAAAAATAAAATAAAAACATACGATATGTGGTGGTGTTATGCCTAATTTAACAGTCAGAGATATACCGGCTGATACATTAAATAAAATAAAGATTCTCTCTAAGACAGAGCGTAGAAGTACTAATAGCGAAATATTACTAATTTTTAAAATTTCTTAGTTATATGAATCTTATCGGGTCAGTATCAATATCAACAATTACTGGTTTATTTATAGAAAGAGCTTTTTCAACAGCAGATGGCAAATCTTTTGGGTCTGTTACTTTTATACCGATACCTCCACAAATTTCTGCATAATTTGCAAAATTGCAATTATAAAGATCTGTTTGCCAATTAGGATAAATTTCAACTTTCTGCTCCTGCATAATCATACCAAGCTGGCCATTGTTAAATAAAAATATTTTAACCGGTAATTTGTATTTAACCGCAGTTAAAAAATCTTCCATAACCATTGAAAAACCACCATCTCCTGTTATACATATAACTTCTCTTTCCGGATAAATAAGTTGTGCAGCCAAAGCTCCTGGTAAACCAGTGCCCATTGAGGCAAGATAGCCCGACATGATCATTTTCTGAGTTTTTTTCATCCAGAAATTTCTACCAAACCACCAGCCATTTTCACCTACATCAAGTGATATTACGGCATCTTCTGATATTTTTTCATTTAACACCTTAATTATATACTGGGGTCTAATGGGTTTCTTTGTTAAGTCAGCTTCCTTATTAAGCAAATCAAGCCATTCCTTTTTCAATTTCTTAATCTCGATCAGATATTCTACGTTTTTCTTTCCCTTAACCTCTTTTGTTAAAGCAGGTATTAATTCAGAACAATTTCCCCATAAGCCAACCTCTACCGGATAATTTTTGGCTATCATCATGGGATTAATATCAATCTGTATCATTCTTTTTTCTGGAATTTGTGTCATATCTGAGAAAGATGAACCAATTACAATTAGCAAATCAGACTTTTGGACTAAATTGGATGCAGATGTTGAACCTATAGCGCCATGACTGCCAACATACAATTCATGACTTTCATTAATCACACCCTTTCCCCTGAATGTTGTAACAATAGGAGCAGTGATCTTTTCCGCAAGTTCCAGCAATTTATCTCCACTTTCCAGTGCACCAAAACCTGAAATTATTACAGGGCGCTTTGCCTTGTCTATAATAGATGCCGATTTTTTTACAAGGTACAATGATGACGATATAGCTGTATTTGGAATTCTTCCTTCCATTGGGAGTATAGTTGCCCCATAAGGTAGTTTTTGAACATCGTTCGGTATGCTGATATGTGAAACTCCTCTTTCTATTAATGCATGTTTTATGGCAAGCGTTATAAGTTTTGTTGTTTGATCTTCTGTCATTAAGACTTTATTGAATACGCATATCGGCTCGAAAAATGAATGCTGGTCTATTTCCTGAAAAGAACCAGGCCCAATTAACTTTCTTGCCACCAAACCAGTTAAAGCAAGAACAGGAGAATGATCCAATTTAGCATCATATAGGCCTGTTGCCAGATTTGTAGCCCCGGGGCCGGCTATAGTTAAACAAGCAGCAATATTGCCAGTAAGTTTACCATGGGCAGAAGCCATAAATGCTGCAGTTTGTTCATGCCTTACCTGAATATATTTTATTTTAGTGTTTTTTCTGATAGCATCTACTACTCCTAAAGAAGATGTTCCAGGTAATCCGAATACATACTTAACCCCCCATGCTACCATCTGTTCAATTAAAATATCAGAAACAGTTGTCAGGTCTTTAGTTTTTTCTTTAGTCTCTTCCAGTAACACAAAAACTGTTTTTGGGGAGTTACATACAGGGCATCTCCAGCTATCTGGTAAATCAGCAAATTTCTTTCCTTCTTTTTCTTCGTCATAAACATAATTACAAACTGTGCATCTGTATTTTGCCATTTTAATAACCTGCCTTTAGAATAATAATATAATTTTAATCATCCTTTTTAAATAATCATTTATATGTTACTTCAGATCAAAATCTGTCTTAAATAACAGTAAATATACTTATGAATAGATTAGACATCTAAGTTCAATGAATTAATAGATTTAAAAAATATATTTATCAGTCAAGAATATCTTCAATCTTAATGAATCCGGATTTTGAAATCTTTTCTCTGGCTTCATATTGTTCAATTATTTCTCTATCCTTAATTTCTTCATATAAATCCCAAAGGGATCTTTTAAGTAAGTTTGAAGAATCACAATTAAAATATTTTTTTAATGTCTCCAGGATTTTTTCTTCTTTTGAATTAAATCTTACAGATATTACTGCCATTTATTGTACACCTCTTCTCTTTTACCGATATAAATAACATAAAAATCACCGTTTAATGTATAAAAAATTGCCCTGTATTTACCCTTTCTTAATCTATAGTATTCTCTGTTATAATTACCTTTTATTTTTTTAATATCAAACAAATTCAAGTCTTTTGTTAAATCCAAAGATAAAAAAGCATTATGAAAAAGTACCATTGTCTGTCTGGGAATTTCTCCCTTTTTAAAATCTTTTTGGACAGATTTTTCATAAAATATCATGTAAACAATGTATTACAATAAATTAATCTTGTCAATATTTTTTATTGATTATAGTCTTAAATGTATAATGTTTAAGTAGTTTTTAAAAAGTTCCAGAAGATTTAAAATTGAATTAAACTATTATAAGTTTTAAGGATCTTTATCTGGCTGGGAGAGGTGTGAAATTTCGAACCATTTTTTAAAAGAGTTAATAACTATTAGAAATCTAACCCCTATATAACAATCAATAATATAATCATAAACCTTTTATAATTTAAGGATAAAAATAGGTTGTTTTTATCCTATATTGGTATAGAATATATATGAGGTGATTTTAATGTTAGTTAATACAAAAGACTTAATTTCATTAACAGAAGCTAACCAAAACTTTTCCAAAGTTGCCAGAATGGTTGATGAAAAAGGCTCAGTTATAATTTTAAAAAATAATACCCCACATTATATAGTGATTGATTTCAAAAAACTTGAGCAACTGGGAATTTCAGTAAATGAAAGTTTAGAATCTTTGGCTTCAAAAATATTGCAAGATAACCTTGAAGCATTTAAGGAACTTGCCAGATGATAAAACTTGATACCACCCAGGCTTTATATCTTCACAATATAATCTGCAAAGCAACCGGTGGTTCATCTGAACTTCGTGATATTGGAGCACTTGAATCAGCGTTATATCATGCATATGCTTCATTTGAAGGAAAAGACTTATATCCGACTATTGAAGAAAAAGCTGCACGTCAGGCTTATGGGATTATAAGAAATCACCCTTTTCTTGACGGCAATAAACGTACGGGTCTATTTGTTATGCTTGTTTTTCTGGAGCTTAATAATATTAAATTGTACTTTTCTCAATTTGAACTGGTTGAACTGGGTATGGGAATAGCTGAAGGAAAAACAGATTCAAAACAAATAACAAAATGGATTATTGATCATAAAAGAAATATTTAGCGATAATTCATATGAATAAACAATATTGTAATTCATTAGATGTATAGGCTTTGTCGCTTGTAGAATACAGTTATTAATGCAAATATCAATAAAAGCAGGAAAATATGGCTGGCCACCATACGCAATGTTAGAACCAGGATATTGAGTTTAAGTGAGAATATTTTTATACCAGAAATGAGCTTTTAAAACTTTATATATTATCTTCTTCTGGTTTCAAATAATTTTTATTCTTTGGCATTCTTACCAATTAATAAAGCTGTATCTTTATAACCTTTATGTACTGCTAATTTCAAGGCTGTTTTACCATCATTATTT
>JAPLCN010000124.1 GCA_026392215.1 Actinomycetota bacterium | reverse complement strand
TAAGCCTTCAGTTAATCTTATTGCATCCTGCCTGTCAACAAACTCAAATACTCCATTTTTCTCATAAAGGCTTAGATAATAATTTATATTAAAAACGTAATATAATAGCGGCGAAAAAATTATTACCACTACCATTGTAATGGTTCCAATTGCAATTATTAATTTTCTCAACTTAGTTGCTCATTTACAGATAGTATTATTAGGAAGCAAGAGAACCGTCCCTTTGCTTTTCTTAAAATAATGTCCCGTTTTTAATTGCAGCTGCTACAAACTCTCTAAATAACGGATGCGGCCTGTCCGGCCTTGATTTAAATTCCGGGTGAAACTGAACTCCCACAAACCAGGGATGATCTTTAAGTTCAATAATTTCTACAAGATCTTTATCAGGATAAATTCCGGAAATAACCATTCCATTTTTTTCAAGTAGGCATCGGTAAACATTGTTTAATTCAAATCTATGCCTGTGCCTTTCATATATCAATTCTTCTTTATATGCAGTATAAGCTTTTGTATTTTCTTTTAACCGGCATGGATACCTGCCAAGTCTCATTGTTCCGCCTTTATTATTAATTCTTTGCTGATCAGGCATTAAATCTATTACAGGATCTTTTGTTTCGGGATCGAATTCGGAACTGTTAGCATTTTTAAGTCCGATAATGTTTCTTGAAAATTCAATAACTGCGCACTGCATTCCAAGGCATATTCCCAGGAATGGAATTTTATTTTCTCTTGCATATTTTATAGCGTTTACTTTGCCGTTAATGCCTCTTATCCCAAAACCGCCAGGAACCACGATCCCGTGAACATCTGCAAATAATTCGCTTCCATTAAAATTATCATCCAGTGTTTCAGCATTAATCCATTTAATTTCAACGTTCGTATTATAAAAATAGCCTCCATGGTTTAAAGATTCAACAATGCTGATATATGCATCTCTTAAATTTGTATATTTGCCTACAATTCCTATTACTACTTTTCCTTTTAAATTATGCAGTGTTTCCACTATTTTTTCCCATGAGCCTAAATCAGCTTTTTTGCATTTCAGATCAAGCATTGATATTACAATTTCATCAAGCCCTTCTGCTCTTAAGTTTAAAGGGATTTCATATAGATGTTTTGCATCAGTTGCACTTATTATTGCCTCTTTCTCTATATCGCAAAAAAGACTTATCTTGCTCTTGATGCCATCATTTATTGCAACTTCGCTTCTGCAGATAATGATGTCAGGTTGAATCCCAATACTCCTTAATTCTTTAACGCTGTGTTGTGTAGGCTTGGTTTTTAATTCATCGCTTGTTTTTAAATAAGGCACATAAGTAACATGAACATACAGGACATTTTCCTTGCCTATATCCTTTTTAAACTGCCTTATTGCTTCAAGAAAAGGGAGGCTTTCAATATCTCCGACCGTTCCGCCGATTTCAGTTATAACAATATCTGATTTTTTTGTGGTAAGAGTCTTTTTAATGCTGTTTTTTATTTCATCTGTAACATGAGGAATAACCTGAACTGTGTTGCCAAGATAATCACCACGGCGTTCATTATCTATAACCGTCTTATAAATCTTTCCTGAAGTAAAATTATTATATTTTGAAAGATTTTCATCAATAAACCTCTCATAATGGCCTAAATCCAGATCAGTTTCACCGCCATCATCGGTAACAAAAACCTCACCATGCTGAAAAGGATTCATCGTGCCAGGGTCTATGTTTATATACGGGTCAAACTTTTGTATTGTAACATTTAAACCTCTTGATTTTAAGAGCCTTCCTAAAGAAGCTGCACAAATACCCTTACCCAGCGATGATAAAACTCCACCGGTTACAAATATGAATTTTGTATCCAAAATTTAATTAGCCTCCTTTAATTTAACCTTAAGATTGATGCTTTGATTAATCAGTTCTTCAGCATGCATCAAAGAAATATCGCTTTCTTTTCTTCCGCTTAACATACGTGATATTTCCTGTATCTTTTCCTGTTCGCTTAAAATGCTTATATTAATCTTTGTCTTATTTTTTTCAATATATTTATTAATAAATAAATGTCTGTCTGCAAAACATGCTATCTGCGCAAGATGAGTAATGCATATAACCTGCTTGTTTTCAGAAATCTTAAATAACTTTTCTCCTACAATTGCAGCAGTTTCTCCGCCTATACCGGTATCAATTTCATCAAAGACCATGGTATTTATATTATCAACCTTGCTGATTATACTCTTTAAGGCAAGCATTATTCTGGAAATTTCACCTCCTGAAGCAACTTTATTTAAGCTTTTAAGGCTTTCCCCTATGTTTAAAGATATTAAAAACTCCAAATCATCAATTCCGTTTTTTGTAAATCTGATGCTAGTCCCGTTAATTAAAGCATCATCTCCATTTATAAATCGTGCTTCAACTTCAAACTTTACAGATTTAAAACTCAAATCAAGCAGTTCTTTTTTTATTTGAGCTTCAAAATTTTTAATAATTTCTTTTCTATACCCTGATAATTTAATTGCTTTATCCAGTACAATGTTCCTGCTGTTTTCAAAATTTTTTAATTTTAAATCTATTGTGCCATCAATTTCCTCAAAACTGATTATTTCTTCTTTAAGTTTGTTTGCATAATCCAGAAGATCTGTTATCTGCATATTATATTTTTTCTTAATTTCATTAATGGTAAAAATTCTTTCCTGTATGGATTCAAGTTTTCGTGGGCTGAATTCAAAATCAATAATATAGCTGTTTAAATAACGGTTTAATTCGTCTAACGAGGTTGAAAAGCCCGAAAGCTCTTCAATGAATTTACTCAGGTTTTTATCAATTATTAAAAGTTCGTTTAAGTTTTTTAAAAGCAAAACAGAAGCATCTATTAATGATAGCCCCTGGTTTTCATCTCCGTTTAACAATTTCAAACATTCATTGGAATACTGAAATATTTTTTCTGAATTTTTTAATATATTTTTTTCATTTTCAAGAGCCTCGTCTTCATTTTCTTTTAAACTAAGTTCTTCAATTTCTTTTAAACGGAATTTCAGATCTTCAAGTCTTTCAATTTTTCGTAGTTGAAGCTGTTTTAATTCATCAATCTGTTTCTTTTCTTCCAGATAGTTTTCAAGTTCAATATTGTATTCGTTTTTAAGCTCAAGAAGCTTTAATTTTCCAAGCCTGTCAATTATATTTAAATGTGTTTTTTGCTCAAGAAGATATTGGTGTTCATGCTGCCCGTGAATATCTATAAAAAATTTTCCCAATACTTTTAAATTGTTTGCCTGCGTAAAAATTCCATTTATAAATGCCCGGTTCCTGCCATTTCGATTTAATTCCCTGGAGATCGCAATATCATCTGTATTATCTCCGGATTCAATAAATCCTTCTTTAAGCAGAAAGTCCTGAACTTGTGTATTGCCTGAAAAATCAAAAAATCCCTGAACCAGTAAGCTTTCTTCGTTTTCCCTGATTAAGCTTGAATCTGCCCTTTCTCCAATAAGAAGATTCATGGCTTCTATGATTAATGTTTTCCCGGCTCCGGTTTCACCGGTAAGGATATTAAGCCCGCTGCTAAATTTTATTTTAGCATCATCTATAATTGCAAAATTTTTTACCTGAAGTTCTTTTAGCATTATAAAAGAAAGGGATTTAAATAATATTTTTTTATCTTTTTAATCTTTGCCTATTAGTTTTTCTTTAAATATCTTGAAAAATATATTCTTGTTAAAAGTAATTAAGTTTAACTTATATCCTGATTTCCCTACTTTGAAAATATCTCCGTTTAATACTTCAAAATCTATTTTTTTGCCATCAATATTTAAATTCACTTTAGTTTTTTGGGAATTTATCTGTATTTCTATCTGGTTATCCGGGCTTATCACCAGACTTCGGCTGAATAATGTATGCGCGCAAATAGGAGTAATTACAATTGATTCATTCTTGGGTTCAACTACCGGGCCTCCTGCAGATAATGAATATGCTGTTGAGCCTGTGGGAGTTGATATGATAACACCATCAGCCCCATAACTTACAAGAGAAACACCATTTATTATTATTTTTATTTCAATTATCTTTTCAAGCAGAGATTTTGTTATTACAAAATCATTTAATGCAAGATAAGGGCAGTTATTTTCATCAACTAATTTTTTATCTCTAAACAGCATTCCTGAAATCAGCATTCTTTTTTCAATTTCAAAGTTATTGTTTATTATTTTATCAAGGGAATCATACATATCGGAAATATTTATTTCAGCAAGAAATCCAAGTTTACCGACATTTACTCCCATTATGGGAATATTATTTTTAAAAGCGTGCCTTGCCGCCCTTAAGAATGTGCCATCTCCTCCGACAGAAATCAGGGCTTCAATGCTTTTTTTAAAATCTTCTTCATCAACCATGGAAAGATTATGCTTTTTTGGAAGCTCATCGCTTTCAAGTAAAAATACTTTTATCTTTTTTAGTGTCAGGTAATCATATATATCCTTGGCAATGTTAATTGCCTTTATGTTTTCATTGTTTGAAATTAACCCTATTGATTTCATATCTAAAAAATTATTTTAATTTTTTTGAAAAATATTCATGCGCTTCTAATGCAACACCCTCAATTATTTTATCATAACTTAAACCTTTTTTTTCTGTAATATCATTATTTATTTTTCTTAAGTAAACCCAGAATTCTATGTTGCCTTTTGCTCCTCTTATCTTTGAAAAACTTATTTTTGATATACTGATATCAATACAAGCATTAAAAAATTTTATCACATCGCTTAAAGCCTTAATATGCAGATTAATGTTTTTAATAACTCCCTTGTTTTCAATTAATTCTTTTTCCAGTTCAAATTGAGGTTTTATCAATAAAAGAATTTCAGCATTTGGACTTGTTAATTCAAAAATTTTATAGAAAATTTTTCTTATCGAAATAAAAGACAAGTCTGCAACTGCAAAATCAGGAATAAAAGGCAGCATTCCCGGTTCAAGATTTTTTATATTTGTTCTTTCAAATAAGATAACATTTTCCTTATTTCTTAACTCCCAGGCAAACTGGCCGTATCCGACATCAACTGCAATAACTTTTGCTGCTCCGTTCTTTATTAAATAGTCTGTAAAACCACCTGTAGATGCTCCAAAATCAATTGCGTATCTGCCTGACAAATCAATTTTAAAATCTTTTACTGCTTCACCAAGCTTGATTGCACCTCGCGAAACATATGGAATTTTTTCTTTTATCCCAATTATTGAATCTATTTTTACCAGAGTACCGGGTTTATCAACTAAAACCCCGTTAGCAGTTACATTTCCTGATAAAATATATGCCTTTGCTGTTTTTTCTGAAGGTATAAGTTTATTGCTTAAAAGTAAATTTAAAATAGTTGCTTTATTTTTGATATTTTTATCAGGCAAAATAAATATTTTATAAATAAAAAATATTAAAAAATAAGAAATGAATTAAAAGCTTAATAAATTTTTACAGTTACACCTGAAGGTAAGGTATCATATAGCCACTTTTCGTCATTTAAATCAAGCCTCACACACCCATGGCTTACAGGTTTTCCTAAATTTTGTTGTTCTGCTTCAATTAAATTACCTTTTTTATCAAAAGAAGTGCTGTGGAATAAATATAACCCATAAAATCTTATAACTCACTTTCCGCACCCTTTTCGTTAAAATAATTATATTTTTATTCTCCTTAATTTTCAATCTTTTACCCTTTATCTATTTATTCTTTTTTAATTCTTCTCTATAGTTTTTAATTTTAATTTTAATTATTTTCTCTGATATTTCTTCCAGAAGCGCGACTTTGGATTTTAAAAAGTTAAAATTATCTACATATCTGCCCCTATGCTTTATACTTATGAGATCCGAAAGCAAATTCTTATAACTTCATAAAAAACTCATCTTTATATGCTAATATATTAGATAGTTAAGTTAAATGAATAAATTCGTTGGGAGAATATAAATTTGAAACATAATATAATTTTTTATTTACTTCATTTTATTATTTGCATGCTTATATTTTTATCTTTTTTTTCAATTTTGCTCATTTACCACGGCCCCTTTGTAAAACTAAAATACAATATTGTTGCAATGTCAATGAGCACGAATAGAAATAAATTTTTTGCAACATGGTTTCTAAGCAAAGGTGAAATAGATAATATTTTAGCTAAAACCAATTCAGTTGTAAAAGATGATAAGGAAAATTTAAGTAATATAAAAGTACAAAAAGATAATTCCGTTCAGTCTGATAGCACTAATAAAGTCTTAGAATCTCAAAACAGCAAAGAGACGCAAGTTAAAGATATAACTGGAATAAATATTATTGATATAACCGGTAAAAATTTTAAGGGCAAGCTTATGGAAGTTAGCGACCCATCAAAGGTTACTGTAGGGTTAGCACCCAAGCTTGGGCAGGTTGGTGCACCCCTTAGTGAAATAGTAAATATATATAAGGCCATTGGTGGCATAAATGCTGGAGGCTTTTTAGATGACAATTTAACAGGTACGGGCGCAGATCCTAATGGAATTGTTATTGAAAACGGGAAAATTAAATTTATGCAAAACGGGCTTAAAACATTTAGTGTGATAGGCTTTAATAAAGATAATATTCTAACTATCAGCAACTCAATGAATCTTGATCAAATAAATAATAGTAATTTAAGATGTGCCATTTCTTTTGGTCCAGCGCTTATATTGAACGGAAAACCACTTGTAAAAGAAGGAGGCACTTACCTGGCGCCACGCAGCGCAATAGCGCAGAGAAAAGACGGTACAATTCTTTTGCTGGTAATCGATGGCCGCCAGTCATACAGCGCTGGCGCAAATTATATGGATATTCAGAATATTTTTCTAAAGTATGGTGCATATAATGCTGCGAATCTTGACGGTGGTTCATCAACGACTTTAAATTATCAAAGCAAGACTATCAATAGACCGTGTGATATAACAGGAGAGCGCTCAATAGCGTCTGCTTTTCTAATCATGCCATAAAACAATATGGCATAAATATATGAAGACTGATAGAAAAATAATTAAACCACGAAAACAATTTAAAAAAATAGTATTATTAACTGGGACATATGCAATTTTTGCTGCCATTATTTCTTTTTCAGTTATCTTTATAATAAATAATTCTATTGTTACTCATACAGACGATGTTTCAAATATAAAAAGTGCGGCTGAATCAAGCTATATTACAACATCAAGCGTAAATTCTGTAGATACAAAATATATGTCAGGGAGTAAACTCACAAATGTGCCTGTTGATGCTATAAATATATCATTTTCTTATGACGGAAAATATTGTGCATATATTTATAATAATGCAATTTATATAAAAGATATCGCCCTGGATACCACAATTAATAAGATTTCAGATAGTGATGATATAAACAATTTTATTCTTATGAATAATCAAAATATAGTTATTTATTTTACGACAAAAGATACATTTTTAAATGTAAAAACATTTAATATTGAAAGCAATATAACAACATTACAAAAGACAATAAATATACAAAAAGGTACAGCCGTTAAGCAAGTCGATTATTCAAGCTTAACCAACCTGATACTAATTAATACTGAAAGCGGTAATGGCAGCAGCCTGGTTAACAGAATATACCGTGTTAATATTATGAAAAGATTAGCTATATTGGAAATAAATACCATAACAAATAATATGATTTTATTAAACAATACTTTTACCTTGTATTACGAAGATTACAATAATAATCTTTATTGCTATCCTAAGCCGATAGAAGGATTTAATAAGAAAAAAATACGATTGCTTGGCTGTGATTTAAACGATAATGTATTCGTTCAATCTTTAGACAAAAAAGGCACAATATATGTTTTAAAAAATCAAAAGATTGAAAAAACAATAAGTTTGAATGACCCGCTTTATAAAGAAATATATGCTAACAAGATAGGAGTTTATCTTGTTTACAGTAATTATTTAATAAATTTAGCAGATGACACCAATAAGAAAATCCCATTAGACAAAGATTTGAAATTTATTGGTATAGGTGGAGATAAAATATATTTCAGGGATTCAAATGATAATATAATTGCAAAAAATAATGATATCTGAATGGTGACTTTAATTCCATAATAATTTCAGGAGGGAACTTCTATCTATATTAATAGAGACATTCTCCTAGGACGCCAATATAATAAAATATTTAAATTGTTATTTTTAAGAGATTTTTGAATCCGTTAAGCTAAAATGGATAATATAGGTTTACATAGATGATAAAATAACAGTTACCGTATAAATTTTTAAAATAATTGTTTAAAATATTTTAAAATTTTAAAAAATTTACTAAAACTACTATTTTATGTTAATTTTAACAATGAAATGTCGGACATGCTCCTAGGCTTATAATAGAAAGATTTTTTAAAAAACAAAAAAGGAGAAAATAAAATTAAGAAAATAATAAGAGTCATAGTTATTATAATGGTTGTTGCTTTTATTGGTGTTTTTATTAGCTGTTCTGGAGGAGTTGCCCAAGCTACAGAAACTGCAGCAGTTACCGCATATTCAGTTCAAACTACCCAGGTAGCTACAACAGAAACAGAACCACCTGTTTCAACAACTACAATAAGTAATACAACCCTACAGGAAGCTGGTACTGTTACCGACATTGATGGCAATGTTTACCATACAGTAGGAATCGGTAATCAAGTGTGGATGGTGGAAAACCTTAAAGTTACCCATTACCGCAATGGCGACCCGATACCAGATGTCACCGATGGCACACGATGGAGCAATATTACAACTGGAGCATTCTGTAATTATAATAACGATGAAAATAATGTCACCACATATGGCCGTCTATACAACTGGTATGCTGTAAACGATACCCGTAATATTTGCCCCACAGGCTGGCATATACCTACAGACGCTGAGCTGGTAACACTTGAAACATATCTTGGAGGAAGCAGTGTAGCAGGTGGCAAAATGAAAGAAGCAGGAACAACACATTGGATCAGCCCCAATACCGATGCCACTAATGAAAGTGGTTTTACAGCATTACCAGCAGGTTGCCGTCTCAGCAATGGAGGTTATTTAAATATTACTAAAGATGTTCACTTTTGGTCCGCCACTGAGCGCAATAGTTCGGGCGCATGGACCAGATACCTGAGTGACGATTCTTCAGAAACTTTCCACCACTATGGCAGCAAGCATTACGGTTTCTGTGTTCGCTGTGTGAAGGATTGAATTATCCCACTGTTTGAATTGCTATATATCCAGCCTCTTACTGGTGGATATGTTACATTTTTTTCACTTGGAAAATTTGATATATAGTTATTATCATCCATTGGAAGAGAGTCTTTTGCATTAATTCCGACATTTTGCTGAACAAAATATATTCTTTTATTATTTCTATCTATTTCAGTAACTATTGCAACATGACCATGTGCAAGTCCTTTGCCTTTTCCAGCATCAAAAACCAGGATATCACCCCATATTGGAGCCTGACTATTCCCATTTTCAAAAGTTTCAAAACCTGAGATACCATGAACTGCGTTGAACATCTGATAAGCGCTACTTACTCTAGGTAACAAGCCAAAATTAAATTGATAATAAAACCTCCTAACCATTTCAACACATTGCCACTTGAGGCCATAGGCACTTTGTCCATTTACATAATTCCAGGCTTCGGTGTTGTAATAAATATCTACACCACCCCAGTCATTTGCCGATAAAAGTACATCGCCCCAATTAAATTTAGCAATAGTTGTAGAACTTTCATTTGTTTCTTTGGCTGTTGTTGCTTCTGTTTCAGAAGTAGCTTCTTCACTGGTTTTAGTTGTCTGGGTAGTTTCAATTATAGTTGCGCTATCACTAGCAGTGGCAGTTGTACTGCCGACTGAAGTTTCACTGCTAATGACTTTAATCTTTTGATTAGATTTGTTTATAGAAGGGTTTGCGCAGAGAGCCTGCATGCTTGAAAATAGAATAACAACTAAAGTTACAACTAGTATATATATCTTTTTATTTTTCATTTTTCTTCTTAAAATGTTTATAGGATTATTTCCTATATTAAATAGTGATTTACATGCATATATAGATATCTTACTACTTTGGTTGTAAAGTATGAATTTGATTTCGAGCATTGTGGTTTGATGGTAATTAATTATTAAGATTATTTATTGGTATTTTTAAATTATTAGTCCAAATAGGTATAATAATATAATAAAGTCAACACTTAACTTTAAATATGGAAAAAGAAATCAGAATAAAAAATAAAGAAAAGTTAATAAAAGTTATAAAGACTATTTCCACTTTAATAATAGTTATTACTTTTTCAACCACGTTTGTTTATTGTCAAAAAGTTGGAGCCGGGGTTTTGGAAAAAAAAACTCAAAAGATACAAACTCAAACGAGCCAGGGAGCTATTCCTGAAAAGGGAGTTCCAACTGCGCAACAAGAACTTCAAGCATTAACCGGCCATAAAGGTGATATTATTCCTCAAATTGAAAATTTTACGCATAGCGATAGAATTTTAATATTAGCCCCCCACCCCGATGATGAAGCAATAGGAGCAGCAGGAGTCATCCAAGAAGCATTAAAAGTGGGTGCTCAAGTTAATATGGTATGCTTGACTAACGGTGATTTTGATCAATCTTCAATTCTTGATTTTAAAAAAAAATTTCCCATTATTCCAAGCCAGTTTTTACTTTTAGGTGAAACTAGAAGAAAAGAATCTATCGTGGCTATGGACAAGCTGGGCTTAAAAGAGAATAATTTGATATTTTTAGGTTATCCTGATTTTGGAACACTTAATATTTTTTTATGGCACTGGGGGAATATAGCGCCATATATGAGTCTACTAACACAAACTTTAAAAGTTCCTTATCCCGAGTGTTATTCACCGGGTTCAGAATATAGAGGGGAAAATATTCTGAATGATTTAACCGACATTATAAAAGAATTCCAGCCAACTAAAATTTTTGTATCAAGCCCAATTGATTTAAATAGGGACCATAGAGCACTTTATCTTTTTCTCATGGTAGCATTATGGGACCTTGAAGGAAAAATTAAAGACCCTGAAGTTTTTATCTATCTTGTTCATAGCAGTAATTGGCCAGATCCGCAAGGTTATTACCCTGAAAAATTATTAACACCTCCAAAGCAATCTTCAACCAATGAGGTTACAATGACAAGTTTAAATTTGAATAGTGATGAAATTAAAAAGAAATATGAAAGTATAATATGCTATAAAAGCCAGCTGAAGTTTGGTCCGCCATATTTAGTATCCTTTGTTAGAAAAAATGAACTATTTGCAAATTTCCATGAAATAAATTTGGAAAATAATAGTCAAAATCAAATTATTTGGCAGATTGCCAGTACTAATGACTTATCCTATGCATTAAATAATAGGAGTTTATTAATTAAAATAACACCTAAACAAAAGATAGATAAGGATTTTGTTATATCAATTTATCTATTGGGTTATAGTGATAAAACTGAATTTGGTAAAATGCCTAAAATTCATTTAATGATTAGTGCAGCGGGAATAAAAGTTTTCGATAAAAATCGGAAAATTAATATGAGTGAAGTTAGATTTAACTATGAGGGAGACTCTTTAATTATAAATATTCCTCTTATTCTTTTGGAAAATCCAAAAAATATATTGAGTGGTATTGAAACTGAATCAAGATATTTATCAAATGATACTTTTGGATGGAGAGTTCTAAATATTAATTAGCTCCTGGTAAATAACTAAATATAATCATAATATTTATGGAAATTTTTAAATATTAAAGCTTAACTTTTTAAAATCTACAGCATAATTTTAAAAGCCATTAATAACATCAAATATCTAAATAAACAAAATTACTTTGAAACACTACTGTCTATCAGGTAATTTAATTTTTCCCTGTAATACTTGAAATCCTGCCACGGAACCTCCGGCGGGATCAGATGATCACCAAAAGGAATATATCCACCCTGCTTTAAAAGCCACTGAACAGGTTCCAAAAATTCATCAATTCTTTTCTTTCCGAATTTTATGTCTAACTTGGGTATTCCTCCCATCAGCAATAAATTGGGATATTTTTTTCTTAAAGAGACTACGTCCATTCCTGCGCTTACTTCCATTGGGTACATTCCAGTAACACCGGCTTCAATAAATAATGGTACCAGCTCATTACAATCTCCATCTGTATCAACTAGAAAAGTTTTAATTTTTTTGCTTTTTAAGAAGGCTGAGATTTTCTTATAATACGGAAGAACGAATTCTTTTATAATTGCCGGAGAAATCATGGAGCCTTTACCTGAAGATATATCTTCCCAAAGATTGCACAAATCAACATCTGTATATAAAAGTACTTCTTCCCAAAGTGCAATCCATATATCTGTCAGCCTGTCTAAAATATCTTTAATTAAATCAGGTTTGTCATAATAAAACATGAACAGGTTTTCATATCCAATCAGGTGGGTTAATGTACCAAAAATTCCAAGAGGGTACCCCCCGAATGCCAGTGGATAATCCCTGTTCTTATATTCTTTGGCAAGTTCAAGCCAGTTTGCAGGAAGCCTGTCTTTAATATTATCAAGTCTCATTCTTTCATTTTTTATTTTATTCCAGCTGTCCCAATCTTTAATCGGCCAGTCAAGCCCTGATGGTATTACCTGCTGCTGCTTTGAAAATCTCCTTGTGCACCCATCCAGATCAATATAATCTATATATCTTTCATCTTCATAAATAATTTCAGGTTTAAATTGCGGGTAAGACAGCTGTTCCGCACATACAACATTTTGCTGCTTGTCCATTTTAAAATAATCCCTCACATCATAATCAAGTGCAAATCCCTGTGAAGGAAAATATATGCCGCCGCCTAAGACAGCAATACCGTCAGGAAGAATCAATTTATTTTCAGGTTCATTGTAGACTTTTTCAAAAAGGCTTTTATCGCTCATGAGGAAATGTTTCCAGACAGTAGTGTATAAGGAAGCAGTTGTATTAACCACATTCATCGGAACAGTCGGATATTTTTTAAGCGGAAGGCCTTCTTTATACCATCTTTTAACAGCGCTGCCCCAATAGCCGAATTCCCATTTTACTGCAGGGACTTTTTTATTGAAATTTGTAAACTCAATAAATTTCTCTCTTGTGTTCATGATTAATCTCTTTTGCTGACTAAAAATTCTTAAATTAATATTATATTTTATATTCGCTTAATTTTATTTTTAAAAATTTCTGTAATATAAATTATTTTTTTTAAGCTTCCTTTTTATCTATATTAAGATTTGTCAGGATCTTGCCCAGAATTCCGTTAACGAATTTAGGCGTCTCATCTTTCTGACCAAGTATCTTTGCAATTTCAATTGCTTCATCTACAGAGACTTTCAGCGGAATATCTTCTTCAAAAAGCATTTCATAAATAGCCATCCTTAAAATATTTCTGTCAATAATTGATATCCTGTTTAAAGTCCAGTTTTCAGCAACATGCCTTATCTGGTTGTCTATTTCAATCTTATTTTTTTCAACTCCCATGACAAGCTTTATGGTGAATTCATCAATGCGCTTTTGAAAATCCATTTCAGAGCTGATAATACTGCCTACTTCCTTATTAAGCAGGTCACTTTGATAAAGCAGGATAACAGCCTTAACTCTTGATCTTCTTCTTTTTGTTGTTTTTACCATTTTTTAATTTTTATTTTTAAAAGAGCTTAAAATTTAATCAAATCAAACACGTGTTATGTAATCTCCGGTTCTTGTATCAACTCTGATAATATCTCCGTTTTCAATAAAAAGAGGGACCTGAACTTTAGCCCCTGTCTCAATTTCTGCCGGTTTAAAGGAACTGCTTACAGTATCCCCTTTTATTCCAGGTTCAGTGTTGACAATTTTTGCCTCAATAAAAGTAGGCAGATCAATGGAAATCGCGTTTCCTTTATAAAAAACTAAAGTTGCATCCATATTTTCCATAAGAAAATATTTTTTGTCGCCTATCTGCTTTTCATCCAGCGAAACTTGTTCATAAGTTGAGTTATCCATAAAAATATAATGCTCGTCCTTGTAAAGATACTGCATTTTCTTTGTTTCAAGGATTGCCTGCTCCAGCTTTTCTCCTGCCCTGAATGTTTTTTCAAAAATTGCGCCTGTTATAAGATTTTTTAATTTGGTTCTTACAAATGCTCCGCCCTTGCCCGGTTTAACGTGTTGAAAATAAACTACTTCCAGCAAATCTCCCTCGTATTCTATTGCCATTCCGTTTTTAAAATCATTGCTGCTTATCACAAATAAATATCCTTTCAAAAGTGTTTAAAATATATTTTTTTAAATAATCCAAAACAAAAAATAAATTAAATTTAAACAGGCTGATAAAAAATTTTTAAGTTATTTTTAAAAATTTTTTTAATTATAGCACTTATAAGATTAAAAGATTTTATTAATAGATCTGAACAAGTTCTTTTGGCGATTTATATAAATTTTCGCAACCATTTTTTCTTACAATTACCATATCTTCAATTCTTACACCACCAAGGCTTTCAACATATATCCCTGGTTCAATTGTTACAATCATTCCTTCTTTTAAAACTTCTTCATTTTTTGAGTTAACCCATGGCGGTTCATGAATCTCAAGCCCTACCCCATGTCCTAGAGAATGCCCAAAATTTTCTCCATATCCTTTATCTGTAATAAAGCTTCTGGCAATATTATCAAGTTCGCAGGCTTTTATTCCTTCCCTGCAGAAATCTACAGCCATTAATTGAGCATCTTTAACTATTTTGTATATTTCCTTTAGTTTTTTATTTATTTTGCTTCCAATAAATATTGTTCTTGTAATATCAGAGCAGTAATGATTATATAAAACTCCATAATCCATCAAAAGAAGTCCATCAATTATTTTTTTACTTCCTGACATATAATGAGGTTTTGACGAGTCTGCATTATTTGCAACAACAAAATCAAAAGATCTTCCGCTTCCACCGGAACTCATTAAAAATTTCTCCGTTTCAATTGCAAGAGTTGATTCCATATAGCTAACTAATTCTATGTATTTTAAATTGCAAATGAAACCAAATGAAAGGTCTGTTATTCTGCAGGCATTTCTTAATAATTCCTGCTCAGACTCATCTTTAATTAATCTTAATTTTCCGACAGGGTTTTCAATGTTTTTAGCCTTAATATTTATTTTATTTAATTCTTTTTCAAGTATGGTATATTCATTATAGGATATAAAATCAGACTGCATCAGTACATCTTTAATATTGCTATCCTTTAAAACATCTGCTATACATTTATTTTTATCGCCTGCATAAAGAATTATTTCCACGTTATCGGAACCTGCAGAATTATTTGCTTCCTCAAGGTATATGAAATTTACAAAAAGATAATTTTTATTTTCTGTAATTAAAAAAGCACTGTTTGAATTTTTACCGTAAAACCCTGTGAGATAAAATATATCCTCATCCTTAAAGATTAATATGCTGGAAAATCTTTTAGATCCGGCAATAATATATTATAGCAGATAAAAAATTAAGAGTTTTTTGAAAGCATAAAAAAATTATTTAACGAATTAACTGTTTGGTATTTCTTCCCACTTCTGGGACAGAAGGAAATTAATATTAAAAATAATTTTTTGATCATGAAGTTAATTAAAATTAAGATTCTGAAATAAATTGCAGGGCAAGCTTGTAGCTTTTAAGGCCAAAACCACTGATAATTCCTTTAACTGAAGGTGAAATTACTGACAGTTTTCTCCAATCTTCCCGGGAAAAAATATTTGAGATATGAACTTCTATTGCTGGAATCCTGCACGCTGCAAGCGCATCATGTATTGCATAGCTGTAATGGGTTAAAGCACCCGGGTTGATTATGATAAAATCTTTATGCCCGATACAGTCGTGTATCCTGTCAATAATATCCCCTTCGTGATTTGACTGGAAATACTCCAGATTTAAATCATTTTTTTCTGCAAATATTAAAAGTTCTTCATTGTAAAAGCTTCCAAAACTTTTATTTCCATATACATTTTCTTCCCTGCTGCCTGTTAAATTTAAATTTGGCCCGTTTATTATTATTATTTTTCTGTCCATAATTATTATTCCTGTTGGTTTTTATTTTAATTTATTTATTGATTTAACATTTACTTTAAAAAGTTAACCCGGATAAATTAAAAATTAAATATTTTTTTATTTATTTATTAATAGTTTATATGTTATCTTATATATTTTATTATACTACTTTTTATAATTTTTTCATTTAAATCCGTACAAATTATTGGCTTGTTTACATCTTTAAGCAGTATAAATTTATTAATACCTGAAACAAACTTCTTATCAAACTTTATAGCGTTATATATTTCATCAGGTTTAAATCCTGAAACAAATTCCGGAAGTTTTAACGTATTATATAAGCTATGAAGTTTATTTTTAAAATCAATATCCAGATATCCGTAACTTATGGACATATCAACAGCACATAAAATCCCGACTGCCACAGCCTGGCCGTGATTTATATTGTCAAATCCAATTATTTTTTCAAATGCATGGCCTATTGTATGGCCAAAATTTAATACATGCCTTTCGCCTGTATCAAATTCATCTTTTTCAATAATTTCTGATTTTATTTTTACGCACTTGTAAATAATATTGCCAAATTCTTCATTTTTAACTGTTTTGAGTAATCTATCATCACTATTTTTATATTTGTTTACTATTTTTAATAGATCATTTATTATCTGATAATCAAACACCAGCCCGTACTTTACTATCTCGCTCAGGCCATTTATTATTTCTTTTTCTTCAAGAGTTATTAAAAGTTTGGGATCTGTAATAATAAGATCAGGCTGATAAAAGCAGCCTATAACATTTTTAATATTTTCAAAATTTACGGCAGTCTTGCCGCCGACACTGCTGTCCACTTGTGCTATTATGGTAGTCGGGTATTGGACCAGACCCATCCCCCTGTTAAACGTTGCAGCAGCCAATCCGGCAGTGTCACCAACAACTCCTCCGCCAAATGACAGGATCACATCATTTCTGCGAGCATTTATTTTTAATAATTCCGTATAAATATATTTCAAAGTATCAAGATTTTTATATTTTTCGCCATCTTTTAATATTATTTTTTTCAGGTTAAAATTGCTGCTTATTATTTTTTTAATTCTTTCACCGTATATTGTGTATATTTTTTCGTTTGAGACAAGGATAATATTATTAATACTTTTAATGTTATCTTTTAAATAGGTAACGAGCTGGTCTGTTATATGGTTTTCAATATAAATATTATAAATTTTGTTTAAAGTCTTTACTTCTATTGATTTCATCTTATAAAAAAATTTTATTTTGATTTTTTAATGGTATTTTCTGATAAAGATGCAATACTGAATTATTTTATTAATGCTTGTTTAAATAGCTTATTATTTCATCCTTTATGCGATTTGGGGATTTACCTCCTGCATTAATTTTTAAATCGCAATTATTATTATATATATCCTGTCTTTCTTCCATGATTTGCGTAATTTTTTGGTTTAAATCCCCCTCAACCTGAAGAAGAGGCCTGTCTTTAGAATCTTTTAATCTTTCATAAGCCTCTTCCGGTGTTAAAAATAAGTACACAACAAAACTATTCTGCCTTATTTTTTTTATGTTTTCCGCCTTATTAAAAACCCCGCCCCCACAAGCGAAAATGCAATTTTTGTTATTATAAATTTTATTTATAATATTGCTTTCAAAATTTCTGAAATAACTTTCACCATATTTTTCAAATATATCTTTGATAGATAATTCATGAATATATTCAATCATTTTGTCCAAATCAATAAATAAAAAATTTAAATCATCAGCAATTATTTTTCCTGTAGTACTTTTCCCGCATCCCATAAAACCAATAAGAGATAGGTTTTTTAAAAACATTATCTTTCAACTTCCAGTTAAAGCTTATAAAGAATTCTAAATATTTTTCATATACTTGCAATAATTTTTGTAGTTTTCAAGCATTTCCGGTAAGCTGTCTCTTCCGAATTTTTCCTGCAGTTCATCCGCCAGGACAATTGCAAGCATCGCTTCGCCGACAACAGATGCAGACGGAACAGCACAGGTATCAGATCTTTCCTTCAGGCTTGACTCATTTTTTTTGGTTTTTATGTTTACTGTTTTTAAACCGGCTGAAGTTGTTGGTATGGGTTTCATATATGCTGATATTATTATGTCTTCTCCATTTGTAACTCCGCCCTCAATTCCGCCGGCATTATTAGTTTTTCTATAAAAACCTTCTTCTACGCTGTAAAATATTTCGTCATGGAAATTAATGCCGCTTGATTTTGCAGAAGAAACACCATTGCCGATCTCAACTGCTTTTATTGCCGGAATACTAATGATTGCATGTGCTATTTTTGCATCAAGCCTTCTATTCCACTGGGAATATGAACCAAGTCCGACAGGTATTCTTTTTGCAAATAAAACAAATTTGCCTCCAAGAGTATCGCCTTTTTTAACTGCGGCATCTATTTCTTTTTTCATATTATCTGTTACTTTTTCATCAGGACATCTTAAATCTGATTCTTCTGCTCTTAGATATATATCTTCATTTAACTCCTGGTATGAATCACAAAAATCCAATTCAATTTCACCTATTTGAGTTACAAAACTATAAACAAAAATATTAAAATTTTTGAGTAAAATCTTAGCAAAACCACCTGCAGCAACTCTGACGGCTGTTTCACGCGCGCTGCTTCTTTCAATAACATTTCTAATGTCATCCAGCCTGTATTTTGTATAACCGGCAAAATCTGCATGTCCCGGCCTTGGATTTAATATTTTTAAATCCTTTGTGTTTTCTGCCTTGCTGTCCGAAAACTCCACAGCCATCTTTTCTTTCCAGTTTTCCCAATCTTTATTATAAATCAGAAATGATATTGGTGAACCTATTGTTTCGCCGTGCCTTACTCCGGAGAGAACTTCCAGGCTGTCTTTTTCAATATCCATTCTTTTCCCGCGGCCGTAACCTGACTGCCTTCTCTTAAGTTCATTATTTATATAACTAAAATCAATATTAACACCGGAAGGAAAATCATCAATTATTCCTGCCAGTGCCTTTCCATGGGATTCACCTGAACTTAAAAACTTCATAACTTATAATTAGTTGTAATATATTTCATTTATATATATTGTTATTAATTCATCGCCTTTTAAAAGCACTACTGAATCAGCATTGATTGCTTTTACCTGATAAATTTTCCCGAATAAATCTTCCTTTTTAAGTTTGTAAACTGCATCATAATACTAATAATACATCTTTTAAACTTCTATATATATGCAAGATACCAGTTAATAATTTTATCACCAAAAAATAAAGCAACAATACATCCAAAAGAAATAAAAGGTCCGAATGGTATTGTTTGTTTTATTTTTTTCTTTTTTAATATGATCATTGCCAGCCCGAAAATTGCACCGGCAAAAAAACCAATAAATAAGCCTGGAATAACTTTCTGAGTTAAATATGCCCCTGCCATAAGGCTTAACTTTACATCGCCCATCCCCATGCCTTTTGGATAAATCATGCTGATTATGAACATAAAAAGAAATGATCCGAATGCAAATGCAAGTATTATCCACCATATTTGGGGCATTACTGAGATGTTTATCAGTAGTCCAATTGCAGAAAGAGGAAGGACAACAACGTTAGGGATTATTTCATGCTCAATATCAGTAAAAGATACTGTTATTAACCCTGAAATAAATATTACAGATAACAGCAAATTAAAACTTATCCCAAAAAAATAATAGCTTAACGCAAAAAAAAAGGCAGTTAATGCTTCAACAATCGGGTATCTCGGTGAAATTCTGGTTTTGCAATTGCGGCATCTGCCTTTTAAAATCAGATAGGAAACTACAGGAATATTATCGTAAAACTTTATTTTTAAGTTGCATTCAGGGCAGAAAGAAGAGGGAGCTGCAATGGAAATCTTTAAAGGAAGCCTATAGATCAGCACATTTAAGAAACTTCCAATAATTAAACCTGAGAAAATAAAAATCAAATAATAAATTATGCTGCTCATTTCCCTCTTACTATAAAATTTTTTATTTAATTGCTAAATTTTTATTACAAGTTATTGCTATAATTTATGCTGCATATAGGGAAATAAATATTTGTACTTTTATATAATAACACACATGATATAAATAGTCAAAAACAATTTACACAAAAAGAGCAGAGGTTTTTAAGCCTCTGCCTAAACATTACTAATACTTTTTTATTTTTATTTATTAAATTATTAAATAGTAAACTCCTAAGATTATTAATATGCACCCATTCCGGTTTGCTGGCCGTTGGTCCAAACAAGATCATCTGTACCACCAGTAACACCAACTACTCCATCTTTACCGCAACTGGTTAAAGTATAAGTTGCATTACCTGCTCCTGCTGCAGCATATACATAATCTTCGCCCCATTTATCCTTTGTAGGAACTGCAACCATATACCCACCTGTTTGTAAATTAGTATTCCACGTAGTAGCAGTTGCTGGATATGAACCTTTGTCAGCATTATATAGTTCGAGAGCTGTAGCAATATTAGCCATTTCAGCTTCTGTCCCTGCTTCCTTTGCCTTGGATGTCATTGACAGATAGCTGGGGACTGCTATACCGGCAAGAACTGCAAGAATAATAATTACTATCAGAAGTTCTACCAATGTAAATCCTTTTTCCTTTTTGTAAAGCTTTTCATAAAACCACTTCGTTTTTAATGCCTCCCTTATATGATGTTAGTATTACAATAAAACTATTTATATTATTTCTTGTACTTTTTATTATTTTATAACATAACTTATAAATAAATCAATACCTTTATATAACTATTATTTTAAATAATTTTTATATACATATAAGTAATAATATTTATTTATTTATAATATAAAGATTAATAATTTAAAAATTAAAACTTTAAAAACATTTTACTGAATATATTGATATATTTTAAACATCAGAAGATACATGGCAATCACAACTACCGCAATCATGTGCAAATCAGATGCGTTCAGATCAACTCTTAATAATTTATTTAATACTATTTTTAAAATAATTTTTTAAATATGTCAGATCGGGGAAAAATCCTTTCCATATTTCAAATGAAAAGGCAGCCTGGTTTAAAAGCATTTCTGTTCCAAAAATTACTTCAGCTCCATCTTTTATTGATTTTTTTACCAGTAATGTATGAATAGGATTATAAACCATTTCAAATACAAATTTCTTATTTAAGTTCCAGCTTTCCGGTATTGGCAAAATATTATTATCCATGGACGAATCATTTAATTTCATCCCCAAAGGCGTGCAATTAATTATCAGGCTTATTTCTTTTAAAGGCGCTATGTTTAAATCATTTAAAATAATAATTTTAGTAAAATCATGGTTATTAAAAAGAATTTTAATTTCATTAGCTCTGGAAGCAGTCCGGCTAAATATATAAATTTTTTCCGTTTTCTTTTTAATTAAAGCATATACTGCACTTTTTGCAGCGCCGCCCGCGCCAATAATTAAACAACTTGAGACACCCCAATTAAAATTATGGTCATCAAGCGATCTTATAAGCCCTGATATGTCAGTATTAAAGCCTTTTGTTTTTCTTTCGTTTTTATTAATTTTTACAGTATTTGCAGACTTGATGGCTTTGGCATCTTCATCCAGTTCTTCCAGATAGTTTAAAGAATCTTCCTTGAACGGCATTGTTAAATTAATCCCTGAAAAACCAATCTTTTTTGCACCCGAAAAAGCAGTTTTAAAATCTGATGGAATAATTTCAAAACTTAAATAAACGGAATTTAAGTCATATTTATTAAAAAAATAATTATGTATAAAAGGTGAAAGGCTATGTTTTGCAGGATAACCCATTAAAGCATATAAATCGGTATTGCCGTTTATTTTTACCATATTTTTTTAATTTTGATAATGGCTGTTAAATAAATATTTATAATTTTTTACGACTTTTCTTTTATCTACATTAATATCTTATTTCAAAATTATCAATACCACTTCCTGACGGTGCTTCGTTGATGCCAAACTTTGATATAAAGCAAAAAGAAGGACCTTTCCTCATTTCATTTATAAATTTATCCAAATTCCCGTCTTCCCCTGTGCATAATATTTCAACATTGCCTTCAAAGGTATTTTTTACATAACCTTTAATATTATATTTTAATGCTCTCATGTAAGCAAAATTTCTAAATCCTACTCCCTGAACTCTGCCTTCAATTATTAATTCAAAACACTTATTCATTTATTACTTAACCTGATTTTAAATAAATTATTAATTTTAAATATGCTTCAAAGTTATAATATAGTGCTCTCATTAATAAATATTATTGTTTTACTCTCAATATCGAATACGGGTTAATTTTGCCTATATCTTTTAAAATAACTATGTCATTTGGATTTGCAGTATCAGAGGAAAAATCATTATTATTTTTTATTACCGTAATTTCTTTTATTCTTTTTTCTACAGGCATTTTCCCCGGCTGAAGTATTTCAATATTTTCTCCTGCCTTAAACTGATTTTTTACAAGTATTAAAGGCAGATTATATTTTTCGCTTATTCCGTTGCATACACCTGTAAACCTGTAATTTTTAATATATCCAACACCCTCGTTATCTTCAAGTTCCTTATAGTTATTTAAAAACATAAAGCCAACTGTATAATTTCTATGGCTGCATTTATTTAACTCTTTAAGCAAAAAATCTTTTTTATTTTCGTCAAACTCGTTATTCTTAATATATTCCAGGGCTTTTTTATATGCCCAGACAGTTTGCGCAATATAGCTTTCTGTTTTCATCCTGCCTTCAATCTTAAGAGCAGAAACACCTGCGTCAATCAGCAAATCCAGCTTTGAAAGAAGGCATAAATCCCTTGAATTATAAATAAAAGTGCCTTTATTGTCCTCTACAATGTTAAAAAACAAATTTGGCCTTTCTTCTTCCATCAGATAATACTTCCATCTGCAGCTGTGGGCGCATTCCCCCTTATTTGCATCCCTTCCAGCCATATATTTACTTAGCATGCACCTTCCGGAATGTGAAATACACAAGGCACCATGAACAAAAACCTCGATCTCAATATCAGTATTTTTTATTATTTCCTTTAGATCACTGAACTTTATCTCTCTTGCTATGTTTACCCTTTTTGCCCCGAGATCTTTATACATGTTAACACCAATGCTATTGGTTACATTTGCCTGCGTACTGATGTGTATATTGGGATTTTTATAATAAGTTTTGACCAGCTTGATAACTGCTGCGTCTGAAGCTATAACACCATCAAAATCAATATCCTTTATTTCATTTAAAAAATCCTTTAATTGTGGAATTTCACTCTCAAAAATTATTGAATTTAATGTTAAATATGTTTTTACTTTTCTGGCATGGCAGTAAGCTGCTGCTTCTTCAAGCTCACTGACAGAAAAATTATTGCCAAGGCTTCTTAAATTAAATTTCTTCCCTCCGATATACACTGCATCGGCGCCATACTCAACAGCATATTTAAGAGTTTTTAAGTTTCCTGCAGGTACAAGTAGTTCCGGAATTTTTTTATTTTCAACCATAAATTATATTAAATATGTATTATTTTAATTATTTTTTATAAATTGATATTGAGACTCCATCGCCCATATCAATAAATTTTGTATCAAAAAATTCTTTATTCTGAATTAATTTTATAAATTTTTTCAGGCCCTCCACACTGTTTCTGTCATGCTCCTTTACGTAACGGGCAAATATTTTTTCATCGCAAAATATGTTGTCAGCTACTATAAGAGCATTTTTTTTAAGTTTTTTAAGAAGGATTTCCAGATAAGCAGGGTATTCAAATTTAGCTGCATCTATAAAAACAAAATCAAATTCAAGATTTAAGTCAGGAATTATTTTTAAAGCATTGCCTGAATAAAAATTTGCATTAAGTTCAGGAAAAGTAGAAGTGATAAATTCTTTGGCTTTTAACAACCTTTTATTATTTAAATCAATTCCCGTAAAAGAAGCTTTTTTTAAGTTTTTAACTATAAAATAAGTTGAATAACCTTGTCCGCACCCTATTTCTAAAACACGTTTTGGGTTTTTTATAAATGCAATAACTTCAAGCAGCCTTCCGACCTCATAAGTGACTATTGGCACCTTATTTTCAATAGAAACGTTGCTTAAGCCTTCAAGGTATTCTTTTTCAGATATAATGCTATTTAAATCTTTCATTTTGTTGTTGTACTGTTTACATTTTCATTATGCTCTTTAAGAGTTTTTGAAAAAGTATGTTTGTGGCTAACAGGATCAGTTACAACATAGTATAAATAATCCGCATCGGCAGGATTTAATGCTGCCTTTATGGAATCGAGCCCGGGATTGCAGATTGGTGTTGGAGGAAGACCTGTATATAATCGTGTGTTATATGGGGTATCGGTTTTTAAATCACTTTCTGTTAATGGATTGTCCCATTTATCCAGAAAATAAATAAGTGTTGCGTCTATGCCAAGCGCCATATTTATCTTAAGCCTGTTATGGATTACTGCAGAAATTAAAGGCCTTTCTTCAGGCAGATAAGCTTCTCTTTCAATCATTGAAGCAATTTTTAGGATGTCGTAAGGTGTTAAATTATTGTCTACAGCAGCACTGTAATCCAGATTGCTGGTTTCAAGCTGATATTGAGATAAAAACATTTCAATTACATTTTTTGCAGTATATTGCGCAATAACTTCATAGGTTTTAGGAAAAAGAAAACCTTCAAGGCTTTGTACCGGCTGATTATTATCTTTTAAAAAATCGTAGCTGTAATTTTCAACTTTAATTGCTTCTTCCAGATCATTTTTTGCGATAAACGGCAATTCCCCGTTTATCCTTTCAGAAACCTGCTTTAGCATAAAACCTTCAGGTATTGCTAACTTAAAAGTAACAACTAACGGTCCTGAAGTTATTGCCTTTAACACATCACCATATTCTGATCCTGTTTTTAAATTATACTTGCCAGGAATCAGTTTCTTTTCAAGGCCTTTTTCTTCTGCATAAACTTTAAAAAACAAACCATTGTCTACTACTGCCTTTTCTTCAAGAAGGCTTGAAATCTGCGTTAGATTCATTCCTTCTATTATTTCAATTTCAACATCTAATCCCTTTTGTATTTCAGATTTTGGAGTTTTCCCTGATAGCCCTGAACCGGAACTGCATGCAACAAAAAAAAGGCTTAAAACCAACAAAAAAGTAGAAACAATTATTAATATCTCTGATAATTTTTTATTTATTTTATTTTCAGCCATCTTGTTTTTTTTAGTAATCCCAAATAGTTTTCAAGTATTACCGCCGCGGCATATTTATCAACTAAAGTTTTTGAATTTATTTTCTTAAACATTAAATTGTCTTTTGATATTTTCGAAGAAAATCTCTCATCAAAATAATCTATGTCAACATTTATTTTTTCTTTAAGTTTTAAAGCAAAATCCATAGTTTTATTTGCCTGATACCCTAATTTCCCTTTTAAATTGTAAGGTATCCCGATTACAATTTTTTTTATATCCTTTTCCTCAATAATACTGCAAATCTTTTTAGCAAAACCATCATCATTTTTTTCAATTGAATACGGAATTGCCAGAACATTCATCTTGTCTGATATTGCAACGCCGATATTTTTTTCCCCGATATCAAGCGCCATTATTCTCATAGATTCCCTGACTTAATAATTAATTGATAGTATTTTTTACCTTACTGCGCACAAATTCAAAAGCATCATTTATCAGGTTCAAATCTGATCCTCCGGATTGGGCAAAATCAGGTTTGCCTCCACCCCCCCCGCCTATTATTTTACCTGTTTCTTTTGCTATAACCGAACAGTTAATCCCCTTTTTAAGTAAATCTTTTGAAGAATTAAAAATCAGAATGGGCTTGCCGTTTATACTATTTGCTAAAGCAATAAATACTTTTTTATTCTTAAAATAATCCTTTATTTCATCACTTAAAACACCTATGCTTTTTGAAGACAGGTTTTCAGAATAATCTGACTTTGAAAAATCAAAAACAATAATTTTATCATCTTCAACTTTAAATATGCTGTCATACTTTTTAATAACTTCATTTTTTGCAATTTTAATTGTTATTTGTTCAAGCTTTATATTCAAATCTTCCAGATTTGTTTTTAACGTGGTGATATTTTGAATTATCTCACTATCATTAATTCCAAGATAGCCTGATATTTCTTTTACAATATTATCTTTTTCATTTAAATAATTGACGGCAGCCATCCCGGTAACGGCTTCTACTCTTCTTAAGTTTGAACCAATGCCGGTATCTTGTATAATTTTAAATATCCCTATTTCACCGGTTCGCTTAACATGTATTCCTCCGCAAAGCTCTCTGCTGTAATTGCCGATTTCAACAACTCTTACAAACCTGCCGTATTTTTCTTCAAATAATGCAATTGCGCCTATTTCCCCGGCATATTCCTTTGTGGTTTCAAAAATTTTTACTATTTCATTATCCTGAATCTTTTTATTTACTAAATTTTCCAGCCTGGAAACCATTCCTTTTCCCGGCTCTCCGAAAAATTTATAGTCGAACCTTATCCTTAAGTCAGAAACAAACGAACCTGCTTGAGTTGCTTCTTTGCCATATACTGACCGCAGCGCCCAATGTAAAAGATGGGTGGCGGTATGGTTCTTGCTTATTGCCTTTCTGAAATTAATACCTACTTTTGCCTGAACACTATCATTTATTTTAAATTTACCTTTTTTTACAAATCCTATATGTATATATATTCCTTCAACAGGTATTCTGGTATCTTCAACAATAAAAACTGACTTTTCGTTTAAGGTTATAATACCTTTATCGCCGATTTCTCCGCCTTTTTCACCATAAAAAGGCGTATTGTCCAGAATTATCTCTCCATGCTCGTTTTCCGTAAGCTCTTCAACTATAAATTTTTTACTTTTTTCATTTTTTAAAATCTTAATTATTTTTGAGCTTGATTCTATTTTTTCATATCCTGCAAATTCACAATGTATTTCTTTGGATAAAGATTTGTATTCATCAATATTTTCAATAAGTTTTTTATCAAAAGTTGTTCTTTTCTTAGAAATTTCAACATGTTTTTTAACAAACAAGTTAAACTTTTCCACATCCAGATAAAGATTATTTTCTGCAAGGATTTCACCTGTCAGCTCCACAGGAAAACCATAAGTATCATAAAGTTTAAAGGCATCATTTGAATCAAGATACTTTTCCCCTTTTGATTTTAAATCAGCAATATTTGCAATAAGAAGTTTAGTTCCTTCTTTTAAAGTATTTGAAAATCTTTTTTCTTCATCAGAAACTATCTGAAATGCAAAATTCTTTTTTTCCTCAATTTCAGGATAAGCACTCTTATAATCATCAGCAATTACGTTGCCTATTTCATTTAAGAAGTAGTCATTAATTCCTAATACGCGTCCGAATCTTATTGCCCTTCTTATTATTCTTCTTAATATATATCCACGTCCTTCATTGGAAGGAGTTACACCATCAGAAATCAAAAAATAAATAGATCGACAGTGGTCAGATACAATTTTCAAAGCCCTGTTTATTTCAATATCATTATTATTTTCACTTTTTGACTTTAATTCTTTACCGGATATTTCTTTTAGTTTTCCAAGTATTCCATTAAATAATGGGATTCTAAAAACAGACGTGCTGCTTAATACTGCCGCATATATCCTTTCCAGGCCCATTCCTGTATCAATATTTTTATTTGGCAGATCCTTATAGCTTTTACCATCAAAATTATATTGGGTAAATACAAGATTCCAGATTTCTATAAATCTGCCGCAATCACAATTTGGATTACATGTTGGCTTGCCGCACCCATATTCTTCACCGAAATCATAGTATATCTCCGTTGAAGGTCCGCAGGGCCCTGTATTTCCGGCAGGGCCCCAGAAATTATCTTTCATCCCGAACTTATATATTCTGTCTGCTTTTACACCACTTTTAATCCAGTAATTTCTGGCTTCCTCATCCAGCGGGAGTTCCTCGTACCCTCCAAAAACTGAAAACCGGAGCTTGTTTTCCGGTATTTTTAAAATATTTAAAATAAAGTTTAATGCAAAGCTTATTGCCTCTTTTTTAAAATAATCTGCAAAAGCAAAATTTCCCAGCATTTCAAAGAAAGTCAGGTGCCTGTCGCTATCGCCTATCCTGTCAATATCACTTGTTCTGAAACACTTCTGGACAGTTGAAATTCTGGGGGAAGGCGGTTTTTTCACTCCAAGATAGTAAGGTTTAAATGGCTGCATTCCCGCAGTTGTTAAAAGAACGCTAAGGTCATTATCCGGAATTAATCCTGAAGACGGTAAAATCAGGTGGTCATTTTTTTTAAAAAACTCTAAAAATTCTTTTCTTATATCCATAACTTAAATAAAATAATTTAAAAATTAAAAAATATCAACTTAAATATAAAAACCTGGCTGCTATTCTTAAGTATCTTTTAAATAAAAACTTAAATCTATTTACGCAATCTTCTATAGCTTTGATGAATAAAACCATAATCATAATAAAAAAATACCCCGCATTAACGTAATTATTGGAAGTGTTTATATGCCTTACCCATGTAAGGCGGATTCTTTCCTGCTGCTTAGTAAGTCCCTTAGCTTAAAGGGCATTTACACCACAGTCAGAGTAAAGATTCCATCAGTTAACTTGTTGGCATAAAAATTAACTTTAATTACGATTAACACAGGGTACAAATAAAATGCTATCACAAATAATCGGGAATTTCAAACATAGCTGCACTGTTAAAACACTGCCTGCGGCGGTACCCTCTTTTATTCTTCATATTTTATTAACTTGACATATAATTCTTTCAGCTGGTTTTCGCTAATATTTGCAGGTGACTGAGCCATCATATCCATTGCAGATTGAGTCTTTGGAAATGCAATCACTTCCCTTATGCTTTTAAGCTTTCCAAGCAGCATTACCAGCCTGTCAAGACCAAGTGCGATTCCACCATGGGGAGGTGTTCCGTATTCCATTGCATTTAAGAAGAAACCGAAATTATCCCTGGCTTTTTTAAGGTCAACTTTTAATATTTCAAGTATTTGAGTTTGAATCTTTAGATCATTTATTCTTATGGAACCTCCGCCTATTTCTGTGCCATTTAATACGATATCATAAGAAATTGAATTTACTTTTAAAGGGTCTGATTTTAAATAACCTATTGTTTTGCTATCCGGTATAGTAAAAGGATGATGAACAGATTTATATCTGTTTTCCTTTTCATCCAGCTCAAATAAAGGAAAATCATAAACCCATAAGAATTTATATTCATTCTTATCTATTAAATTCAGTTTGGCCCCAAGATGATTCCTGATTGTCCCTAAAACCGTGCAAGCTGTAATAAATTTATCTGAAACTACAAGAACAAGATTATTCACTCTAAGATTTAAGCTATTAATTAGTTTTTCTTTTTCAATATCGCTTAAAAATTTAGCTATAGGAGATTGAAGCTGCAGGTTTTCATCTGTTTTTATCCATAAAAGGCCGCCTGCACCATTATTTTTTGCCATAAGGACTACGTCGTCAAGATCTTTTCTGCTAAGTAAACTGCCGTCCTCAAGCTTAATACATTTAACAACTCCTCCATTGTTTAATGTATCCTTAAATATTTTAACTTCACAGTCTTTAAAAATTTCTGAAATATCATTGATTTTAAGTCCAAACCTTAAGTCAGGTTTATCAGAACCATAATTTGAAATTGCATCAAAGAATGTAATTTTGTCCAATGGCAGTTTAATTTCTGTATTTAAAACTTTGTTAAAAATATCTTTGATCAAACCTTCTGTAAGGTTCATGACATCTTCCTGTTTTACAAAAGTCATCTCCAGATCTATCTGTGTAAATTCAGGCTGCCTGTCAGATCTTAAATCTTCATCCCTAAAACATCTTGCTATCTGAAATATCCTGTCATAACCTGCAAACATAAGTATTTGTTTGAAAAGCTGCGGTGATTGAGGCAGTGCATAAAACTTGTTTGGGTTAAGTCTTGAGGGGACCAGAAAATCTCTTGCTCCTTCAGGTGTGCTTTTGGCAAGAATTGGAGTCTCAACCTCAACAAAACCATTGGAAACCAGATAATTCCTTGTCGTGTTCATGACAGCGCTTTTTAAGCGAAGATTTCTTTGCATATCGCTTGTACGCAAATCGATATACCTGTATTTTAAACGGGTAAGCTCGTCAATTGCGTCTCTATCATCAAGCATAAAAGGAGGTGTCCTGGCTTCACTTAATATAATTAATTCTTTTGCAAAAATTTCTATTTCACCTGTGCCAATTTCATTGTTTATTGTATCATTTGTTCTTTTTTTTACAGTTCCGATAACCTGTATGACAAATTCACTTCTTAATTCTTTTGCGATTTCATAAGATTTTTCATTAAAAGACGGGTTAAAAACAACCTGAACAATTCCTGAAAAATCCCTTAAGTCAGCAAAAATCAATTTGCCGTGGTCTCTTCTCCTGGATACCCAGCCGCATACAGTAACTTCTTTTTCAGAGTAGTCTTTATTTACAACTCCGCATAAATTTGTTCTTAAACTTGTTTTAAAAATATCTTTAAAATCCGCCATTTTTTATTTTCTCCAAGCTTTTATATAAAAAATTTTTACTAATGTATCGTAATTTTTATAACTTAAATTATTTCAATAAATTTATTAATCTGCTTTTTTCGTTCAGCCAGCTTAGCTGTGACTGGCTAAAATTAAAGAGGTCCTTTATTGTTACAGTATTATTCTTAACTTCGTCTTCGCCTATAATTATTATATGACTGTATCCCGCTGATTTTGCCCATTTAATTTCTTTGCCAACATTTTTTATATTGAAATTGCTGTCACAAATGATTTTGTTTTGCCTTAAAAATTTTAATATGCCAAAAAGATAACCGTTAAAATCAGCAGACATGTTTATTAAATATACGCTTGGCATATTGTCCTTAATCACTACAGGCTTTATGCTAAGATCCTGCATCAGCAGCATAGTCCTTTCAAGCCCTATGGCAAATCCTGTTGAGCTTAGTTTAGGGCCGCCGAATTCTTCAATAAGATTGTCATATCTTCCCCCCCCACCCAATGCATTTTGGGCACTGTCTATATCTTCTGATACAATTTCAAAAATAGTTCTGGTGTAATAATCAAACCCTCTTACCAGATTTTCATTATGGACATACTGGATGTCCAGTATGTTTAATATATCAAAGACATCTTTTAAATGACTGCTGCATTTTTCGCAAAGATAATTGCTTATTTTTGGAGCACCCGAGAGTATATTGCGGCATGTTTCAACTTTGCAGTCAAATACTCTAAGTGTGTTCTTACCTATACGGTTAACGCAACCCGGGCATAATTCTTTGCTATAAGGTTTCAAAAATTCTTCAAGGAGCCTGATATAATCTTTTCTGCATTCAGAGCATCCTATGCTGTTTATATATAATACAAGATTCTTAAAGCCTAAATTTTTAAAAAGGCTGTTTAACAGCCATATTGCTTCTGCATCAATAGCAGGGTTGTCACAACCAATGGCCTCAATGCCGATCTGCTTAAATTCCCTCATCCGGCCTTTTTGCGGTCTTTCGTATCTGAACATATTTCCTATATAAAACAATTTTAATGGAAGGTTTTCTACATAAAGTTTTCTTTCAACTACTGCTCTTACAACAGACGCAGTTCCTTCAGGCCTTAATGTGAGTGACCTCCCCTTTTTATCTGAAAAAGTGAACATTTCCTTTTGAACTATGTCGGAATTTTCACCAATTCCTCTTGAAAAAACTTCAGTATGCTCAAAATGAGGGGTTATGATTTCAAGATAATTATATATTTTAAACAAATTTCTGGCAGTATCTATTATAAAATCTATGTATTTTATATCTTCTCCGTAATAATCAGAAGTCCCTCTTGGTGAATTATAAATCAAGCCAGCCATCCTTTATTAAAAAATGTTAAAAAATTTATCGCATTATCAAGATAATTTTTTAAAGTTATGAATTAAAGCGCTTTAAGAAAATAATTGTTTTTTAACTCTTCCTCCATTGTGCTTTCAGGCCCATGCCCGGGAAATATCTTTAGCTTTTTGTCAAATGTCATTATTTTTTTTAAAGAATTATCCATGTCCCTGTTGCTGCCGCCTGGCAGATCAGTCCTTCCTATTGAACCTTTAAACAAAATATCTCCGGTAAACAAAGAGTTTTCAACCTTTATTATAATACTGCCTGGAGTATGCCCGGGGAAATTTATTATTTCAATACCAGGAATTAAAAAATCATTAACATTATTTCCTTTAATTAAATTATAAGTTTTTAATGATAATTCATTTGATTGAAAAATTGAAGATAAATTTTTTTGGGGATTTTTTATAATATCTTCTTCTTTTTCATGTATGTAAAAAGGCATATTAAATTCCCTGATTAAATCTGCTACTGCACCCATATGGTCATAATGACCATGAGTGTTTAATATGAAATCAATTTTTATGTTATTTTTTAGGATATATTCCTTAATTCTTTTGAATTCTGAACCGGGATCTATTAAAAAATAATTATTTTTAAAATTCACAAGATAGCAGTTTACATCTAAAAATTTTAAATCAAATCTTTTTATTTCCACAAAATCAGCCTTTCGGAAGAACTCTGTAAACATCATATACAGAGTCAATATTTCTTAAGTTGTTAATAACATCTTTTAAAATATATTTATTTGAAACTTCAATTGTAAATTTAAACTTGGCAAAACCGTTCTTTTTTTGAGTGCCGCCTGTTGCTGAAACAATATTCAAGTCATATTCGCTTATCAGGTTGGTGATATCTTTAAGCAGTTTAGTCCTGTCAAGAGCTTCAATTTCAATTTCAACATTAAACTTAAGGGGCGCATTTTTATCCCAGTTAACTTCAATTATTCGGGAACGCTCATTTTGCAGCAAACTTTTAATATTTGTGCAATCTTCTCTATGCACTGATATGCCTCTTCCTCTTGTAATATAACCGATTATTTTATCCCCTGGAACCGGATTACAGCATTTTGCCATAAAAACCAGAACTCCATCCATACCCTTTACGTTTATACCGCTGCCGGGTTTCCTTATTTCCCCTTTCTGATGTATATCCTCAAGAGTCATTTCCTTTGGCTGGCTGTCCTGCTGATTTAACTTTTTTAAAATTTTTGTAAAAACCTGATGAGCAGAAATTTTATGCGTCCCGATATTTCGAAATAAGGTTTCCGCCTTATCAAAAGTCATTTCTTTTGCAACACTTTCAAAAACATCAAGATTTACTGTTTTAAAGGAAAGGCCGTTTTTCCTTAATATTTTTAACATAATTTCCTTGCCTGCGTTTAATGATTCATGTCTTTCCTCTCTGCTGAACCATTGCTTTATTTTGTTTATGGCTTTTGCCGTTTTAACTACATTCAGCCAATCCCTGCTCGGACCTTTAGGAGTTTTTGAAACAATAATTTCAACAATATCTCCATTTTCAAGCATTGTTTCAATGGGAACCATCTGTCCATTAATTTTGGCTCCTATGCAGTTCTGTCCAATATCTGTATGGATTGCATAAGCAAAGTCAATTACAGTTGATTTCCTTGGAAGATTTACTACTTTCCCCTTGGGAGTAAATACAAAAACTTCGTCTTCAAATAAATCCAGTTTCAGGGATTCCATGTAATCCTGCGGGCTTTTTAATTCTTTCTGCCAGTCAAGAAGCTGCCTTATCCATGCAATTCTTTTATCAAACTCATCTAATTTTACATCGCCTTCCTTATATTTATAATGGGCAGCAATGCCATATTCAGAAATCTTGTGCATGTCAAAAGTCCTTATCTGGATTTCAACAGGAACACCTTTCTTGCCGATAACTGTAGTATGCAGCGATTGATACATGTTAAATTTAGGGTTTGCAATATAATCTTTAAATCTTCCAGGAACAGGTTTCCATATTGAGTGGATAATTCCAAGCACGCCGTAGCAGCTTTTTATATCATTAACTATTATCCTGATAGCAATTAAATCATAAATATTTTCAAGTGTTTTATTTTGAACTGTAATCTTGTTGTAAATGCTGTAATAGTTTTTAACTCTCCCGCTTATTTCTGCGAAAATATCTACTTCGCTTAATTTTTCCTTTACTTTTTCTATTGTTCCGTCAATTAACTCTTTGCGCTCTTCAACTTTCTCGCTTAACATTTTTTTTATTTTTACATACTGCCTCGGGTAAAGATATTTAAAACTTAAATCTTCAAGTTCAGATTTAATCTGAAAAATCCCCAGCCTGTGTGCGATAGGTGCATATATTTCAAGAGTTTCTATTGATTTGATCTGCATTTTTTCTTTGCTAAGCGAAGACAGGGTTCTCATGTTATGCAGCCTGTCAGCAAGTTTAACTATTATTATTCTTACATCCTCTGACATCGCTATAATCATTTTTCTTAAGTTTTCAACTTGCCGTTCTTCTTTCGTATGAAAAATTATTTTTTCAAGTTTCGTAACACCGTTAATAATATTTGCTATTTCTTCCCCGAATTCTTCCTTTACTTTTTCAATTGTAAAATCTGTATCTTCTACCAGATCGTGCAGAATAGCCGCAATTATTGATGCCTGGTCCAATTCTATATGGGCAAGTATTTTTGCCACTTCAATAGGATGCATGATAAAAGGTTCACCGGATTTTCTGAACTGGCTTGCATGATATTTTTTTGCAATAAAAAATGCTTGCTGTATTAACCCTTGATTTACTTTTGGATTATACAATTTAATTGAAGAAATCAACTCTTCATAATTTTTATCAATATCAATGCTTTCTGCTTCCTGCAGACTGCTATTTATTTCTTTTTCTTTGCTTGCTTGTTCAGGTAAAACCATTTTTTATCTCAACATAAGATTAATTAAAATATTAAAAACTGACTGCTTTATTTATTGTAAATCTATTTTATAAAATAAATCCAAAATTATTAATTGTAAAGAACGGCCTTCTGCATTTATATTTTTTTCATACATGTTTTCTTCAACGTTAAATAATATGGAAACAGGAGTATCTTCAGGAATATTTTTTAGACTTTCAACAATTTCGCTGCTGATATTAAAAAATATTGCTTTCTTGTAAGAACCCTTATTTTTTATCTGCAAGCTTACATGTTTTTCGTTTTTCAAAAAACTTATTTTCCTGATTATGCAATCTCTCATAAGAAAAACAGGTTTAGGATTTCCGGTTCCAAAGGGCTCAAAAAATTTTAATTCTTTTCCAAGGGAAGGTTTTAAATCATTAAAATCAACCTCCATGTCGTAGTAAAATTTCTTTCCTATTTTAACTTCTGACAATTTTTCACTGGCAACTTTTATCATTTCCTGTTTGAACAATTGATACTTATTTTCTTTTTTTTCTTTTTCTGGTCCATTCTTTTTATAATCTGCTTTTATCGTAAGCCCGCATGCCATCTTGTGGCCTCCGAACTTATCAAAGTAACGATTTAACGTATTAAGATTTTCAAATAAGTCAAATTCTTCAATGCTTCTTCCGGAACCTTTATATTTTGCTTCATCTTCTTTAAACAATATTACCGGAATGTTATATTTTTTAACCAGGTTGGAAGCTACTAGCCCAAGTAAACCTTCATGCCATTCTTTTGATTTTTCAATAAATATTTTTTGATTAAGTATCATGTCTTCAAAATCATTTTTATTCTTTTCCAGTATTTTATTTAACATTTCTGCCTGATCTATTTTCCGTTGCTCGTTTAATTCATTAATTTCATTAACAAGGCATTCTGCTTCTGTTTCGTCACAAATTAAAAGCTTAAAACTTTTTGGAGCAACATTTAACTCAAAACTTTTTTCAGCATCATTTAAACCTTTTTTTGCAGCATTTATTCTCCCAGGCGCGTTTATTCTCGGAGCAATAATATAACCAACGTCATATGTTGTGAGATTTTCATTACCCCTTTCTTTACCCGGCAAAACTGATTTTATCAATTTCTTCAAACCTGTATTTTTTGTATTTTTTAAAACCTCAAGACCTTTTTTAACTATAAGCCTATTTTCATCAATTAATGGCATTAAGTCTGCAATTGTTGAAACTGCTACAAGATCAAGAAAATCAGTGAGATAGCTTTGTTTAAAAATATCTTTTTTACTACTGTCCAACCTCATAAGAATAGCATTTATAAATTTAAAGGTTACTCCTGCGCCGCTTAAGAATTTGAAGGGATATTCTGAATTTAAATCTTGCGGGTTAACAACTATGAACCTGCTGGAATCTGTAACTGTAGAAATTGATTTTTCTGAAATCTTATGATGGTCACAAACAATAATATCTAAATTATTATTCTTATAAATATATTCTTTTACTTCATGGCTGTTTGAGCCGCAGTCAACACATATAATCAGAGAAATTTCAGGATTTTCTTTTTTTAATTTTTTAATAAACTTTAAGCTGATATCATAACCATCTTCTATCCTGTTAGGAATTTGATATTTTGGGTTAAGTCCTAAATTTTTTAAAAAACTATAGATTAATGCGGTGCTTATGATTCCATCAGCATCATAATCACCGAAAATTAATATATTTTCTTTGTTGTTTATTGCACGTAATACTCTATTAGTTGCAAGTTCCATATTTGGAAGCAAAAAAGGATCATAATAGTCTTTTCCTTGAGGGGATTTAAGAAAATAATCAATCTTTTCCAGCGTATCAATTCCTCTGTTTAAAAGAATTTTTAAGAATATATCGGAAGATTTAAATAATAATTTATAAGATTCTTTTTCCTGGGAGGTTTTAAAAAAATCTTTAATTTTATCCAGGTTATCAAATCCGCTATTTAACAGGATTACCAGTAATACTTCAGAATATTGGCATATTAATTCATAAAAACTAATTCCTTCAGGTGTTTTTAGAAATTCAAATATTTTCTCTTTTAAGTCATATCCGCTGTTAAAGAAAATACTGAGTAAAGGTTTGGAAAATTGCGGCAAAGATTCTGATGATAATAATGATTTAAAATCTTCTTTTTGCCTAATCGAAATCCAGTATTCTGGTATTTCAAGCATTTTATTTCTTATATCTTGGGAATCTGTTATTCCAAACTACCAGAAGCGGGCTTCCTATAAATACAGAAGAATAACTTCCTGAAATAATGCCGACAAATAAGCCGAAAGCAAAATCTTTTAATGTTTCATTTCCGATTATTAATAAAACTATTATTGGAAATAAAGTTGTCGCAGCTGTTCCGAGTGATCTTACAAGCGTTTTATTTACAGAATAATTTACTACGTCAGAAAATTTATCTTTTTTGGTTAACCTTAATTCTTCCCGAACCCTGTCAAAGATAATTATGGTGTCGCTAAGTGAATACCCAAGAATTGTTAATATTACTGCAATTGAAGTTGTATTAAATTCTCTATACGTTATAGCATAAAAGCCAAGTAAAATAAGCAGATCATGAAGCAACTCTATAATTGCTACTATTGCAAATCTGACTTCGAACCTTATCCAGATATATATTAAAATACCGACAATGCTGATTGCTACAGCAATTAAGGCATACTTTGTAATTTGTTTTGAAAAACCTGCTGCCACATTTCTGTCCTGAACCAATGGCCTGATAATGCCTATTTTTTTATCAAGATTATCAAGTATTTTATTTTTTTCTTTAACATCTATTGGAACAGTTCTGATTATATATTGATCAGAGGCTGTGCTTTGAAGTATTGATTTCCCGTATCCAATATCTTCCATAGCTTTTCTTAGTTCGGATATCGGGACATCCTGCTTGAATTTAACTTCCATTAAATTTCCACCAAGGAAATCAATGCCATAATTAAACCCCCTGACAAAGAAAAAGACTATACCTGTAATTATCAAAATGGTTGAAAAAATAAACCATATTTTTCTTTTACCTATAAAATCAAATTTATAAGACGATCTGTCAGTAACAACTTGCTTTTCTAAAGCCAACTAATACTCCTTCTGATTCTGGGTTTTAGGTATTTTAACTCCAATAAATCCTGGCGTCATTATTTTTGATTTAAGCATTAAAAATAAAACTGATCTGACTAAAATGATTGCTGTAAACATACTTATTAATATTCCAATTGCCAAAGTTACAGCAAAACCTCTGATTGGACCTGTACCAAATCTGTATAATGCAGCTGCTGTAATTAATGTAGTAATATTTGAATCAATTATTGCTCTTAGTGCATTTTTAAAACCTTCCCTGAAAGCAACAACTTTTGTTTTGCCTTTTACCATTTCTTCTCTTATTCTGGCAAAGATCAGCACATTTGCATCGACAGCAATACCAATTGTCAGTATTAATCCCGCAATGCCAGGAAGAGTCAGAGGTGTTTTAAGTCCGGAAAGAATGCCCCAGAATAAAGCAACATAGCTTGAGAGCCCTATTAATGAAATAATGCCTAAACCCCTATACATTACTAGCATATATATGGCAACCAGGATAAACCCGATAATGCCTGCAATTAAACTTTGCTGCAGGGAATCCTGGCCTAAAGTAGGACCTATTGTTCTGACTTCCTGAATTTCAAGATTTACTGGTAAGGCTCCGGTTTGAAGAACAAGAGCAATATCTTTTGCTTCTTCCAAGCTTTTTATGCTTTCAATAACACCATTTCCTGCAATAACAGACCTAATTACAGGAGCAGATTTTACCTGACCGTCCAATACAATTGCCAGCTGGTTGCCAATGTTTGCAGATGTTATTTTTTCAAATTCTTTTGCACCTTCAGAATTAAAGCTGAACTGAACAATAACCTGACCGTTATTATCATAACCTGCCTTTGCATTTGCAAGTTTGTCACCTGTGATTAATGTCGGCCCCAGTTTATAGTTGCCCTGATCGTCATATCCTTGAACAATTTTAAATTCGAGCTGTGCAGTTTTTCCAATTACTTCAACTGCCTTGTCCGGATTATCAACACCGGGAAGCTGGATAACAACGTTGTTTGAAAAATCTTTGGTAACAAGAGGCTCTGAAATGCCGAGCTTGTCAATTCTGTTTAACATGATAAGCATGGCTTTATCAATAGCATCTGAACTTACTGATCCGCTACTCGACTTTGTATCGCCGGTAGTACCCGTTTGCTGAAGCTGTGTGGCTTTCAGTATGACTTGTGTTCCGCCTTTAAGGTCAAGACCCAGTTTTACCGGAAAAGATAATATACTCCAAACTGCAAGACCTACAATTACTGCAAAAACCAGTATAACTACTATATTTACTTTGTTTTGTCTCATGTCGGGAAAGGTTATTTTTTATAGGTATCTGATGATTCTGTCACACCCGGTGATATTTTTCTTGAAATTGCACTTTTTGAAATTTTTACATCTACACCGCTTGAAATTGTAATTATAAGAGAATCACCACCGACATCTTTTACTCTGCCAAAGATTCCGCCAACTGTTAGTACCTCGTCCCCTCTTTGAATATTTCCAAGCAAGTCTTGCTGTGTTTTAGATCTTTGCCTTTGAGGCCTTATTAAAAGGAAATAGAAAGCTACAACTAAAACAACAAGCCATATCCATGTTCCATATTTTGCCAGAAATGATGGTTGAACTTGTGTTCCATCCGCATTTGTAGCAACGGTTGTGCTTCCACCGGCAGCAGTCGGTAACAATAAATTACAGCCTGAAGCTATTACTGCGATGAGTACGATAGAAATAACTATAATTGAAATTATAGTTATTTTTGCCCACTTATTAGTTCTAATATTTTTCATCATTTTCACCTTATTTTCTATAAGAAATTATGCTAAAAACATTTGTGTTGCAAATATAACTATTATTAACATTTTTTTATTTTTTGCAAATACTATTTAAATTTTTTTTAAAACCAGCAAAGTTAAGCACAAAATCTGTTAATTTCAAATATATTTTTATTAATTTTATGGTTTTTACTTTAAAAACTAGCTGTTTTATAATTTTTTAAAAATTCATTTTTAAAATTAACAAAATTATTATTGGAAATTGCCATCCGGCAGTTTCTGACCAGATCAAAAAGAAAATACAAATTATGTATCGAAAGCAGGATGCTTGATAAGATTTCCCTGCTTTTATACAAATGCTTTATATATGCTTTGGTATAATTTCTGCAAGCATAACAATTGCAAAACTGGTCAATTGGAGAAAAATCATCACTGAATTTTGCATTTTTTATATTTATTTTCCCAAACCTGGTAAAAGCGCTGCCGTTTCTTGAAATTCTTGTAGGCAAAACAGAGTCAAACATGTCTATGCCGCAGTTAATAGCCTCAAGAATTCCAATCGGATCTCCCAGGCCCATTACATAAAGCGGTTTTTTGTTGTCAACATAATTAACAGTATAATCAATCATTTCAACAGTCAGGTCCCTTTTTTCACCAACGCTGAGTCCCCCTAATGCAATACCACTGAAACCGAGTTCAGAGATTGACTGTGCGCAATATTTTCTTAAATTTTTATTAAAACCTCCCTGCACTATTCCAAACAGTTTTGAATTCACATTATCATCATGCTTTTTAAATTCTTCAATTGAAAGCCTTGCCCATTTCATTGTCCTTTTTGCGGCATCGACAATAACTCTTTCAGGTGCAGCAAAAGTGCTGCATTCATCCAGAACCATCATGATATCTGAACCTATGCCAATTTGCATCCGGACTACTTTTTCTGGTGTAAAAAAATACATGGAACCATCAATTATGGATCTGAACTCAACTCCATCTTCTGATATTTTTCGTATATTGCTTAAGCTGAAAACCTGAAAACCACCGCTGTCTGTCAGTATGCTTTTTTCCCAGTGTGAAAATTCATGAAGCCCTCCAGCCTTTTTAAGTATTTCAATGCCCGGGGAAAGATATAAATGATAAAGATTGGATAGTATGATTTCACATCCCATATCACCTAGCTGCTCATTTAAAACAGCCTTTACTGTTGCTTTTGTTCCAACAGGAATAAATACAGGAGTATATATAGTATTTTTGGCAGTTGTAATTTTGCCAAGCCTGGCTCTTGAATTGCTGTCTTTTTTTAAAACTTCAAAGTATTCCATAATAATTAGTCAATTATACAAAAATATAGATAATATTAATTGCTATTTTATAAACATGCAGTCTCCGAAACTGAAAAACCTGTAATTATTTTCTATAGCATTTTCATATGCTTGCAATATGTTTTCCCTTCCTGCAAATGCACTTACCATAACAATCAGTGTTGATCTAGGAATGTGAAAATTAGTTACAAGCATATCAACAATCTTAAATTCATATCCCGGATAAATATAAAGGTCTGTTCTCCCTTTGCTGCTCTTTAACTTGCCATAAAGAGACATTATTGTTTCAAGTACTCTTGTTGTGGTTGTTCCGACCGCAATTACTTTCCCTCCCAAATTTTTAGCATTTAAAATTTTTTTTACGCTGTCTTCAGTCAGACTGTATTTTTCAGTATGTATTTTATGTTCTTTTATATCTTCTTCAGTAATAGGCTTAAAAGTATCCGGGCCTATTTCAAGGTTTACTTTTGCAAAAAATACGCCTTTGTCTTTTAATTTTTTAATAAGCTCCTTTGTAAAATGAAGGCCTGCTGTAGGAGCAGCAGTCGAGCCTTCTTTTTTTGCATAAACAGTCTGATAGAAAGAATTATCAAAATCTCTGTTTTTTATGTAGGGCGGAAGTGGAACCTGGCCGTATTTTTCCAGAACTTCTGCAGAGAAAACATTAAAATTTATTATGGCTTTCCCTTCCTCCAGCTTGTCAATCACTTCAAAATAAACACTTTCATCACTATTCAAAAAAACCCTGTTACTAACTTTTAATTTTTTTGAAGGCCGCAGAAGCACAATAAAATTATTATTTTTCTTTTTCTCCAGGATAAAACATTCAATTTTTGCCCCTGTTTTTTCCTTCCTGCCAAAAATACGTGCATTAATTACTTTGGATTCATTAATTACAATTACATCCCCGCAATTTACATAGTCAACTATATTGTAGAAAATATCATGTTTGATTTCTCCGCTTTTTTTATCTAAAATAAGCAGTCTGGCGGTGTCACGTTTAATTAATGGTGATTGGGCAATTAAGTTTTCGGGTAATTTATAATCAAATAAATTTAATTCCATAAGACAAGTTTAAAAGAGACTCTCACGTCCTGCAGGTTTCTTTATTCCCATATGCTTGTATGCTGATTCTGTTCCCATTCTTCCTTTTGATGTTCTTTTTATAAATCCTATCTGCACCAGATATGGTTCATAAACATCCTCTATTGTGTTTACTTCTTCTCCTATAGAAATGGCAATAGTTCCTACTCCTACAGGGCCGCCACTGAATTTACTTAATATTGTATCCAATATCTTCTTATCTATAACATCCAGACCAAGAGGATCAATCTCCATTTTTGTTAATGCCATTTCTGCAACAGTAAAATCTATGCTGCCGTCGCCGCCTGTAATTGCATGGTCTCTCACTCTTTTAAGCAGCCTGTTTGCAATCCGGGGCGTACCTCTTGCTCTTTTTGCAATGGAAACTGCTCCATCCTGTGTTATATCTACACCTAATATTTTTGCAGAACGCAAAATAATTTTTATTAAATCTTCAACCTTATAATAATCAAGTCTTAAATGAACTCCAAACCTGTCTCTTAGCGGTGAAGTCAGAAGACCGGTTCTGGTTGTAGCGCCGATTATTGTAAAAGGGGAAATATCTATTCTTATGGATTTTGCTGAAGGGCCTTTGCCTATAATTATATCAAGCTTATAATCTTCCATAGCAGGGTATAATATCTCCTCAACAGTAGGGTTAAGCCTGTGGATTTCATCAATAAACAATACGTCAAATTTTTCAAGGTTTGTAAGTATTGCAGCCAAATCACCTGTCCTTTCAATGGCAGGACCTGAAGTAATTTTAAAACTAACCCCGATTTCATTTGCTATAATCTCCGCAAGGCAGGTTTTACCAAGCCCGGGAGGACCAGATAACAGAACATGGTCAAGCGGCTCATTTCTTTTTTTGGCAGAGTTTATAAATATAGACAGGTTTTCAATAATTGTTTTCTGTCCGATAAAGTCTCTCATATATCTTGGCCTTAAGCTTTTATCAAGTTCGATATCTTCACTTTTAAGCTTAACGTCTACTTCGCTCTCAACGATTTCATTAATATTATTATCCTTGTTTTTACTTTCCCTGCTGATAATATTATACCTCCCTTAAAGCAGCTTTTAAGATATCCTGGGTATTTGCTTCTTCCATAAATTTCCTGTCAATTTTTGACAGAGTTTTTTGAATTTCACTGCCTGAATATCCTAAACTTCTTAAAGCTTCCTTTACTTCAAAAATTTTTGAATTACCAGCAAGCATTTCTTCCCTTCCTGTAATTTCTTCTGTTACTTTACCTTTTAACTCAAGAATTATCCTCTCGCTTAGCTTGCCTCCGATACCTGGAACTCTTCTAAGCATTTCGGATTCTCCATTTACAATTATCCTGCTTAGTTTATCAGCGCTGTATATGGAAAAAACACCAAGAGCAATTTTAATTGATACACCTGAAACGCTGATAATTTTTAAAAATAATTCTTTTTCTTTCTGGTTTAAAAATCCTATTAGCAGGATTTCATCTTCCCTTACATGCATGTAGGTATCTATAGAAAATTCCATATTTAAATCAGGAAGTTTTTCAAATGTCCTTGAAGAAATCAATACATCAAAACCTATTCCGGACACATCAAGAATTATTTTTGACAGACTTTTAAATATTAATTTGCCGCTTAACCTTGAAATCATAACCTGTCCCGATTCATGTGTTAATTAATAATAACAGCAATACAGCGCAGATATTAAAAAAATGTGCAACTATAGATTACTTTTTACATTTTCATTAAACCTGCTGCTATTTGCATGGCAGATTGCAATGGCTAAACTGTCCCATGCATCATCTTTTTTAGGAAAATCAGGCTCATTTATCTTTAGTAATACCTTAACCATATATTTTACCTGCTCTTTTGTTGCCCTCCCGTAGCCTGTTATTGCCTGTTTAACCTCGAGTGGGGTATATTCAAATACTTTAATATTATTATTGCAGGCACAAAGCAAAATAACTCCGCGAGCCTGCCCTACATTTATTACGCTTTTCGCGTTGGAATTAAAAAAAATTTCTTCAATTGCAAGACAATAAGGATCAAACCTGGAAATTATCTCACTTGTAAAAGAGTAAATTTCTGAAAGCCTTTGCTCAATTTTTTTTTCTTTAAGGGTTTCAATACATCCGCAATATAAAGCTTTATATGTTCCCCCTGCATAATGCTCAATTACACTAATTCCTGTTGTTTGAAGCCCAGGATCGATGCCTAATATTCTTTTATTTTCTTGCAGCATTTGTTTGAAAGAAAAATTTAAGATTCCATTTCTTCAAGCATTTCATCTTCAACTTCTAAATTAGTGTAAACGTTTTCAACATCATCATAATCATCAAGAGCATTTATTATCTTCAAAGCTTTTGCTGTTTCATTCTTTGATAGCTTTATTGTTGATTTTGGAATCAATAAAATATCTATAAATTTTACGATTATGTCGTTATTTGCCAGATTATTTTTTACTTCATTTAACTGTGCAGGTTCAACTTTGATTTCATAAGATTCATCAGTTTCTTCAATATCTTCAGCGCCGCTGTCAATGGATTTAAGCATAAAATCGTCATAATCTTTTACTGATTCTTTATCAACGGTTATAACGGCCTTTCTTTCAAACATCCATGCAACACAGCCTAATTCGCCAAGGCTTCCATTGCTTCTTGAAAAAATGCTTCTGATATCTGCAGCCGTTCTGTTTTTATTTTCAGTGGTTATGTCAACCATTACTGCAATTCCACCAGGGCCATATCCTTCGTAAGTCATATGTTCAAACTTAATACCGGCCATTTCTCCTGTTCCTTTTTTAATGGCCCTTTCAATATTGTCCTGCGGAAGATTATATTCTTTTGCTTTCGCTATAGCATTTGCGAGCCCGTTATTATTATTAGGATCGCCGCTGCCTCCTTCTCTTGCTGCAACTGAAATCAGCCTTGAAAGTTTTCCAAAAATATTGCCTCTTTTTGCATCTTCTTTTGCTTTCTTATGTTTTATTGAATGCCATTTTGAGTGACCTGACATATTAATTCTCCCTTTTTATGATTTTTCTATCATATTCAGAAAATATTCATGAATTCTTGTATCATCCTGAAGTTCAGGATGAAAAGTACTCACTAAAACATTACCCTGGCTTGCTAAAATTATATTATCTTTAATTTCAGATAATATATCAACATCTGGTCCGGCACTTAATATCTTTGGAGCTCTTATAAAAATTGCTTTAAACTTCTCACCGCCGTTAAATCCAAGACTAATATATTCTTCAAAACTGTCAATTTGTCTTCCGTATGAATTTCTTGCTACTTCAACATCTATATAACCTAAACCAAAATCTTCGTTTGCTACTTTTTTTGCAATTAAAATTAATCCGGCGCATGTTCCGTAAATAGCTTTGCCTGATTTGTAAAATTCATCAAGGTAGGGCTTGAAATCATATTTTTTTATTAATTTATTAATTGTTGTACTTTCTCCTCCAGGGATAATAAGACCATCTATTTCCTTTAGCTGATATGGGAATTTAATCTCGACAGCATCAGCTCCACATTTTTTAATGCAGTTAATATGTTCTCTAAATGCTCCCTGCAGGGCAAGAACTCCGACTCTTATCAGTTCTTTATTTTTAATAATAACTACCACCCTCTGACAGACAACAAATCTTCTTTAGGTATTTTAGAAAGTTCCATTCCGTACATGGCGCTTCCAAGCCCTCTTGACACTTTAGCCAGGATTTCAGGATTTTTAAAGTGGGTAGTAGCCTCAACAATAGCTTTTGCCATCTTCATAGGATTTTCTGACTTAAATATTCCGGAACCAACAAATACCCCGTCTGCACCAAGCTGCATAATAAGTGATGCATCTGCTGGTGTTGAAATTCCACCTGCAGAGAAATTTACTACAGGAAGCTTTCCGCTTTCATGGACGTTAAGGATCAGTTCATAAGGTGCGCCCATTTCTTTTGCAATAGCCATAAGTTCTTCTTTAGGTAAGGAAGCAACTTTTTTTATCTCATCCCTTATAGTTCTCATATGCCTTACAGCTTCAACTACATTGCCTGTTCCAGGTTCGCCTTTTGTCCTTATCATTGCAGCACCTTCACCTATCCGCCTTAAAGCTTCCCCTAAATTTGTTGCACCGCAAACAAAAGGAACCTTAAAATTCCATTTGTTTACATGATATTTTTCATCGGCAGGAGTCAGCACTTCACTTTCATCTATATAATCTACTCCTAATGATTCAAGTATTTGAGCTTCTGCAAAGTGTCCTATTCTGCATTTTGCCATAACCGGTATTGTTACAGCATCCATGATGTTAAGAATTATTTCCGGATCAGTCATTCTTGCAACACCTCCGGCAGCTCTTATGTCAGCAGGTATCCTTTCCAACGCCATAACTGATACTGCTCCTGCTTCTTCAGCAATTTTTGCCTGCTCAACTGTGGTAACGTCCATTATTACGCCACCTTTGAGCATTTCAGCAAGACCTGTTTTTAATTTTAAAGTACCCTTTTCCATTATTAAAATTCCCTCCTATTTATTAATTCCAACTCCAAGCGACATTTCATCAAGCCTTCTTATCCTTTCTTCAATCGGCGGATGTGTGCTGAATAAATTTGCAAGAAGCGGTTTATTTTTTTTTGTTAAAGGATCCGCAATAAACATATGAGAAGTTGCACTGCTTGCACTTTCTACCCCACTGTATACGCTTATTTTTCTAAGTGCATTTGCCAGGCCCGCAGGATACCTTGATATTAATGCTCCGCTGCTGTCAGCTAAGTATTCTCTGTTTCTGCTGATTGCCATTCTGATCATAGAACCTATTATCGGTGATAGTATTATTAATACGAGCCCTATAACCAGCATTACAAGTGCTAATATTCCGCCTCCTCCGCTACGGTCATTAGATCTTCGCCTTCCGCCTCCGAAAAGAAAACTTCTCAATATAATATTGCTTGCTATTGAAAGCATACCTACAAAAATAACTACGACTGTTCCAAGAAGAATGTCATAATTCTTTATATGGGAAAGCTCATGAGAAATAACTCCCTTAAGCTCTTCGTCATTTAAATTACTGATTATGCCTCGCGTTAAGACTATTACTCCATTCTGCGGATTCCTTCCGGTTGCAAATGCATTCATACCGTTTTCTTCAATTATATAAATCCTGGGCATTGGAATTCCTGCAGCAATTGAAAGCCCCTCAACCGTATAATTAACTCTGATATCTGTTTCCATGTCAATCGGGTGTGCCTTGGAAATCTGAAGAACAATTTTATCGCTGTAATAATAGCTTGTAAAACTGGCAATCAAAGCAATAACAAAAGCAATAACAAGTATTATTATTGAAAAATAACTGCCGATACCATATCTGTAATCAAATAATAAGCCAATAAAAAAGCCTACAACCCCTATAAACAACACAAAAAAAATAATTGTAAATACTGACTTTGCCTTATTGGCTGCAATCTGCTGATACATTTAAATACTCCACCAACCAATTCTGATAAATTTTACTGCTGCTGTGTAAATTGAACCTTAACAGGCTCTCTTGCTGCAGATTCTTCAACTAAAAAATAATCTTTAATCTTGAAATTAAACATCCCTGCAAAAATATTGCCAGGAAAAGTTTGTACTCTTGTGTTAAACTGCATTACCATATCATTATAGAATTGCCTTGCAAAAGCAATATTGCTTTCAATACCCTGCAGTTCTTCCATCAGCTTTGTAAAATGAGCGTCAGCTTTTAAATTAGGATAATTTTCAGTAACTGCAAATAAAGATTTTAAAGTTCCGCTGATCATGTTATCAGCTTGAGCCTGATCTTTTACGCTGCTTGCATTCATCCCAAGCTGTCTTGCTTCAATTACCTTTTCAAGAGTTTCCCGTTCATGGGCTGCATACCCTTTTACCGTTTCAACAAGATTAGGAATCAGATCAAATCTTTTTCTTAACTGAACATCAATTTGAGACCATGCATTATCAACTCTGTTTCTTAGTGAAACAATGGAGTTATAAAGTCCAATAAAAATAAGTACTATTACCACCAGGATTACAACTATTAATATTATTCCTCCTAAAATTCCCATCAAGCCTCCTTTTTAAGGTTATACTTATACTACTATAAATTAATTATAGTCCATAAATAAATTTATTGAACTTTAATTAAATTAACTTTCTATTAATTATGCCAGTAAAAATATGCATCTAAAAATAGACAATATATTATAGCATAAAATATTTTAAGTAAAATAATTAAAAGCCTGCCGTTAAGCATATTCATGGCATGCAAAACTTATTTTTTTTACACTTGCTTTATTTTATGGTATATTTTCATTGTTTTTTTTTGGTATATTTTTTTTATATTTTTTAAAATAATTTGTCGCAAATATTTTTCTAATAATTTGAAATATATCAGGAGGGATTAATGGCCGGATCAAACGCAGAGAACAAAAGAGTTATAGGATTAGTTTCTGGAAACAATACTGGCAAAACAACACTTGCTGAATGTTTTTTATTTGACTGTGGAGCTATAGACCGAATGGGTAAAATAGAAAGCAAAAATACCATGTCAGACTTCAGCCCTCTTGAAACCAGAAGAGGCTTCAGCATCAGTTCAAGTATTCTAAATTACCAGTGGAAAAACCATTTTATAAACCTGATAGACTGCCCTGGTTATCTTGATTTTATAGGCCAGACTTTAGGGGCTATCCAGGTTATTGATGGCGCTTTACTTCTGTTTGATCCAAAAGCAAGCCTTCAGGCAGTAACCGAAAAAATAATTGAAGAGCTTGATAAAAAATCAACTCCGGTTTTTTGTATTTTAAACAAAATGGACCAGGAAAATGTAGACTATTTTAAAGCGATAGACAATATCAGAAAAAACTTTTCTGTGCCTTTAGTACTGTTTACTATTCCAATAGGTGAAGGTGAGAATTTCAACGGTATTATTGATGTCCTTAAAAAAACAGCTTACTCTTACAAGAGCGATTCAAAAACAGGAATAAAAATTGAATTGGATCAAAATCTAAAAGAAGTTGCAGAATCAAAATATAATTCCCTGGTTGAAGATGTGGTTGAAAATGATGAAGCTTTGCTTGAAAAATATTTAAACGGTGAGGAAATTGATATTGAAAACTTAAATACCGTATTAAGAAAATCTGTAATAAACCGTTCCATAATTCCGGTTTTTGCCATCAGCTCCGGCAAAAATATAGGCATAGATATTCTTATGGATTATATCAATGCATTGCTTCCCTCACCACTTGAAATTTCTAAAAAAGAAGCGCTGGAGATTAACAGTAAAAATAAGATTGAAATTAACGCTTCTGGTGAGAATCAACTTGCTGCTTATGTTTTTAAAACAATGGCTGATCCTTTCATCGGCAAGCTTTCAGTTTTCAGAATTTTCTCAGGGACCATGAAACCTGGCAGCAGTTATTTTGTTTCCGGGCCAAAGAACAGCTTCAAGTTTGCAAGCCTTTTAAAAATACAGGGCAGAATTCAAACGGAAATCCAGGAAGCAGCAACCGGAGACATAGTCGCAGTTGCAAAAATTACTGATATTTCAACAGATAATACAATCTCAAACCCGGATAAGCCGCTTGAGATGGGGAAAGTCACTTATCCTGAACCTATTTTTCCAAAAGCAATAACTCCTGCTGCAAAAGGCGATGAAGAAAAAATTCACAGTGGAATAACAAGGCTTATTGAAGAAGACCCGACAATCAAGCTGGAAAACAATCATGAAGTTAAACAAAGTATAGTTTGGGGTATGGGAGAATTACATCTTGCAATTGTAAAAGAAAAATTAAAAGATAAATTTGATATTGAAGTCAACATGCAAACACCTAAAGTTGCATATAAAGAAACAATAAGAAAAGCTACCAAATCAGAGTATAAATACAAAAAACAATCCGGCGGCAGGGGTCAGTATGGCCATGTATTTATTGAACTAAAGCCTTTACCTAAGGGAGAGGGATTTAAGTTTGAGAATACTATTTTTGGCGGATCTATTCCAAAAAGTTATATTCCAGGAGTTGAAAAAGGCATTAGAGAAGCGCTGCTGGCAGGAATTTTAGGAGGATTTCAGGTAGTTGACGTTTCTGTTAACCTATATGACGGTTCATATCATAGTGTGGATTCTTCAGAAATGGCATTTAAGATCGCAGCTTCCATGGCTTTTAAAAAAGGAATGGCAGAAGCATCACCGGTAATTCTTGAACCCGTAATGGAACTTGAAATAACTGTTCCTGAAGAATATATGGGAGATATTATCGGGGATATCAACTCAAAAAGAGGCAAAATAATAAGTATAGGGGCTGAAAAGCATAATCAGATTATAAAAGCATCTGTTCCGCAATCGGAGACTTTTAATTATGCCGTAGACCTTAAATCAATAACACAAGGTAGGGGAATTTTCAGCCAGAAATTTTCTCATTACGACGATCTGCCTCAAAACCTTGCAGATCCGATAATTGAAGAAAGAAAGAAACAGCAGGAAGCTCATGAGTAGGCTGGTTTTAAATTTATGAAATAAAAAAAGATAATTAATTTAAAACTATATTATAATAATGCTATTGCCATATATGATAAATTAAACATGAATAATAACGATAAAAAATTAAGGAAACAGAAAACTTTTTTTCTTGACAGGTTCCCTTATATTATTTTTATTTTAATTATTGGACTTACTTTACTTATATTTTTTATCGTAAAAGACAAATTGCCTTTAAGCTTTTTTTCAAAAAAACCTGTCGCAGTTGTCGCTGAAAACAGCTTTGACTTGTATTTTGCTTCTCCTGCAAAAAACCAGTCATTTGATTTTGTAAGCATAAATGAAACTGTTCCTATTGAAATCAAAGGTAAAGATATTGAAAATAATAATAATTATAATTTAAATATTTATATTAACAGCAAGCTTGTAAAGACTTTAAATGCTTCCCCTTTTAAATTTAACTGGAACCCTTCTCAAACAGGCGCTTATGATATTTATGCTGAAATAACAGATAAAAACAATAAAGTTGTTTATGCCAGCGAAAAGATCCCCTTTGCTGTTGATATAAAGGGCGCCAATTCAGCAGAATCCACTTCTTTGGAAAATGTAAACATTGAAGAAAAGAAAAATAAAATTCTGGAAAAAACCAGCTATCGCTCTCAAAATGCTCCGCCTATTTTTGCATTGAAGTGTTACACTCCTCCTGTTATTGATGGCAACCTTGATGATTGGAATTTGTATGAAAAATTTTCTTCTTTTACCCCCACAATATTGAAAGAAAATTATACTAATGCTAAAGATTGTTCAGGAGTTTTTTCATCCTGCTGGGACAAGGATAATTACTATTTCTTTATTAAAGTTACTGATGACGTATATAACCAGCCTTACAATACCAATCAGATAAATAAAGGAGATAGTGTTGTTTTTGTAATAGATACTGAACTGGAAAAAGATTTTAATATTCCATTTTTAAATGGTGATGATTTTCAGATAGAGTTTTCAGCCGGGGATAATAGCGGTTCAGCACCGGAGTCATTTGTAAGATGGCCTTCAAATGCTCCCCTAAAAGGTGCGATACTTGCATCAAAAAAATATTCCGGAGGCTATACTATTGAAGGAAGTATTCCATGGTATGCAATGCCAGCAGTTACCGCAGCAGATGAGCTTGTTATGGGATTTACGGTATCGATTTTTGATACCGACAATATGGAATCTACAGAGCTGGTTGTTTCATCATCAAAACAATTTGACTTTAATAATGTTTCAACGCTTGGAACACTTATCTTAATTGATGTCGGAGATCTTCAAAAGGATAGCCAGTCGTCGTCAACTACAGAAACTACAAAAGGCAATTAGAAATATTAAAACTTAAATTATTTTTAAAAAAATCATAATAGTATTTTTCTGTAATTATATTTTTATTTAAAATTTTTATGGTTCCTGCTCCTGGTTTTAATCATCCTGTTGTCTTCCTCTGTTGTGACTCTAAAAGTCGTTTTTATTGCATGCTATAATATCATGACTCATTTTAAAAAATTAATTCATATTATTTAATAAAATTGTGGTTGATAAAAAAACATTTCAAATTAATATAACTGGCATTGTTCAGGGAGTAGGATTCAGGCCATTTATTTTTAAACTTGCTTCTCAAAATAATTTGCAAGGTGATGTCTGTAATACAAGTGCCGGAGTTATTATCAGGATTAATGCAGCAGACAGAGGCGAGGCAGACAACTTCATAAAAAAAATAATAGATCTGAAACCTGCACCTGCAGCCATTGAAACCATTAAGGTCAGTGAAATTGAAAACCAGTATTATTCTGATTTTAAAATATTAAAAAGTCAGCCTTCACAGGAAAAATTTCAGCTTGTCTCACCAGATCTGGCAACTTGCAATAAATGCATCAAAGACATAAATAATCCGAAAGATAAGAGAAGATTTAGTTATGCTTTTACTAATTGCACAAACTGCGGTCCAAGGTTTACCATAATCAAAAAACTGCCCTACGACAGACAAAATACAACAATGTCTGACTTTACAATGTGTCCTGAATGCTTAGAAGAATATAATGATCCCTTAAACAGAAGATTTCATGCTCAGCCAAATGCCTGCAATAAATGCGGGCCGGAATTGCTTTTTACAGACAGTGATGGAAGGCTTATAGATGATAAAAATCCGATAAAACGTGCGGTAAATGAAATAATCAAAGGGAAAATAATAGGAATTAAAAGCCTTGGAGGATTTCAATTAGCTTGTGATGCTTCCTCCGGCAAAGCAGTTCTAAAGCTGCGGAAAAAGAAAAACAGACCTTTCAAACCATTTGCAATTATGGTCAAAGATATCAGGCAGGCACAAAATTATTATAAATTAAGCAGAATGGAAAGAGAATTGCTTTCTTCTCCAAAAGCACCTGTCGTTTTGCTTAAGAAGAAAACCGTAAAATTTATCCCAAATAAAAAGGATAGTATTTTGTTAAAACAAAACAATAAAAATACTCGGCTTAAAAATTCAGGCACTTTAAAAACAATTTCAGAATACGTATCCTTTAATAATAAATATGAAGGCGTAATGCTTCCCTACACTCCGCTTCATCACCTTCTTTTTAAAGAAATTGATTTTCCGCTTATAATGACAAGCGGCAATATTTCAGAAGAACCGATAGCATTTAAAAATGACGCGGCAATAAAAAGCCTTGGAAGTATTTGCGACTTTTTTTTAATGCATAACAGGGACATTTTCTCAAGGTTTGACGATTCTGTTGTAAAAGTTTTTAAGAATAAGGAAATGATAATAAGAAGAGCCAGAGGTTATGCTCCATATCCTGTAAAAATTAAACCCGGGTTAAAAAGTGAAACTGTCCTTGCTATAGGATCAGAAGAAAAAAATACATTTTGTATAATTAAAAAAAATTATGCAATCGTGTCCCAGCATATTGGAGATATTGATAATGAAAACAGCATCAGTTTCTTTAAATCCACCTTAAAAACTTATTATTCTCTTTTTAATATTGATAAAACTGACCTGATTGCATCAGACATGCACCCTGCATTCAGGCTTAACAGCTTTGCATCAAATAAAATTTTAGCTGATAAAAAAATAAAAGTTCAACATCATAAAGCTCATATTGCTAGTGTGATTGCAGAAAATAATATAAATGAAAAAGTTATTGGGTTTGCCTGGGATGGCACCGGCTTTGGAGATGATGGCAAAATATGGGGAAGTGAGATTTTTATTGTTGATAAAAAATTAAACTTTAAAAGAATTGGCCATTTAAGTGAAAAAATACTTCCCGGTGGAGAAATTACAATCCATAAACCTTATAGAATGGCAATAACTTATATTTATTATTCCTGGATTAAAATGAGTGAAAACACAAGGTTTTTAAAAAATAAGCCTGAAAATAATAATTTGTTAAGCTATAGCAATAATTATGCTGATTATTTTATAAAATATATCCGTGCAAATTTTCCGGGGTTTAATGATATTGTTTCTGATAAGGAAATCATGGCCATCGTCTTTCAAATAAAAAGCAGATATAACAGTATTGAAACTACCAGTATGGGGAGATTATTTGATGCTGTCAGCTCAATTTTAAATTTAAAATCAACTTCAAGTTTTGAAGGCGAAGCTGCCATAGAGCTTGAAATGTTTGTAAAAAATAAAGTAAAAGAATGTTATAAAATAAAATATATTAACAGTTCCAAGGAACAATTTAAAAAATTGGATGAATTAGCAGTTTCATTCTTAAAAGGTTCCGGTGAATTAAATGATTTGGATTATCCAGTTTTTATTATTGACGATATAAGCATTATGAACGAAATTATTAAAGATTTATTAAATAAAACTGACTTGGGAATTATTTCTGCCAGGTTTCACAATACTCTTGCAAAAATTATACTTGATATCAGCAAAAAAGTCCGAAATCAGCTTTCAATAAATAAAATAGCATTAAGCGGAGGGGTTTTTCAAAATAATTATTTATTTGAAAAAGTATATGATATATTGGAAAATAATTTTTTTGAAGTTTATTCAAATTTCAAAGTGCCTGTAAATGATGGAGGCGTTTCATTGGGCCAGGCTTATATAGGCATAAAAATATTATCGGGTCTAAGGGAGGATGAATAAATGTGTGTAGCTGTGCCAGCTAAAGTAATTAAAATAAACGGAAACAACGCAGAAATAAATTCAATGGGTGTTATTATAAATATAGATATTTCACTGGTTCCTGATGTAGCGCCAGGAGACTTTGTGATTGTCCATGCAGGCTTTGCAATTCAGATTATAGACAATGAAGAAGCCCAAAAAACACTGGAGATGTTTAAAAATTATGCAGAATAATATAATTGCCTTAATAGAAGAAATAAAAAGAACTGCAAACGGCCTTTCACAGATAAATATAATGGAAGTATGCGGAACGCACACTATGGCAATCGGAAAAAATGGATTAAGGCAAGTCCTGCCTCAAAACATTAATCTTATAAGCGGTCCGGGATGTCCTGTTTGCGTCACCTCAATTTCTGATATTGATAATATTATTGAACTGGCAGAAAATCCATGCAACTATATTTTTTCGTTTGGAGATATGCTTAAAATCCCTGGTTCAAAATCAAGCTTGTATAAGAAAAGATCTGAAGGTGCAAATATAAAAGTCTGCTACAGCCCTGCTGATGCATTTGATTTCGCGGTAAAAAATCCCCAAAAGAAAATAATATTTATTGCAATCGGTTTTGAGACTACTGCCCCTTTAACCGCAGCATTAATTAAGAAAGCATATGAAACAAAAACCAATAATTTTTTTATATACAATACACACAAAATTGTCCCTCCTGCTATAGAATTCTTATTAAATTCAAGCAACAAAAATAATATAAGTGCTTTTTTATGTCCCGGGCATGTGTGTGCAGTTACAGGAAGCAGGCCATTTGATTTTATCAGTAAAATTTACGGTAAACCTGCAGTAATAAGCGGATTTTCTGCTGAAGATATTTTAAAATCCATACTTATGATTTTAAAACAAATAAAAAACAATAAGCCTGAAGTTGAGATTCAATATGACTGGGTAGTTAAGGAAAATGGAAATCCCATTGCTATCCAATATATGGATAACATATTTGATATTAATGATGCAATTTGGAGGGGCATTGGAAATATAAAAAAAAGCGGACTTGTACTTAAAAACAAATTCAGGAATTTTGATGCAAAGGTTTCATTTGCATTAAAAGATATTAAAGTCCCTGAACCCAGGCTTTGCAGCTGCGGAGATATACTGCTGGGTGTTAAAAAACCCTTTGAGTGCCGGCTGTTTGGCAAATCATGCAAACCAGATAATCCGGTAGGACCTTGCATGGTTTCAAGCGAGGGCACATGTTCAGCATATTTTAAATATGAAAAATATAAAACTTAAATTAATTACAGGATATAAATAATTATGACCAGTTCAGCTAAAAATAATAACTTCAGTGACAAAAATATTTTACTTTCTCACGGTGATGGCGGCATTAAAACCGGAGAGCTTATAAATAATCTGATAATTAAATATTTTGGAAATAAAATTTTAAACAGGCTTGAAGACAGCGCTATAATTAATGATTTCCACAATGAAAAAATTGCATACACAACAGACAGTTTTGTTGTAAAACCAGTTTTTTTCCCCGGAGGCAATATTGGGAAACTTTGCATTTGCGGCACAATAAATGATCTTGCAGCTGCCGGAGCAACTCCCGTGGCTTTAAGCATGGGTTTAATTATTGAAGAAGGCTTTGAAGTAAAATATCTTGAAAAAATACTTGAATCAGCAGGAGAGGTTTTAAAAGAAACAAAAACCGCTATTATTACCGGAGATACCAAAGTGGTTGAGAAAAACGGCATGGATAAGATATTTATAAACACTTCCGGTATAGGTTACGTAAAGGGAAATACAGATATTACACCATTAAATATTAAACCCGGAGATAAAATTATAATTAATGGCAGCATTGCTGAACACGGGCTTGCAGTTTTAAGTTCAAGGCCTGAATTTAATTTTAAAACAAATATAATAAGCGACTGCGCTCCGCTTTCATCACTTGTGAATGAAATGATTGGTTCGTCTGATAAGGTTCATGCGCTTAGAGATGCAACAAGAGGCGGAATTGCAACTATTTTAATAGAAATGTCTGAAAAATCAAAAACAAGGATAGCAATTTATGAAGACAGGATACCTGTAAAAAAAGAGGTAAGAGCCTTGTGTGAATTTTTAGGGCTTGACCCGCTATATATTGCAAATGAAGGCAAAATGGTTGCTTTTGTTGACCCGGCAGACACAAATAAGGTCCTTGATGCAATGAAAAAAAATAAATACGGCAAAGATTCCTGCATTATTGGAGAAGTCACAGAAAATTCCACCGAAAGTGCAGTCTTTTATAACACAAAAATAGGCACAAAAAGAATCCTTGATAAATTATATAGCGAACAACTTCCAAGAATCTGCTAATTTTTCTTTAAATCATCATAAATTTTTTCAAATGATTTCATGCCATCATCCATATCTGAATTAAGTATAAACAGATTTGCAAGAGGTTTTCGCAGTGCAAGTGATTTGCCAGGTGCATCTGCCTGGCTTGTTTCTGACTGAATTTCTTTAATAATGTCTTTTATTGCTTCTGCAATTTCTTTAAAAGTAGCGGATTTAGCAATTAACTGGTCACATACATTGATTATATCTGTTACTTCTTTCTGCATTACTAACTCCTTCCCCCTTAAGCCATATTAATATGTATTATGGTTAATTTTTATATATTATTTAAACTGAGCTGAAACTCTTACGCGACTAAAGTCGGCTGGTTCTTAGGTACTGACCAACTTCCACTATAAGCCAAAACTTATAACGACTAATTAGTTTCTCTAAGATTTTCATTATCAAAGACTTAATTTCAATCCATTAATGCTAGTATAACGCCCGTTCCAAGACGTTTTTATAAAAGCCTTCATCTCCATCATTGAAATAAGGGGCTTTTGGCTAAAATATTATTGTAAAAAATATTAATAATAAATAACCTATTTACTTGATTCTTTTGAAAATTATACATTATTTTTGTAATAATAGTTACAAATTATCATATTTTTAATATTTTGATTAAATAAAAATTTTTATTTTTATTAAAAATATTTGCACTTATATGTAAATTAATTTTTTTTGCAGAAATAAAAAAAGGGTAAATAGATTTTTTGTTTAAAAATCAGGATATCTTAAATGAAAAAATTTAATTTAGCTCCTGGTGATTAATTTAGTTTTTGTAAATTTTTTAAGTTTTATAAGCTCAAAATTTTATAATTTTTTAAACTTTAGTGAATTGTCCATCAGAAACTAATTTAAAATGTGACTGGCAGGATACTAAAAAGCTTAAGTATTTCTACTTTATTATTTCCTGTTTAATCCGGGAAAGTATTTCAGGAATCTTTTTTTCAATTTCAGGAGATAATTTTTCTCCATAATCAACAAGTTTGGGTTTTATTCCAATAATAGTTATATCCGGTCTTATATTTAAGGATTTCATTAAATTAAAAACTTCTCCTAAATCCAGATCGTGAAGTGAAAAACTTTTGATCTTTCTGCCGGAAAATTCACTAACTTCATTTAGTTTAAATTTAACAATTTCACCAATATTCTGGCCGGCATCAAGTGCATCAACAATAATTACTTTATCTGATTCCTGAAGAGTACATATGAGATCAATTCCGGAAGTGCCTCCATCAATTATAGCGACATTATCAAAAATATCAGAAAAATTTGCTTTTCTAAGTTCTTCTATTATTCTGATACCTATCCCGTCATCACTCATATAAATATTGCCAAAGCCAATTATTTTATAATTGGCTTTGGCAATAAAATCTTCAGTAGAATTAGAGGTGTTTATACTCATAATCTTCTACATTTAAAATTAATTAAAAATATTATTAAAAAATCTGATTGCAGATTTATAAGATTAATTATTTACCAGTTTAACGTTAAGGAAGTGCGTTGAGCAGGAAATACATGGATCATAAGCTCTTATAAGCATCTCCATTGCCAGCCTTATCTCATCTTCAGATTTATCAATTATTAATGGGAGATAAGCAGCCATATCTTTTTCAACATTAATATAATTCATGTTTGTCGGAATAATTAAATTAGCTTTTTCAATCTTGCCATCAGCATCATAAGTATAATCATGAATTAACAATCCCCTTGGAGCTTCAACTACCCCTACGCCTCTTCCAGCTTTCGGTTTTACGCTTACTATTGCCTTGTTTTCATCAAGTCCGGATACCATTAGTTCATCTATTAACTTTATGCTGTCGTCAATGCAATGAATAATCTCTACAAATTGCGCAATGTTTATCATAAATGTATTATAGCATGGAGCCTTCAGCCCTAGTTCTTCTGCATATGTTTTTGCATTATCAGATAATTTATCAAAGTTATTGTTAAACCTTGAAAGCGCTCCAACCATAAAGGCATCTCTTGATGCCCAGCAGTGCTTCCCGGTTGAATGTTCAACGACTTTTTCCTTAATTTTTGACAGATAATCCTTGCCATCAATAATCCACCCGTCTGAAGATTTTATGTCGCCATCATATAATGCATAATCTTTCTTATCGGTAATTGAAAGATATTCAGTTTCTCTTTCAAATTGCGGCAATTTTAAAGTTTTTAAAACCTTAAGAGATGTTTCCAAATCGGCATATGCTGCCTTTAACATATCTTTCATCTGATACATTTCTTCTTCGGTTGGAAGTTTTGTAAACCCGCCGACAACAGTTGAGATTGGGTGGATAGCTCTGCCGCCGATAATTCTAACCATATCATTAGCCATCTTTTTTAATCTTAAAGCAATATTGACTACTTCAGGATGAGTTTCAATTAATGAAACTACGCTTCCTGCACCAAAAAAATCAGGAGCTGCAAGAAAATAAACATGCAATGTGTTGCTTTGAACGCATTCATGATGAAAAATAAGTTTTCTTAATTTTAAAATCTGCTCATTAACTTTTATACCCAAAGCGGCTTCTGTCGCTTTTATTGAAGCATATGTATGAGCAACCGAACAAATGCCGCAAATTCTTGAAGTTATATGAGACGGTTCTGTCCAGTTTCTCCCAACAAGCATTGCTTCAAAAAATCTTGGAGATTCAGGTATTCTTAGCATAAGTTTTTCAACTTTTTTATTTTTTACATCTATTACCAGATCCCCATGGCCTTCTACCCTGGACAAGGGTGATACTTCTATATTTAAATTTTTTGCCATAATAATTTATCCTCCAATATGTAATATTTCTTTCAAGACTTATCTTATTTGATTTTTTGCTCTATTTTTTTGCAGCCATTATATAAATTAAACCCTTCCATAATATCCTCAACTGTAAGGTTATATTTAACAAGTATATCTTTTTGAGCATTAACATTAGGATCATCAATGGTACCTCTGCAAGCTTCACAACCAACGCCAGCACTTGGACATCTTGCTCCACAACCAGCTCTTGATATTAGCCCCATACATGTTTTCCCTAAATCATATACGCAAGTATTTCCGAGTCTTTTACATTCGATGCAAACTGGATAATTTGGAATTTCAGGCACTTTTCCAACAATTAAGGACTTTATTATATCGACAATTTCCGTTCTGGTTGGAGGGCAGCCTCTTGCATAATAGTCAACCTTGACATATGCCTCTATAGGTTTTGTTTCAATCGCATCAATCCAGCCTTTTTTATCTCCATAAACCAGTTCTTTTGCCTTTTCAACACCATACAAATTTTTAAGGCAGTTAATTCCGCCTGTGCAGGCACATGCACCGACAGCAATCATTATCTTTGCAATTTTACCAATATGTTCTAATCTTTCTGCATCATGTCTGGTTGCAACTGAACCCTCTATAAGGGCAATATCATAATTATCACTATGCTCTGTTATAGCTTCTGTAAAATGAACGATATCTATTGCATGTATTAAATCCAGTAGTTGATCTTCAAGATTTAAAATTTCAAGCTGGCATCCGCCGCAGCCTGTTAATCCAAAAATTCCTACTTTTGGCTTACTCATTATATAGCCTCCTTTAAGTTTCTTACATCCCACAACCTGAATACAGGGCCGTCAACACATGCAAGCTTATCACCGATATGGCAGTGGTTGCATTTGCCTACGCCGCATTCCATTCTTCTTTCAAGTGAAAGAAATATCTTATCTTCTTTAAAATTCTTTTTTTCAAGCTCTACTACAACATATTTATACATAACCGGGGGACCGCATACGATTGTATAAGTATCATCAGGTTTAAAATCAACTCTTGGTATTAATTTTGTGCAGACACCAATTTCTCCGGTCCATTTATCATCAGGGTTGTCAACAGTTACGCAAACTGAAACATCGTCTCTGCTGTTCCAATATGCAATCTCATTCTTATATAAAATATTTGTAGGATTTACAGCCCCATAAATAATCATTAAGTTTTTATACTGATCCCTGAAATCCATCACATAAGTTAAAAATGACATTAGAGGCGCTAGTCCCAATCCCCCTGCAATAGCAAGAACATTGTGTCCTTTTGCTTCTTTATAGGGGAATGTTCCCTTACCGAAAGGACCTCTTATTCCTACCCTGGCGCCTTCTTTAAGGGCATGTATTGCTTTTGAAACACTTCCAACTGCTCTTATGCATAATTGAAACTTATCTTTGTTGTTCGGGTTTGAAGTAATTGAAAAAGGAGCTTCTCCAACTCCAAAAACAGTTAATTCTACAAACTGCCCGGGCAGAAAATTAAATTTTTTCTGTGCTTCTTTTTCAATAAAAGAAATATCAAATATTTTTTCTAAAGGAGTAACAGTCTCAATACGGGTTATTCTGGCTAAATCCGGAATATAAATATTATTTTCCATGGCTACACGCTCACCTCTTTCTTAACAGAATTTATATCTTCAGCAATGTTTATTTTTGCAAGGCATGCTTCAATACATCTTCCGCATCCTACACAGGAATTGCTTCCAAACCGGTCTGCAAAAGTTTTTATTTTGCATCTGTATCTTTGTTTTAGTCTGTTTTCCTTAGTAGGTCTGAAGTTATGGCTGCCTGCAACAAGCCCGTATTCAGGAATCATGCATGAATCCCACTCTCTGATTTTGTTGCCTTTTTTTAAATTAAGCTCCATGTCGTCTTTAACATTAAAGCAAAAACATGTAGGGCAAACCAGGCAGCACGAACCGCAGCTATAGCAATCCTTCGCAATCTTTTTCCAGAACTGGGCGTCATCATAAACCTGCTCAAAGTTATCATAAAGATTAGCAACATCAGCTTTTAGCTTAAAGCTCTTGCGGTAGGTATCCATAAATTTATTATAATCTTTAAAATCTTCATCGCCCGCAGCGCTTGTTATAGCATATTTTGACAGAAGACCGTTTCCCTTCTCGCTTCCAACCCTTACAAAATATCTGTCTTTTAAATCAGTAAGGAACAAATCAAATCCATCTTTTGCATATTCCTTGCCCATGCTTAACGAAAAGTTTGTTTTTGAAGGCATTCTATCAATTCCAATAACTGTTAGTTTTCTTCTTCTGGAAAAGTAAGGCTCGTCAATAAGGTCTTCAGAAAAAAACCTGTCAAGAAAACTTAACCCGTTGACATCACATGCATCAATTCCAAAAAGAATTTTTTCTTTAGCTTCGTAAACAGAACTTATTTTTATGTCTTCTCCAATCTCATATTGTATAAGTACTTCTGTTGAAGGGAAAAGGATTTTTTTTGCAGGAGCAATTGTAGTTCTCTTATAATTTATATCAAGCTTACTGAAATCATTAATTCTTACAAAATCATGAGTTGCAATGTCTTTTTTTACCGGACCAATGAACTCAAAATCAGATATCAGCTTCGATACAAACTCTTTATAGTCAACCTTTTTGATGACTTTATAGAGCATTTAAACCCCTTTCTATAAATTTTCCATAATCAATCCAATAATATAAATGAAGAAATTTGTAAATACTTTGTAACAACTTAAAATAACATCAACAAAAATTGATGTCAATTTTATTTTTTAACGTTTTCTGTTATCCATTTTATCCAATTATCAAGTCCTTCGCCGGTTTTGCAGGATAATTTG
>JAPLCN010000160.1 GCA_026392215.1 Actinomycetota bacterium | reverse complement strand
ATAAACCTATGATAAACAAGGCAAAACTGATATAAAAAATAAAAGTTAAATTCAAATTACTTCTTCTTTCTGATTAATATTATTGATATTATCCACAAAAACAACATAAAAATAAGTAAAATCAACAGAAACATCAATATTCCATAATTAAGATAAATTTCTTTGGCAATATTAGAAAAATTAACCAGCGTAATGGTCTTTGCTATATTGAACTTCGCAGTATAATTTCTGCCGAATTTCAAGAATAAAAATATAAAGCTCCCACAAAATAATATCGGCATTACCAGGCAGTAAATTTTTCCTGCTTTTTCTTTTGGCAGCAAATTTTTGCCTGCTTTAGTGCTTAAATCTTCCCCGGCAAATATTTTATCGTCATAAATATTTTTTAATGAATAAATTTCAATTTGAAGATTATACAGGTAAAAAATAACCATAAACAAAATCAGCGGGATAAAAAGAAGGTAAAACAGCTCACCAAAATATAATGTAAAATTAAAGATTTGAGCAAATAATGCGAAAAAGAATAAAAAAATAAACTTCTTTTTAATGTCTAAAATAAATAATGCGAGCAAAGCAAATATCACTATTGCTGACAGAATAAAATACTGTAAATCTTTAATAATAACTATGTTTGTAATATTCATCTTATATAAATTTTTATTTTATTTTACCCAGAAGTCTCTGATTGAATATTCTGCCTGTTTTATCAGATCAAGCTTTTCAACTTTAAGGCTTTCCAGGTCATATTCTGACATCTGATACCGGTAAGACAGTTCTATTGCATGGTTTTTACATACTTCTACACAGTTGCCGCAAAAACTGCAAATACCAAGATTTAAATAAAATCCATCTAAATAATAGTCGCCTTCCTTGTATTCCTTCTTAACGCTGATGCAATTATGAGGGCATGCTTTTTCACAGTCCCCGCAGCCGTTACAGATAATTTCCAGGGTATCAAAATTCAGCTTCAGCTTTGGCTGCCCCCTGCTACCTTCATAAACTATTATTTTTTCCTGGGGATACAAAACTGTTCCTGGCCTTCTGAATAAATTCCCAAAATTAATAAAAAAATTTTTAAATATTCTGATCATTTTTATAAAATCAATTTAAAAAATAAATATTAAACTAAATAATAAAATATACGTTCCTTAATATAAAGAAAACAATAGTAATTACAAGGTTAGCAATAGACAGCGGCAGGAGGAGCTTGTAATTTAAATTAATAATCTTGCTTAAGCTGGAAATATTGGATATAGCCCTTTCAAATAATATTAGTATTACAAATATTATATAAAATTTTATTCCTGCCATTATATCTCCGCTGACCATGTATAATTTCTGCCAGCCTCCCAGATACAGAATATTTAGCAGGGTGATCAGGAAAAAAATAATTAAATAACTTGAAAATCTTGAAGCCAGTTTGGATATTCCTTCTCCTTCTTTATTGGTATTGTCCGAATATAAAAACTGGTTATGCTCTGACAGGTTCATCAATTTTATCTGAACAACGATTGATATAAAAAATACGATAAACCCGACAGGCTGGTAAATAATATTCCAGTACTGGTACTGGGAATTAACTATTATTTTAAAATCAAGGCTCTTGTTTAATATGATTATAGCAAGAACAGAAAATAATACAGGCGTTATTAGGGTGAGCATCTGTGAGAATCTTCTTATAAAATCACTTATAACAAAATTATATTTTGAATACGTTACAGAAAAGACCCTGAATACCAGAAGCAGTATATAAAGGACCATGGCAATAAAAAGATTGTACTGCGAATCAATTATGGAAAGATTGAAAGAAATTGGAACAACAGACCACAGGAGAATAGGGAAAACAAAAATTAAAATATCCCAGATGGAAAAGGGGACTCCCTTCGCTATGTATTTCAAAGAGTTTGAAAACGGAAAGCCAAGTCCTCCTCTTTTATATCCCTTATAACCTCTCCTTAATTCAATCCTTGAAATAATCTTATTGTTTAAGAAAGAAACTATATATAAATTTATTCCAAGAATTAAAATTATATATCCTATTTTTTTTAGTAAAATTAACATTTATCCCAATCCCATATAATTAATTCTTTAAAAATCAATACATTTCGGCACTTTCAATTCCAAAGCTTGAAACAACTGCCAGCAATTCATCAAAACTGCAATTGCTTAATGTCTTTTCACATAAAATCATATTATTTTTAGTAGGGCCGATGGGAATTATTTCTATATCCCTGTTTTCTTTAATTTCAATAAACAGTTTAAAAATTCCGTGCGGGCATTCCACAGTTGAAATGATCGGCGTCGGATACAGTTCAAGACTTGCCGGGTTAATCATTTTCCCGACTGCGCCCAAAGGCATAGATTCAATTAGTTCGCTTATAATTTTTAATGACTGATAAACTTCCTTGAATCTTATTGTCAACCTGTCAAAGTTATCGCCGATTCTGCCAAGCGGCACTGTAAAAGCAATATTTTTATATAATAAATAATTTGAAGTTTTCCTTAAATCATACCTTATTCCGGAAGCCCTTAAATTCGGGCCTGTGATCCCTGATGCCTTTGCAGACTTGCTGTCTGCAGTTCCAACGTTTTTTAATTTTTCAAGCATCACAACATCGCTTAAAAATATATCTTCTATCTTTTTTATGCCTTTATAAAGATGCGGTATAAGTTTATGCAGCGAGTCCAGAATATTTTCTTCTATATCTTTTTTTACTCCCCCTATCCTCATAAAATTAGGTATTACCCTTGAGCCGGTGATTAATTCAATAATGCTTAATATTTTTTCTTTCTCTGTCAGCGTGTAATTAAAAGCAGCCGTGTTTCCCAAAACAAGGCTCATGCTGACAATATATGAAAGGTGGCAGGCAACCCTGAAGAGCTCACATAAAAGCATCCTTATGTATACAGCTCTTTTAGGAAGTTTTATCTGAAGCAGGCTTTCTATTCCAAGGCAGAAACACAGTTCAGGATAGATTCCGGCTTTGTAGTCCATATTGTTGAGCATTGATATCAGCTTGTTTATTTCCATGCTTTTAAAAATTATGCTGGAATTGTAGCGGCTGATTTCATCACAAAGATAAGCATCTTTTATTAAATTATCATTTAGCGAAAGATAAATATCAAATGTGTCTAAAGTCTCCGGAGTCTGGCTAAAAATAATTAAATCATTATTTATATCTTTGATATAATCTCTATCTGAATAATATTCCGAAACATCAAAAAATTTTTTTATGGAACTGGTTATGTTTTTAAAATCAAATTTTAAATAAGAAATTGAATTTCTTACTCTGATATTTAAAGTCATTGATTTTTCATAAGAAAATAAGCTGATTAGCAAAAAATTACTTGCTTCCTTATATTTTATGCTGCTTAATATATTAAAATTAAAATCAGCTTTGTTTTTTAAACTATCTATTATGGAAAATAAATTCTCATAACCTGCTTCAAAATATATCTCTTTACCAAAATTATAAACAGCACCGATTTTGCTGCCAAAATAATAATTTAAATTATTTTCAATATTTTCAGCAAAACTTCCTATTATGTCGCTGCCTTTATTTTTAATATCTTCGCTTTCCATAGTTACAAGTTAAAAACCTGGTTTTATTTTTATGTAAACCTGCTTTATCAGTCTAAATTTAAAATCAGTGTCAACTTAAGGTTTTTCCATCAACCTTAAAAGAGAATAGATAAAAGCTTCAGGCCTTGGGGGACATCCGGGGACATAAACATCGACTTTCAGCCTTTTTTTAAATTCATAAAGCAAATTATTCCCGGAACCTTCATAGCTCAAATTCTCAAGAGTACATTTCCCTAAAGCAATGACCCATTTTGGTGAAATCATCTGATTGTAAATATTAATGACTTTTTTTAATCCTTTCCCATTGTAAAAACCCTGAAAAACTAAAACGTCTGCACTTTCAGGAAAGCTTACAAAAGAAATTCCAAACCTGCTTATATCATAAACCGGCCCTGCAGATGCAATTATTTCCTGCTTGCAGCAACCATAGCCGGCAACGTAAATATTTAAACTGCTTTTTATTAACGAATTACTCAATATTATCTTTCTTTACTTAAAAATTTTTGATTTTACAACATAAACTGAAGCCGAAATAATAAAAAACAAAACAAAAATAATAAAAAACAAGCTCATTTTTATACTTATCAGATCGTTAAAAATCAAAAAAAACAAAGCCAGCAGTATAAAAATTATTATAATTAAAAAAAAGAAGCTTATTGCAGCCAGATTTGTAAAAATATTAGGGTCTTTATTTAATATTATAGCTTTATTAGCTAAGTTTTTAGTATCTTTTATGCTTTCCTGCTGCCTGCCTTTTTTGCCAGCCTTAATAAGAAGCTTTGAGATTATAAAGATTAAAAAAAATAAAAACAAAGCAATTAATATCATTATTCCTAATGAAGTTAAATTTGAAATATAAGAAGCGATAGATTGTCCAGACATCTGTTCCCCAAAAACCGTTTAACAATTTAAAAGACCGTTTTTAAAATTTATCATAATTAACATATGACTTCAATTAAATATTGCCAAATTAAATATTAAATGATAACTCATATATAATATTAGGGCAAATTATACTTAGCATGCTAAAATTGTAATTAATTTTTTTTATTTATATAATTTTATCTGTTATAAATGATTTTTTTATTAAATTAACTAAGAATTTTCTAAAAATCTTAGTTAGAAATCTTTTTAGTGCTAATAACAAAATTGTATAAAAATAAAAAAGGCAAAAAAAACATAACCGGTTCTAATTATGGCAATATTTCTGTAATAAAAAATATTGGCATTTTCTCATGGTCTGTTATCGGACTGTTAATACTTATTGCCTTATTCTGTTACGTAATCTATTTGATGAAAGCTGCCATAATTCCACTTCTTATCGGGATTATAATAGCTTACATGCTTATTCCTTTAGTCAAGCTGCTTCGAAAGAAGATGAGGAAAATATTTGCAGTATCAATAACATATTTTATTTTTATAGCAATAATTTTTGTTTTGCTGTTTTTTATCATTCCGCTTGTTATCGAGCAGTTTAAGACATTTGTGGAGAAAATTCCTTTTTACCTTGAGGGAATTTCAAAATTATTAAATAACTTCTTAAAAAATAATGCGATGCTGAAAAACCTTGGGGGTATACTCGGCACAGAATCAATTCCTGCAGACTCACAGGAAATTACAAAATATATTTTAGGTGGTTTTAACCTGACCAATATAAATATTTTTCAGGGGGCAACTACAGTTACTAAAACTGCTTTTAATATAATCCTTACTTTTATTATCGGGCCTGTTTTGGGTTTTTACATATTAAAAGATACAGACATTATAATAAGAACATTTATAAAAATTATTCCTCAAAAATATAAACTTCAATCAGTAACCATAATAAATAAAATTAATAATGTTTTTGGTAAATATGTCAGAGGCCAGCTGATAATTTCTTTAATTATTGGAACGCTTTGCACAATAGTGCTTCTGATTTTAAAAGTTGACTTTGCCGTACTTCTTGGATTCATGGCGGGGATATTTAATCTGATTCCTTTCCTTGGTCCGGTTATCGGTGCAATTCCGGCGGCTCTTACAGCATTATTTATTTCACCGATAAAGGCGCTGCTTGTGGTGCTTTTATTTGTTGCAGTTCAGCAGATAGATAATTACTTTATTTCGCCAAATATAATGAAGCACCAGGTTGGAGTCCACCCTGGAGTTATAATCTTTTCATTAATTGCAGGCGGCGCAATTTTCGGGTTGTTCGGTCTTTTACTTGCAGTCCCAACAGTTGCAATAATTCAGGAGATTTTAAGATATTATCTAATAGAAAAAAAGCAGGCCGCATCCCGATAAACCTCTTTTATGGGCTTGCCGGTTTTTTTAGCTAAGCATTTGCATGATTCATATTCGGGGGAGAATGTTGAAGCTTTCCCATTATGGAAACCAATTTTTATTTTTACTTCTCCATATGGAAGATTAACCGTTTTTATTTCCCGCTTCAACGAATATCTTTTTATTATCTGGCTTCTTATTCCTAAAGTTGAAGACTCCCTAAATAATATATCTAATATTTTTTTAACCTCATTTGGGTGGCAAAGCACATTTATTTTTAATGCCTGCCTGTTTTTTTTCATAAATATTGGCTCCGTCCAGGCATCAGGCACTTTTTCCTCAAACAACTTTTCTATTATATAACCTGTAATTTCCGGAGAAATATCATCTATGTTTGCCGATAATAAAACCAAATCATCATTCTCAAATTCAAATCCGCCAAAAAATTGATTATCTGCCTCAATATAATCCGACTCAAGCAATTCTCCAACAATCAGCCTTAACAAATTCGGCGTTCCCTCTATTTTAATAGTGCCTGATCCAAACCCAATACCTTTTATTTTCATCAAAGGGATCCTTCCAAACTCATTTACAAGACTTTTAACTATTGCTGCACCTGTAGGAGTTGTGACTTCAAAATCAAAGTTACCAGTATAAACTGGTATGCCTTTTATAATTTCCATAGTTGCAGGAGCAGGCACTGGCAGTTTTCCATGCATTGTTTGAACAAATCCGCTTCCCAGAGGAATATTGGCAGAATAAACTTCTTCAATTTCAAGTTCTGCCATTCCTATTGCTGTGCCGGCTATATCCATTATTGAATCAACAGCGCCAATTTCATGGAAATGGACATTATCCATTCCAATCTGGTGAACCCTGGATTCGGCTGCTGCAATTATTTCAAATATTGAAAGAGCAGTTTGTTTTGCTTTTGTGTTTATAGTGCTGTTATTTATTAGACTGCGGATATCGCTATAGTTCCTGTGAGGTTGTCCTTTGGTAATTTTAACTTCAAATTTAGAAGCGCTGATACCGGATTTCTTAACCTTTTTTAGTCCAACTTCATATCCTTCAATTTCAATTTTTTTCAATTCTTCTTTTAAAAAATTAAAATCAAGGCCAAGGTCAAGCAATGCCCCTACCATCATGTCTCCGCTTATTCCACTAAAGCAATCTATATATAGTATCTTTTTCATTTACTTTTATTTACTTATTTGCTAACAGTTTATATTCCCACTTTTAATTTAAGTATAAATGAAATTATCTTAAGATCATTTTCACATAACTGATAAATTAAAACTACGGATATAAAAATGATAACTACTGCTAATACCCTAATTTCTTTAACAGGGCTTTGGCATTTACATCAAAAATTTCCCTTATCTCATTTTCTTCCAGCCCTGCACCTTTTGCAACTCTTGCCTGCATGTCACCGGTATAAAGGTTCTTATGGATATGTGAATCGCTGTCTATAAGAAACTTTGCTCCTGCTTCCCTGCCGATCTTAACAACATGCCCGTTTGTCAGGCAATGCCCTCCCCTGCAAGTGACTTCAAGATAAATTCCTCTTCTGGCGGCTTCTTTTGCTTCCTGAGGCGTAATAAGGCCCGGATGAGCTAAAATATCTACATAATCAGAATTTACTGCATTATAATTAGTGCCTGCTTCAACATTTTCTGCTATGCTTTCCCCATGGACTACCACAAGCCTTGCACCATTTTCCTTTGCATATTTTGCAAGCTCATTAATACTTTTTGCAGGGATATTTGTCAGCTCAACTCCCGGGACAGCCTTTATTTCCCAGAATCTTTCCGCGAGCTCGCAGTCTCTTGTTGCTGCACCAATAATATAATCAATATTGGAATAACTTACATGGTCTGTTATCCCTATAACAGAATATCCGTTTGCATAAGCAAGCCTTATTAGCTCAATCGGGCTGTTTCCCCCGTCTGATAAAAAAGTATGCGTATGAAAATCTATGATCATTTATTTTCTCCAGACAAATAAAAAATATTAAATAATTTTCAATAATTCTAACAACATAAAAAATAAAAAACTATAATTTTGCTTCTTTTTATAATAGTCTTAATCTTAGATTACAAACCAAAACAAAGCAAAATATTAAAATTAAAGATCAGATGAATGTAAATTTTATAAATTTTACCCGGATTTACCAGTTTTGCAATTTGTATTGCTAGCATATTTTTCCTTATTACTTTATATATAAATGATTATAAAAATAATGCAATTTATAAGTGGAATCGGGTTTTCTGTCTGCCACCAGCTCCCGGAGAGAACTTTGCTTTTCGGAAAAGAATTAATGCCTGTTTGCTCAAGGTGTTCAGGAATATATACAGGCTTTCTTTTTACAATAATCTTTTTGTTTCTGGTATTCAGAAAAAGAGAGTCGGGACTGCCTCCGATATATATAATGATCCTGGCAATTGTGTTCATGCTCTCAACAATGATTGATGGAGCTCTATCTTATCTTGGAGTTTATAATACAAATAATATTATAAGATTAATTACCGGTTATATGTTTGGGGCAGGCATTGCCATTATACTTTACCCTATATTTATTTATCAGTATTACAGGAACTTTCAAAGGGAAAAGATATTTTACCATTATAAATATTTTATTTATTTTTTAATTGGATCTGTACTTATTATAATTATCCAGTTTTTGCAGCCTCCTGCGCTTGGAAAATATTTTTACTTCTTAAACGGCATTGCCGTAATTTTCACTTTTTATTTTACAAATCTGACATTATTTTTGCTTATACCATTTTTTGCCCAAAAAGCTATAAAACTTTTAAGCAGATATCTTATAATCCCCTCCATTATAGCTTTGGCGGCAACAGGGCTTGAATTATTTATTGCATATAAGCTTCATATTTTATTATCATAAAATCAAAACCGCTTAATCACTTAATAATTTTCATAAGGAAATATTTAAATAAGGACCTTTAAGTTTTTTATTTCATTTAAAAATATTAAGGAGTCCGAAAAAACTGTATCCGAATGAAGCAGTTATTAAAGTAAGAAGCGATCCGGCTAAAACCTGGCCGATAGTATGCCTTTTTATTTTTATCCTTGCCCAGGCAACCAGCGGAACAAGCAGGAGAAGAAATAATGCCCATTTGCCAAAAAAAACATAAAAAGTTATGGATGTAAAAGTTATCCAGCTTGTGTGAAAACTTATTTTCCAGAAGTAAGTTATTATAGTTAATAAAAAAGTCGTCAGAAAAGAAGTAAAAAACATCGCTCTTAAATAAACCGGAGCCTTTAAAATAAAAAAGACAAAATATCCAAGAATGTAGCTGATATTGCTTACAAGAAGCGGTTTTAATCTGTCTTCCCTTCTCGGAACATGCAGATCTGTTATTATCTTTTTTTTGTAAAGAAAAACCAAAAATATAAAAGGCATTATGCTTCCAAATATAACACATAGAGATGTCCAGATCGCTACTTCTTTTCCCGTTTTAAGCATGAATACATTAATTACAAGATATGTGGGAATTGAAATATAAGATCCGTCAAATATATATGATATCACTTTAGCAAATTTGTTAATCTTCAAAATAAAATCCTTTTCAAGTTAAAAAAATATTAAATAAATGGAAAAAAATAAGAATATTTTAACAATGGAAAATACTTTAATATAAAACTGATAAAAAATAAATTTATTTAAGTTTTCAACAAATCAAAAAAACAGGTTTAATTTTATTATTATATGAATTATTATTATAACTGCTCTCAAAACAAGGTAGGCTTATAAATTAATAAAGATCATATTTCTGCAATTAATTTATTATTAAGCTCTCTTTTTTAAGCAAATAAGGCTGAATTTATGTATTTTTTAATATAAAAGAAGTAAAATTCTTTAAATAAATTTTTAAAAAGAAGTAATTTTATAAAATAATGCAAAAACTTTCGCGCTATATATATTTTGACCATAGTGCCACCACTCCGGTTATGCCGGAAGTAGCAAAAGTGGTTTATGATGCAATGACCTTGTATTTTGGCAATGCATCAGAACCGCATATTTTCGGGGTTGAGGCAAAGCACATTCTTGAAAATTCAAGGGTTTCAATTGCTAAAGCCATTAATTCATATGCCGATGAAATACTATTTACAAGCGGCGGAACCGAAAGCAACAATATCGCAATTTTTGGCATCGCTGAAGCATATTTTCAAAAAGGAAACCACATAATTACTTCTGAAATTGAACACCCTGCTGTCCACATGCCATTAAGAGTGCTGGAACAGGAAGGGTATGAAATAACTTATCTTCCAGTTGACAGCAGCGGAATGGTTAACCCGCAGGATGTAAAAAATGCAATTACAAATAAGACAATCCTGGTTACAATAATGCATGCAAACAATGTAATGGGAGCCATCCAGCCTATAGATGAAATCGGAAGAATCACAAGGGAAAATAATATTATTTTTCATTGTGATGCAGTTCAAAGCTACATGAGCGCTGAAATTGATGTGAATGCGCTTAATGTGGATCTTTTGTCTATTTCCGGCCATAAGGTATATGCCCCAAAGGGCGTTGGGGCATTATTTATCAGGAGGGGCACAAAAGTTGTGCCCCAGATATATGGAGGGGGCCAGGAAAAGGGAAGAAGATCCGGAACTGAAAACATTCCCGGCATACTCGGGTTTGCAAAAGCAACTGAAATCCTGATGTCTGATTTAAGGGAAAGAACCGGAAGAGTATCAGGACTTAGAGATTATTTAAAAGATGCCATCATGGAAAAAATAAGTGACGTGACTTATAACGGGGATCCGGTTAAAAGACTCCCGGGAAACTGCAACTTTACTTTTAAATATCTCGAGGGCAGCGATATCGTGAGTAAGCTGGATGAATATGGAATTGCAATATCTGCCGGATCTGCATGTAAAAGCGAGGCTTCAAAAGCAAGCGATACTTTGCTGGCAATGGGAATATGCCCGGAATACGCACGGGGCTCAATAAGAATTTCACTTGGTTTTGAAAATACCAGAGAAGAAGTTGACTTACTGATAAATATTCTCCCTGAAATTATATCCAGTCTTAGAAACCACTATCCTCTTTACAAAGAAAAAGACGGCGATAGATACTTCGTATTTTAATGTTTTTTATTTAAGTCTTCAGACAGATACTAATTCAACACCAGAAATATCCTTGAAATGGTTATCAAGTGTTATTACTTTTGCATTATTTCTGATGGCAATTGCGGCAATTAATATATCTGTTATCTGCTTTATGATTTTAAAATTATTGCCCGTTATTACATGATGCTGATTAATTGTATACGCTGATTTTTATTTTAAAATTCATATTTACGTTATATGGTTATTTGTAAGAGTAATATGTGGTAATTAAGCTGTTATTATTTTTTTATTTATCATAAAATAATTTAAAGTAATTTTAAAAAATTACAGATGATTTTATAAAGTCCGTTAATTAAATGAAAATGGAGAAAATAAATGAACGAAGTAAAAAAATTAACCGAAGGTGATGTATT